>JAEEOJ010000110.1 GCA_016284175.1 Lachnospiraceae bacterium | reverse complement strand
ATATGGTTAAAAATCTGGCCAGAAGTCTTTTCTCTGTCGAAACAGGCAGTGAAGCCGAAACTTTATAAAATCCTGCTTTTTTGTCACAGTCGAATACAAAAAACAAATCTGCGAGCAAAGCCGGAGGAATCAGCATAAAAAAGACCATAATCGCGGTTGATAAACCGACTATATCCAGCTCGCCAAACTGTTCTTCTTCCAGCATAGTGGCGTTTCCTATGGCAATGTTTCCGCATTTCGTACTAATCGCAAACATAATTGATACTGCGGCAACCGCAATTAATACGATAGCAAATATGGTGAGCTGTTTTTTCAGGCACATTATGTCTTTTATGATAAGACCTTTCATGCTACTCACCTCTTTCCTGCATTTACGTAATAAATCATTATCTGTTCAAGCGCTGCGGGTTCGATAACTGCTTCGGGATAGAGTTTCTCTGCTGCCTTTCTGTCGTTAACGAGAGCTTCTGCACCGAAACTGCTTAATTCATAACCTACTATTAAGGATGGGCTGATCTTTTCCAGATCATCTTTTTTGCACTTTAAAATGCCGTGTTTTTCCAGGATTTCATCCTTGTTTCCCACAAGCACAATTTTACCGCCGTCAATGAATACAACTTCATCGGCGATTTTCTCAAGATCACCCGTGATGTGTGAAGAAAGAAGAATTGTATGGTCTTCTTCGAGCACGAATTCACGGAAAATATTAATCATTTCGTTTCTTACAATCGGATCGAGACCGCTGGTCGGCTCGTCCATTATAAGCATTTTTGCATTGTGCGATAACGCTACGGCAATCTGTAGTTTCATTCGCATACCGCGTGAAAACGCGCCGCATTTTTTCCTGCTCGGAAGGGAGAATTTCTTTAAATAATCAAAGAACTTTTCTTCGTCCCAGTTTTTGTAAATATTCTTCATCATGATGTTGATGTCTTTGGCCGTCATAAAATCATGAAAGCCCATTTCATCAAAAACAACGCCGATATTTTCGCGAAGCTCGGCACTTTTTCCGTCGATGTTTTCTCCGAAAAGTTTTATTTCTCCGGAGTCTCTGTTGATGGTATCCAAAATAAGATTAATGGTCGTAGTTTTTCCTGCGCCGTTTTGTCCGATGAAGCCGCATACGCTTCCTTCGGGAACGGAAAAACTAATGTGATCTAACTTGAAATCACCGTAATCTTTTGTTACGTCTTTTATCTCTATTACGTTCTTAACTTCTTCCATAATTTTCGTCCTCGAAATACATTAGAATAATTCTGAGTTTTTATGCTGTCAGTTTTTCTTTTCTTCGTAAATAATCTCAAGCAGCTCCTTCATTTCTTCGAGAGATACTTTGCCGATAATTGCCTTATCCACTGCTTTTTCCATCAGTTCCTGAGCGGCGTAAAGCATGGTTTCTTTTACGATCTCACTGTTCATTCCCTTAACGAAGCTTCCTTTGCCGATGACGGACTCAATGTAGCCGTCCCTCTCAAGATCTTCGTAGGCACGTTTTGTAGTGATGACACTGATGCGTAATTCTTTTGCCAGGAGTCGCATTGAAGGGAGAGCGTCCCCTGCCTTCAGTTCTCCTGTCATTATAAGGCCCTTAATTTGTTCTTCAATCTGTTCGTAAATAGGAACTCCCGAAGCGTTACTGATAATGATATCCATATGGTTTTCCTTTGCGCGCCGGCAAAAAAGAGTCGCGAATTCCTTTTTGCCAATAATTAATTATTGTATATACTCATTATATACACTTTTATTTTTCTGTCAACAAGCTTTTTTAGGATTTTTACGCGCGGAATTTGAGCTGTGTCTTTTATGCGCGTAGTTTTGCTTCGCGGTTTTTGGGCAACTACGCGCAGAATTCAATAAAGGCGAGAAACGCATGTAGTATCGGTTACAAATTCTTAGAGAACTACACGCTAAATTTCATAAAATAAATAACCGCATGTAGTATCGGTTACAAATCCCAAAAATACTACACGCATAATGCTATAAAAGATGAAACTACACGTAGTATCCATAAATCCCCAAATTAACTGTTTACAAATCATCAGCAAATAAAACCTCAATCTTATCGCTAGCAATATAAAGTAAAAGACAAAAAATACCCCCATATCTTGCATCCTATATAGGACAAAAAATATGGGGTAACGAGCCTTTTAGATTATTTATTGTTCTTTTTAGTGACTTTTCTCAACGCTTTTTTCTAAATGCAATCTAGTATTCCTGATTAAACAAAACTGCTTTACCTTCAAAAGTACAGTCTTCTCTATGTTCACAAATATCACAATAAACAGTATCTTGATATCGGGTTTTATCTTCATCATTCCAACAAGCAATTGTTTCTGCCCAATAATCTTCTCGGCATTTTTTCATTTTACGAAAATCGCCATATTCCGTTTTTATTGATTGCTCTGTATAACTATATATTTCAGAAGAAATACGCCATTGGTATCCTCTTGCTAATTCCAAAGAAATGTTTATTTTTCCTTTCAAACATTTATGAAGAATATCCATAAATTCCATATCATCATTAGGGCGAATAGATACTTGATTTATTTTTTGGTCGAAATATACTCGACGTTCTTTTTGAGTAGTATTTGACCAAAAGGTTTTGTCTTTAAATAAATAATTAGCAAGTAATTCCCATCCATCACCATTTGCCGATTCATTTTCATCTGTTAATTGTTGAATATCATTTACGGCATTCAAAAGAATATCTTTAAGAAATTCTACTCTTTTATTATCATATTCTTTTAAAATCGTGTCATCTGAAATTACTGTTCTAAAGATACAACCATTGTAATTAACATAAATATTGACATGATCTGTAATAGAATTATTATCAAAATCATCTGATATTTTCTTATTGTAAGCAACAATTTTATCCAATAAAAAAACTTCTTTGGCCGAATAATACTTTTTGTCAATCTCATAAAACAGATTTAATTTGTCAGGTATTTTTCTTGAAATTGCTTCTATCGTAATTCCATATTGTTCAAATAACGGAACAAATTCATCTTTTATTTGTTGCAAAGACAAAAAATCTTCATTGATACATACACGATTCTTTTCAAGCGGGAAAGCATAATAAAACAATGTTTTCGTTTCATTATGCTTAACAAATTCTTTAAACGTATCAAAGTCCATTTCTCCTACAACATTATCTTTTGAAATATACGAATTAAAAATTCTCCCTTTAAAATCTTTTAATAATCTAAAAATATTATCTTTATTTATTCCGATTTCCCAAAAATCCAAATCTTTGATATCATTCATTTCAAATCTCCTTATTTACATCTTGCGGGGTCAAATGGACTTTCTGCCTATAATCCTATTCTTCTAATAATTCTCCATAGAAATTTTCTTTACATCATTAAATATTGTTACCATCTTAAATCCGACTATTCTAATTTTTTATCTTGATTTTAATACTATATATTTTTTATATTATATCGGCAAATTAACGTAATCAAATAATTAAACACAATTATCAAAATAAAGAACCCTAAAGAAGCGATTTTACCAGTTTGCATTTGATAAATTAATCATTGCTTTTTTTCAAAAGAATACTGTATAATCAGTATTACATTCTTTGATTTTTCATTATTATCCATATTGCTAATCCCAAATGTATAATTTATAATATATTCAGACAGAGAAATCTGTTAGCTTCGCTTAATGATGACGAGTGACGGTTCCGACTCGTCGGTAATATAAAATTAACCGAGCGAAGATGACGAGTGACGGTTCTGACTCGTCGGTAATATAAAATTAACCGAGCGAAGTATATTCACGGGATTGAGAAATCAATCCCGTTTTTTCATTTTTCTTTATTTTTCCCCAAAAATATTAATCTATATAAATTTATCAAGGAGTCCTATATGGAATATGTTTATGATATTTATCTTTTATCCAGTGATTTTATAAACAACTACCCTTTATCTGATTATCCGGAACTGATGTATAAACAATCGCGACCATACAATTGTCTTTTAATTGATACGCACGATGATTACTTTATCTGCATTCCTTTTCGAACTTCAATTAATCATAAAAATGCTTATCATTTTAAGAATTCTAAAAGATCCAGAAAATCTAAATCCGGATTGGATTATTCAAAAATAGTTATTATAAAAGAATCCTCTTATATTTCTTCGTCTAAAGCGATAATAGATCATGACGAATATATCGAAACAATGCAAAATATAAATCGTATAACTTTGGAAGCGTTGAATTATGTGGATAAATACATCCTTCATATCAAAGGATTATCTATTCTCCATGATAAAGAATTTAACAGATTATATCGTTTTTCAACTTTAAAATATTTTCATAAAGAATTAGGAATTAATTGAATTCAAATTATTCTATTTGATAAATTTTAAAATTTCTAGCTGAGTATTCGCGTGATCAAACTCATCATATATCGGACACGGAACGTGCGGTTCGAAGGCTAAATCGTGGAACCATGTGCACTGTACAGGATGCATTCCTGCATCTCTTGCGGCGAAGAGTTCTTTGGAACCGCCGTCGCCGACGTACAAACATTCTTCAGGTTTGACGCCGAGTTCTTTGGTCATTTTTGTAAACAATTCGGGGGCGGGTTTGCGTATTCCCTGCTCATAAGAAATAAGTGCGACATCGAAGTACGGGAACAAAACACTTTGTCTTATGGCATCTCTTTCGTCTGAGTATGTATTGGATATAAGGCCGATTTTAATGCCTCTGTTTTTTAATTCTTTTAGGAGGCTAAGCGAATCTTCAGGCATCGCATCGAAAGTGGTCTTAAGGCATTCTCTTCTGTTCCCGGTTATCTGCTTAACTTTTTCTTCGGAGTAAATTCCAAGGTCTTTGAAAACTGTTTCAAATACTTCTTCTATCGTGTACTCTCCGGTACTTCTGCCTTCTTCGGTTTTATGCCATCTTTTTCTGAATTCCTGAAGGTCTGCGCCGACATCCGCAGCGATATCTTCGCTGAAATAGATTTTGCCGGTAAACAATGTTACAAGGGTTTCAAACATATCAAAAATAACTGCTTTAATCATCGTGCCTTCCCTTATCTGTCGCGCTCCTCGATAATATGTATTATTTTGTCTTCTGATAAAATCTCATCTATTCTCTCGGGTATAAAAGAAGGTTTTATAACGCTGTTCTTAACTTCTTCCACGGGTACCCAGACAAGATCTTCACCATCATCGGTTACGCTCTTAAAATCAGTCATGTCATCAACCGAAAGGATGTAATACATTTCTATGGTGTGGCAGTCCTTTCCTTCAACTATTCCGCCGTGGCCTTTGAAAAAGTTTTCGCATAAAACCGCCAGTCTTTCGGCGTGAACGCGTATGCCTGATTCCTCATAAATCTCACGTTCAATGCAGTCTTTTGTGGTTTCGCACATGTGAACGCATCCGCCGACCGTGTAGAGATAATCTCCGCCGAATTTGCTTTGAACGAAAAGCATTTTACCGTCGTGAATTATAATTCCGCCTGTACGGAAACGAAAATAATCGTTTCCTTTCATTACCCAACAATCTTCAGCCATTTTGGTTCCTCCAGTATGCGTTGTAAAGTTCTTCCGTGGCGAGGGCCATCTTGGTGACTGAGAACTCGCACTTCCCAGGATCGGGATAGGTATACCAGGTATCCTTAAGCGTATTTAAATCCACGCAGTCGCCGAACTTTCCGAGATACTCGTACTCGATGTGGCAGGAGTAAAGTGACGGCACATTTTTAACCATTTCATGAACATCTCCGTCCTTATCCGTTACTTTTACGGTAAAGCCGTTCATATCGTGTACCATCGTTCCTTCGCCGATCGGAATATATTTTCTCGCGTTCGGAAGCGAATCAACTCTTACAGGCAGAACGCCCGTAGAATATGTTCCTTCTTCAACCTCGCGTCTGACATTTTCTCTTTCCCATTCGTACCAGTCGGGAACATGCGAAAATTCTGTTTCGCCGGATACCGCTTTAAGTTCACTTAAGTCGGTTATCTCCCATTCTTTTCCGCAGGCATTGCACTTAAGAATTCTGCCTTCGGAACTCATTTTATACTCTGTCTTGCAGGAAGCACACTGGTAAAGCACCTTGTGAAGTCCTTCCGCATGACCTTTGTATGTGATTTTGATTCCGCGTTCTTTCTGCCATGCGAAATCATCGTACTGGAACATTTCAACTATCTTCTGATTGATTTCTTCAACAGATGCATCTTTTAATTCTTCGGCCGTAAAAATCTGAGTAAACTCTGCCTCTGTCGGTTTCACTCCGCGGTCGTGGAGATTCCAGAAAGGTGAATTTACATGATGTCCGTGACATATTAAAGTTACAACGGGAACTTTAAGAAGCTTGCAGAGTTTTCCGAGGGATTCAGGAAGTACGGCGGTTGTGCCGCATAAAGAATATCTCGCCTCGGGATAGATTACCGCAACATCTCCGTTTTTTATGGTCTGTGAGAGCTGTTTTACGAGCGTAATATCATTCGTAAATTTTCTTTTACAAATGCAGCCGACATCGCGAAGAAGTTTTTCTCTGCCGATAAAACCGTCAATTGCAACAACATAATTTGCTCTCCACGGATAGATTGCCTTGGTCGCAACCTTAAAATCCATAAAAGCGTTGTGGTTGCAAAGAAGAACGAAAGGAGGTTTCAAGCCTTCCGTATTCACCTTTGTGATTTTACATTTGTGTTTCGCAACATCCGGCGCGCTTAAAATGTATGTCAGCGGCCTTAAATACCATCTGGTTCTGACAGGCGGTTTCTGCATGTCAAATCTTTTAAAATCTTCGTCTCTCACTATTCCTTCCCCTTAAAAGAATTAAATCTCTTTTACAATTATCGTCATCATATATCCGGAATCATCCGGGAGTTCATCAATACCGTAAAAGCTTCGCTCTTTGGCTGTTCCGCATTCGGAAACCGCATATACTTCAATGCTGTCTCTATATTCGGAAAGGCATTTTTTGATGTAAGGCATTGACCTCGCACACTTCATTATCACCTTTGTTCCGCTCAATTTCAATGCCTCTTCTATATCGCTTGTATCTGCTATTACATGAAACTGTTCTTCTCCCTCGCAGAGCGAAATACCGAGTGCCGTTGCGGCTGCGCAGAAAGAGTTGATTCCGTTTACTGTTTTTACTTCGATATTTTCTTCTTTTGCCAGTTCCGCAATGTATGAAAACGTTGAGTAAACATTCGGATCGCCGATAGTAAGGAAGGTTACATTTTTACCTTCTTCAATGTACTTTTTTACACTGTCAAAAATAGCGCGGTGTTGAGTTTTAAGAATTTCTTTGTCTTTTATCATTTCAAAATCAAAGCAAAGAATTTCTTTTTCGTTTATTTCAGGAACGACTTTTTCGACAATATTAAAAGCCCTGCATTCCGATTTCTCTTTCTTCGGAAGGCAGATGATATCTGATTCTTTTATGATATTTACGGCCTTTAATGTGAGCATTTCGGGATCGCCGACGCCCACGCCTATTCCGTATAATGCGCTCATTTATTTATCTCATTCTTATGAATAACCGAAACGTGAGTAACTTCGTTGGCCTCGTCAGGATATTCTTTTTCAAAATGCATTCCTATCGCTTCGGCTGTTTTGATCGAAGGCACATTCGTGTATTTGCAGTACGAGTATAGAGACGGATAATCCGTGTTCGTAAAAGCCCAGTCACGAACTGCTTTAGCCGCCTCCTTCGCATAGCCTTTATGCTGGCAGTCTCTTCGAATATGATAGCCGATTTCGGGCAACATTTCACCTTCGATATTCTGAAGTGTGAGTCCGCAGTCGCCGATCATTTCGCCGGTATCTTTCAGGCACACTGCCCAGAGTCCGAAGCCGTTTTCTTTGTAACGGTTCACGTTGCGCTCTATCCAGTCCATGACTCTTTTATCATCGAAAGTGTATGGATAATGAGCCATAATCTCCTTATCGCCAAGCACCGCTTTAAGCGCATCGAAATCATCCGTATTCATTTCGCGTAAGAAAAGTCTTTCGGTTTCTAAAATCTTTTTCATGTTTAATCGCAGGTATAACCCGGAGTTTTGTAAAGATATTTTTCTTCTTCAACAATCTGCGGATTCCAGACTTTTTCCTTCCAGTCTGATTGCTCTATTTCTTTTATGGCAACGGAAACCGCTGACTCGTTGCAGCCCAAAGTTTCCGCTACTACTTTGGAAACTTCCAAAGCACATTTACTCTTAACTTCCTCGGTTCTGCCGGGAAAACATTTAATCTCTACGTGTGGCATATTCATTCTCCTCTTTGTGCTCTTTTGAACACCTATTTTATTATACATATTTCCTCATAAAATAAATAGGGATAAGTACTATAACTTACCCCCATAATATATTCAATAAACTCTTTGCTCTCTCCCTGCTGTAGCCGGGATAGATTTCCTTAAAATATTTAATTTCGGATATAGAATCCGTGAAGTATCTAAGTGCTAGTTCAAAGCAGATTTTTTCAAATACCCGTGGCAGATCTTTTTCGACTTCTTTTTTGGAAGAAAGGCTTTCGTATCCTTTTATGATCTGCTCTGCGGCCTCTTTGTCAAATCTACCGCTGTATACGCAGGATGAACGAATACAGTCTGCGATGTCTTCCAATATTGAGCCGGGCATTATCGTATCCATGTCTATGGAACCGACCACTTTTCCGTTGCAAAAAAGAATGTTTGAAAGTTTGGTATCTGCGTGAATGACTGATGAAGTGTCGAGCTGTACATTAAGCATTGCATCGATTTTGTCGTCAATTTTTTTCTCCAATTCTTCGTCGCGCTCTTCTTTCGTTTCGCTTAGCACACGATTGTATTCATCGTAATAGTGACTTAAATCATGAAGCATCGGATACACTGCCTTAGGCTTATCATCAATCGAATCAAAGATTTCATGCATTCTCGCCAAACCCTGTCCGAGCGAAAAGAGCCGCTCTTTCGAAAGAGGTTTTTCAAGAATTTCACAGCTTATAAACGGATACATTCTCCACTTATCATCATCGGAATCGGTATAAAAATACTCGCCTTCACTGTCTTTTATCCACTTCGGATAAAGCCAGTTATTTTCTTCACAGGCTTTCGAATACAGTCCGTAATTAAACTCAAGGAAGTCCGCATTCATATTTCTGTTTAAGCGCTGGACCACATACATTTTACCGGCCGCGCTCACAAGAAAAGTATCGTTGATAAGCCCGCTCGAATTCGAACTGATTAATCTGGCTTCGGCGTTTATGAATTTTTGGCATATTAATCCTAAGGATTCAGGGTCAATTCTCTTCATAAACCTAATATTAGATTAATTTTCCAAATCGTCAAGCAGACATGTTTTAATATCTTTCGCAGTGCCTTACAAATTCTTTAAAAATCTTAAAACTGTCTTCATCACTCATAAAAGAAAATTCAGGATGCCACTGCAGCGCCCATGCAAAAGTTTTGTCTTTTATCTCCACCGCTTCAATTAGTCCGTCTTCCGCAACGGCCATGATATTAAAACACGGTGCCGGTTCTTTTACCGCCTGATGATGGTAACTGTTAACTTCCAGACTCTTTTTGTTTAAAAGGCCGAAAAGACTGCTGTCTTCTTTTATGATCACTCTGTGAACGGGTTTGTCATAAGGCGGGCTCTGATGATGATTAAGTTTTGTCGGAAACTGTGTCGGTATATCCTGATAAAGGCTTCCGCCGAGGTACGCATTAATAAACTGAATTCCTCTGCAAATTCCTAAAAGAGGCATATCTTTTTCCAAAACCTGCTTTAAAACTTCCGCTTCCATATCGTCTCTTTCTTTGCAAAATGAGACCGTTTGGTTTATCGGAGTTTCATTATATATCGCCGGATTTACATCATGACCGCCGGTAAAAAGCACGCCCTGAACGTTAGACAAAAGTTCTTTTATATCATCCGCATCGCTCGTAAGCGGAAACATGATCGGACTACCGCCGGCTTTTTCAATTCCATTCATATAGCCCGGGAGCATCCATAAACTGTCTTTTTCCTCATCGACAAGAGGAATAATTCCTATAATCGGTTTCATATTTTTTCCTTTACTGATTCTATTTTTCCAAATCGTCAAGCCACAGTTTTACGGAAGCATCGCTTGGCATTCTCCAGTCGCCTCTGGGTGATAACGATACCGAACCAACCTTCGGACCATCGGGTAGACAGCTTCTTTTAAACTGCTGCGTGAAGAATCGCTTAAAGAATTTCTTCGCGGCTTCAAATATATCGCTGCTCGCAAGTTCGGGATAAGCTTTAATAGCGTATGCCACGCTTCTTGCAGGCTCGAATCCGTATCTTAAAGTGTAAAAGAGGAAGAAATCGTTTAGGTCGTATTTGCCGATTTTTTCTTCGGTCTTCTGCGCTATTTCGCCTTCTTTATTTGGTGTCAGTTCGGGAGTAATCGGCGTATCGCATACTGATAAAATAACCTCTTTTAATTCCTCGTTTTCACATGTGTATGCATAGGTTCTGCAGATATACTGAACCAGAGTTTTGGGAACCGAAGTATTTACCGCATACATCGACATATGATCTCCGTTATACGTGCACCACCCGAGCGCAAGCTCCGACAAATCGCCTGTTCCGACCACAAGACCGTTTTTCATGTTTGCGGCATCCATCAGTATGTAAGTACGCATTCTGGCCTGTGCGTTTTCGTATGTCACATCGCCCTCGCCCTGATATGTTTCTTCATGTCCGAGCTCCGACAGATGAAGTTTCACTCCTTCTTCAATCGGTATTTCGTGGGACTCATCCGCTAGCAGTTCCATCAGACGGCTTGCATTGTCAAACGTTGTCTTGGTTGTGTTTCCGCGATTGGGCATTGTATATGCGATGATGCGAATATCCTTTACGAGTTTTTTTGCTTCATGGCAGACTAAAAGTGCGAGGGTTGAATCAAGTCCGCCGGAAATTCCGATAACAAGATTTTTAATGCCTGTCGAACGGACTCTTGTTGCCAGTCCGTTAGCCTGAATTCGAAGTATCTTTTCACAGCGTGATTTTCTTAAATTATCGTCTTTCGGAACAAAAGGATTTCTTGCAATAGGATAGTCGTACTGTTTTAAAATCTCACCAAGTTCTCTCGCGCCGACTTCATTTTTTCCTATGGCTTTAATGCTAACCGAAACTCTTCTGTATCCGTTTACATTTTCGTTTTCGAATGTGTTCTGATGTCTTCTGTCATGCATTATCGCCTGCAGATCTATTACCGCTTTTTCGATATGCGGATATTCAGGGAAGATGCTTTCCGCGAGTATGCTTCCGTTCCGGGCAATAATCGAATGTCCTGAGAAAACAAGATCAGTACTGCTCTCATTCGTTCCCGACGAAACATAAATATAAGCCGAATAACACGAACCGCTTTGCTGCTTTACAAGTTCTTTTCTGTAGTCCTGTTTCCCTATAAGTTCATCCGAAGCCGACAGATTGGCAAGTATGTTGGCGCCTGCCAATGCAGCATGTGTGCTTGGCTTATCGGGTATCCACAAATCCTCACATATTTCAACACCGAGAACTGCTCCCGTTGCCTCATCTTCCGCTAGTATATCTACTCCGAAAGGCACTTCTTCACCGCCGATTTTTACCGTCATATTCTTTATATCTTTTCCCGAAGTAAACCATCTGACCTCATAAAACTCAGAATAATTCGGAATATATGATTTGGGAATCAGCGCTTTTCTTTTTCCGCCCGAAATAATCGCCGCACAGTTATAAATGCAGTTTGCAAACCTGAAAGGAATTCCGACTACTGCCGTAAGTTCTTTGCCTTTGGTAGCATCCGCAATTTCCTGCAGGGCTTTTTCCGATTCTTTTAGGAGTAAATCGCTCTGAAACAAATCCGCCGAAGTATACCCTGTAACTGAAAGTTCGGGAAACACTATAAGCCCGCTTTCTGCCGACTGATTTATTATGTCTGTAATCTCACTTGTATTAAATTTCACATCTCCGATTTTTAAACCAGGTGTTGCCGAAACAACCTGAATAAGCTTATTTTCCATGACTTTTCTTCCTAATAAAAAAATAAAAAGGCAAAGATATCCGTTTGTCAGACATCTTTGCCTTGAGTGAAGTATAGCACTATTATAAAAAAATGTACAATAATTCGTTATTTAATAATCTTACTTTTTATTCTTAAGCACGCCTCGGTATGCATTATCCAGTGTCTCGAAAAAGGCATCTGAATCAGTCCGCGAATATCTTTGTCGCACCAGTAATCAATGAGCCAGACTGCGCTTTCGTCTTCGCTTACGACGTGTAGAGATTTAAGATATTCCTTTTTCTCTGCAGGGATTTTTCTTTTCAAATCCTCGTAGGTTAATTCTTTTAGGATCTTTTCGGAGCTTTTCTTAACATCCGAAATGTATGCGTACAGTTCTTTTAAATCAAGCTGTTTGGAGAAATCCGCGATATCGTTCTGAAAAAGTTCGTTACCCGTGGTGATGATTGGCGAACCGATTTTTTTATCATAACCTTTCTTAATGAAAACTTCTTCGTCTCCTTTTACGAGATCATGCGCAACAATGTCTTCGATTCTGAAAACATGCCAGAGCGAATAGGCAATTGTTTTATTGTGAAGGCCTTCCGCTTTTAAGAAAGGGATTGCGTTGAAATCTTCTTTTTTCAAATCCCTCTTAAAAGAAGCAATCACTTCCCAGACTTCGTTTCTTAATTCAATCAAAGATTCGATACCATCTTCGAAAGTATCTTTTTTCTTTAACTGAGTCTGCATTTGTTTGTTTAATTCCGACCATTCTTTATTCATATTCCCTCCTCAAATAAACTCAGTTGTTTGTATTTCTCGGGGTACTCATTCATGTATGCGAAAACGTCATCCGCTTTATACATTATACCCTTTTCTTTGCAGAAATTTCTGAAAAGTTCAGATAGTTCTTTTGCATTCGGACTCAGGATTTCATAGGCATATCCGTATGTTTCAATATACTTTTGTTTCAAACCCGGGAAATGCTTATCAAGTGCCTCATAAAAGTATTCTCTGTCGCCTTCTCTTAATGTTACGCCCATTCCGCAATTGACTATTCCCTTTACTTTGACACGTGCGCATTCTTCAAGTATTGCCTGAACATTTTCTTTGGTATCGTTTATAAAAGGCAATAGCGGCGAGAGCCATACAACTGTCGGAATATCGCGCTTTTGCATTTCTTCAAGCACTTCAATTCTTCTTTTGGTGTTACACACATTCGGTTCAATGATTTTGCAAAGCTCGTCATCATATGTTGTGAGCGTCATCTGAACCACACATTTTGAGGTTTTGTTTATCTCATCCAGCAAATCAATATCACGCAGAATTCTGTCAGATTTTGTCTGAATCGCCAGACCGAATTCATTCTTCAAAATAACCTTAAGACATCTTTGAGTAAGCTTTATTTCTTCCTCGCAATGTAGATAGGGATCAGATATATAGCCTGTTCCAATCATGCATTTTTTTCTTTTTGATTTAAGAGCCTTATCCAGAAGTTCGGGAGCATTTTGCTTTACTTCTATGTCTTCAAACTTATGTTTAAGCTGATAGCAGTTGCTTCTTCCGTCACAATAAATGCAGCCGTGAGTACACCCGCGATATACATTCATTCCGCAAAATCCACCGTTCCTGTTTAATATTCCTTTTGCATCAACAAAATGCATAGTGTCTCCTTTAGCCGTTAACGCGTTTAAGAAATCTCTTATCGTTCATCTGCTCGTTGGTTACATACTCTCCGTCCTTAAAGAAAGCATATGTAGTAATCGGTGTCGGTGCATTCTGTGCTTCCTCTTTAGTCGAAAGTTTGATTGCCTTAAACTTTATTCCGTTCGCCTTAGCAGTTTCCTCGAGAACAGGTACGTATTTTCCGTTATAAGGGCACTGATTCGTGTAATATAAAACATATCCCCTTTCGTCGGTATGAGGATGCTTCGCACACTCCTTAAAAGAAGGTTTCTTTGCATCTTTAATTAGCGGTAAATACCAAAGCTGAATTCCGTTATCCGCTTCATCGGCCACTTCGAATCCTTTGTGTTTTAGAAATCCCGGATCTGACAGGAAAGGCATTTTCTTAGCAGCAGACAATATACAGATCCCCTTCTTTTTCTTTTCTTTGCTGTCTTTTATACAGGCTTCAAGAAGCTCAGACGAATAGCCGTGGCCTTTGAATGAGCCCGATACCCAGAGACAGTCAATATACATATATTCCGGTGCATCAATAGGATTCCATGCATTTTCCGCGGGAATAAATTCGACAAAACATTTTCCTCTCTCCGCACTCTTTATAAACACAAGACCATCATCAAATCTTTCTGAAAGCCAGGCCTTTTTTGATGCCACCTGAATGTCTTTATTGTTTGCAATCGCACAGCAGATATGCTCGCTTTCAAGATTATCTTTTGTTACTCTGATATATTCCATTTGACTTTCCTTTCTTTTTTAGGGTTATCTGATTATTTTTTTCTGATTGGATGTCTGACCACGGTTTTGAGTTTCTCGGGTGCAACTTTTCGCACATCACTTAAATAAATCTCATGATGATATCTTTTATCGGTGATGTCCAATACATAACCTTCTTTTTCCATGAATTCGTGCATTGCATCGACTGTTGCAGGTTCATCGTCGTATGGACCGATGTGCATGCACTGAACGCATAAGCCTTCATCATATGTAAAGAATTCAGCCTTGGAAAAGTCTGTCTTTTTCTTCTTCGCTGCTTCTTCTTTTGCCCACTCAAACTCTTCCTTTGTGACAAAGTCCGGAAGACGGATCACGGATATCCACTCAAAAGTTTCTTTATGGTTGTAATCGATTCCGGTCACGCCCTGCTGCCACCAGAAGCCTTCAAGCGGAGGAACTACATAGTCAAAATATCCGTCTATCCTGTGGTCTCCCATCTTGCTCATTTTAATTGAAAAAGCTATTCCGTATAAAAGCCCTATGCTCTCTTTGTATTCGCCGCCTTCCGCATTCGGATCTCCTTTTCCTCTGACTGCTATGTAATTCATCTTCGGAACTTTTACGATTGACGGCTTGTTCTTCGGCATATAAAACTCTTTGTATTCTTTCTTAAAATCGAATGCCATATGTTATCCCTCTACAAACGAACCTATTTCAATAAGATTACCTTCCGGATCTGCGACATAACATGTTCTCTGTCCCCAGGGCTCGGTTATGGGTTCCATCACGCTTTTGGCACCCAACCCTGTAACTCTCGCATATTCTCTGTCAACTGCAGAATAGTTTTCAACTCCGAGAGCAATCTCGTAATGACCGTTAACTCCCTTGCAGTAAGAAAAGGAACTTCCGGTCATCTTTTCAAAATCCGACTTTCTGTAAAGTAAAAAGAGTGTTCCGTCCTTTTCCAAAAATACATTTGATGCATCTTCATCTTCTTTTATTTCAAACCCGAGCACGTCCCTGTAAAAGCGGATCATAGTACTCATATCATCCACAAATATTCCAAAACCTTCGAGTTTCATTTACTTACTCCTCCTAAAACTTATTCTCCGCAATATGCAACCGCATCCACCTGGAAATGAAGGCCGTCACTTCCGCCAACGTGTGCGAAGTTTGTCTCGATGGATTTTCTTGCAGGGTAGTTGCCTTTGAATCTTTCTTTTATGACCTTTTCCATTGTGGGAATGTTGTAAACATCTCTGAAAAGACAGTCCATCTGAACTACGTTTTCGAGTGTCAGACCGACCATTGCAAGGCGCTCTTCCATATTGTCAAAAGCACCGTTTATCTGCTCTTCGATTGTTCCTCCGATGTTTCCGACACAGTAGCTTAAGAAGCAGAAATCTCCTGCTTTTACGATGCCTGAGTGTGCCCACTGTTCGTTAATTTCATATCTTTCTATTTTGCTCATTTTTTTCTCCGTATATTCTGCTCATATTATCTGCTATTTCTTTTAGGCGGTTGCGAACCTCTGCAGGTTCAAGAACTTCAACCTTATCTCCAAATGTTAACATCCACGAAACCAGATTATCCAAATCGGAATAATACTCTTCAAAAAGAATCTTTCCGTCCTCGGTTTCGCTGCAGCAGTACGTTCCGAATTCCTCGACCAGACGCCACTTCATATCCGCATCAAACAGCGCTGTAACTTTGATGTTTCTCGGATATAAAAGTTCCGCCGACATATCGGGCAGCGGTACGTTTCTGCATTCAAATTCTTTCTTTGATACCTGTACATTGTCCATTCGATTGAGTTTAAAAAGCCTGTAATCTTTTCTTTTAAGGCACCATCCGTACACATACCAACTGGTCCATTTAAAGACTACGTAATACGGCTCGATGGTTCGCTCGCTCTCTCCGGACGGAGCGAAGTATTTGAATTTAAGCAGCTTCCTGTTTTCAATTGCATCCTGTATCATCGATATTTTCGGCGCCAGTGTTGCTTTATACCACGATGACAAATCAATTAACATGGATTCTTTTCCGCTAACAAGCTCCGAGGAGCCCGCCTGGATTTTCTCCATTAACTGACTGTAATAACTGCTGCCGCTCACGCTGTCCAGGCTCCTAAGTCCGGCCATAATCATCTGCATATCTCTGGATGTAAGAATGGTTCTATCCATCCTGTATCCGCTCATAATGCTGATGCCTCCGCCGACTCCCTGTGTGGTCTGAATCGGTATTCCCGCCTTGCACAGAGCCTCGATATCGCGGTTAATGGTTCTTCGCGAAACCTCGAAATGCTCGGCCAGTTCGGGAGCAGTTGTCATTTCTTTTTGCAACAATATCGACAATATTCCGATAAGTCTGTCTATCTTCATATTTCTTTACTCCAAATTAAGTATATTATATCAAACA
>JAEEOJ010000109.1 GCA_016284175.1 Lachnospiraceae bacterium | reverse complement strand
TTTGTTTGGTTTGGCACCTTCTAAAAGAAGTTTGTCTTTATAAAACTTATAAAATTCGCTCGTTTTTCTCATAAAAAACGTGTGGCTTAAAATCGTCTCGGGCGGATAATCGTATTTCTGGTTGTAAAGTCCGTCCACGCTTCTAAAGTCCGGAATTCCGCTCTCCGTTGAAACTCCCGCACCGCCGAAGAATACAATATTGTCGCTCTCGTCGACCCACTTTTTTAAAGTAGCAATCTTCTCGTCCATAATAACCCCCTTATAAAATTACATCTGATGTCTTACGACTTTGTACTCGTCGCCGCACTGATAGTACGGGCACTGATAATGAGAATCCGTGTTCAAACGGATGTAATCGTCTTCGTCCATGCTCACGCAGCAGACATATTCTTCCTCATCATCGTCAAATACAAAGTTTGCACATTCTTCACATGAGATATCCATAATTTCTCCTAAAATAAAATACCCTTCATGCACAGATTCGGCTCCATAGTGTCGAAGTTCCAGGTGTGGAAAGAATCCGCCGCACAGAATTTATAATCGGGACAGTCGGCGCATTTGCCTGTTTTACGAAAATCGTTTCTGAAATTAACGAATTTGTTTTCCCATACTTCTTTTAGATTATCTGTTCTGATATTACCCTGAATAAGTTCCGGACGTCTTTCGATGTCAAGGCATCCGCCGATATCACCGTTGTACATGATACTTGCGGTATAAACACCTGCGTTACAGAGGAAATACCACTGTCTTACCTCGCGCTCCATATCGGTTCCGAGGTAATGCGAACAGCCGTAGGTAACTTCCATTTTGCTTTCAAATCTCTTTTCACGGATGAAATCAAACATCTTTATATATTCATCCTTTGAAAGCATCAGTTCTGCATTGTCTTTGGCTCTTCCTATCGGTTCGATATTGATTACTCGCCAGGAGCGGACGCCGACTTTTTTGAATTCCTCATACATTGCGTCGAGCTCACCGATGTTTTTATGATAAATAACAGTCGTAATCTGCACATGCGAAATGCCGACTTCGAGCATGTTTTTTATGCCCTCGATTGTCTTTTCATAGCATCCGGGCGACTGTCTGAACCATTCGTGGTTTTCCTTAAGTCCGTCGACGCTGACGGATACGGTTTTTAAGCCGGTCTCCTTTAGTTTCCTTGCGGCTTCCTTATCAACCAGGGTTCCGTTTGATGTCATTCCCCAGCCAAAACCGAGCTTATTTGCCGCATCCATTATTTCAAAAAACTCAGGTCGAAGTAACGGTTCGCCACCTGTTACGCAGAGGCGCATTCTTGAAATATCAAAATCTCTTTTTACCTGTTTTAATGCGGTAATTATTTCATCTTTTGTAAGCATTCCGGAAATATCAATATCGCCACATCTTGAACCGCAGTGCAGACAGTGCTCGTTGCAAAACGGTGTAATTTCCAAGAAAAGAGACCTGAGATCCGGATGGGGTCTCAGTGTCTCTTCTCTGTAATCAGCAAGCTGCTGCATATGATTGTTTTTAATCTTCGCGTTCAGTCCGGAGTTATTTTTTTTCTTCATTTTTTTCTCCAAACAGGATTATTCGAACCAGTCGGGCGGTCCGTAAACCGTGGGCTCAATATTTATTTCGACGTTAAAATCATCTTCTTCTAACGGTGCAATAATAAGGCCGTCTTCATTCGTTTCGTCGGTATCATCGGGATCGTTATTTCCCTCAAACCACTCGGGCGGTCCGTAAATATTTCCGTTGATATTTATCTCGGGATCATACTCTTCGGGCTCGTCAAACCATTCGGGCGGTCCGTAAACATCTTCGTTCTGATTGATAACCGGGTCATACTCGTCTTCGTCAAAGGGTGGCGGTCCGTACATCGGCTCTGTAATGTTTATATTCGGATCGAAATCATCATCGTCATCATCGAACCATACAGGAGGACCGTATTCGGTCTGGGGTTCGTTGTTGTACGGGTCAAAATCATCCGGTGAGGGAGGTCCGTAAACATCGTTGTTCTGATTATACGAAGGATCAAACCAGTCAGGCGGTCCGTAAACTGCCGGCTGACGGTTGTTGGCAGCAAAAAATGCAACTCCAGCCACGGTTGAACCGAGAGCACAGAGGAATAAAAGAATTACATGACCTATTCCGACGAATAAAAGAAGGATGGTCCACCAGCCGCTCTTTCCCGCATCGCGCAGTCTTCTGACCGTAAGCGCAATCCAGGGTATAATTGAAATAACCAGATATATAAAAATCAAAACTGCGGGAACGAGCAGAATATAATGTATTACCGTTAAAAGAATATGTGCATCAAGAAAATCCTGCAATAAGAATATTCCCGAAGAGATAAGCATACCTAAAAAAGCAAGAATTCCCAAAATTGCATGGAACAGAAAAGCAAACCAGTATTCTTTTCTGGTGCTTGTTCCCTTGTAATTAAAAATTCCTGCCCATAATCTTGTTTGTGCCGAGAAAAAATTAGCATCTTTTCTTTCCATATTTTTCTCCCACTCCAATAACGAAATTATTCTTCCGTCTTCTCTTCCTTCTTTACACCCGGAACTATAGCCTCGGGATCGATAGGATTGCCGTTCTCATCCTTGCCGTGAGTAATGTTCTCGTAAATAAGCTTAAACGCATGCTCCGAAAGACCTGCGGTATTTAATTCTTTTACCCTTTCAGGAGGAACAACGTCCACAATTTTTAAATAAACATCCGATCTTCTCGGAATTCTCTTCTTAACAAATTCTGTTCCGCTGATTGCGATGATAACAACGGGACAGCTTGCCTTGGTTGCAATCTTAAACGCACCGTTTTTAAACTCTAAAAGAGGCTTTTGTGTTCTGTTTCTCGTTCCTTCGGGGAAGATAAACACGCTGGTCAAATCATCTTTGATATAGCCTGCTGCCTTGTTGATTGTAACAAGTGCATTTTTAACATGGTCTCTGTCGATAGCCATAAAACCGGCTTTGTGCATCATTGCTCCGGTAAGAGGAATATTGAAGTTTTCAGGCTTGCTGACAAAGACAAGCATATGTTTTCTGAGTGCGTAAATAACACTCATGGGATCGTAGTTTGAAAGATGGTTTGCAACTACCAGGAATCTCGTGCCGGGCTTGGGAAGTTTTTCCGCGCCTTCAACGTGAACATGCACGTTAAGGAAAAACAGTCCGATTCGTGTGGATTCGGTAAAAAGCCATTTATAAAACTTCGAAGGCTTAGTAACTTCTTTTTTCTTGTTGATAAAAAGTGACCAGATATATAAAACTACCCAGTAAATCACTTCCCAAAGGATAATGCCGACTATAAGGGATGCAATGATAACCAGTACATTCCAGGGCAGGGGAAGTGAATACCACTTAAATAAAAAGGTTGATAAAGCAGCACTTAATATTCCAAGAATGGTAAGTATGATAAGCATTTTTTTCCTCTTTTCTTATATACGAATAGAATTTGTATTTTTATTGGTTTTTTTCTTTTATGATTAACCGATGTTTAAGCCTGTTTCTTCGGGAAGTCCGAGACGGATGTTCATGCACTGGATTGCTGCGCCCGATGCACCTTTGCCGAGGTTGTCGAAAATCGAAGTGATAAGCACTCTGTCTTCGTTACCTGTCACATAAATCTTTGCATCGTCTCTGCCCGCGAAATCGTTTGCATGGTAGAAACTGCCGAGTTCTTCTTCTGCGCCGTAAGGCATTACTTTTATGAACTGTTCTCCTGCATAAAACTCTTCAAACATCTTCTGAATGTCTTCGGGAGTTGCTTTCTTTTTAAGAAGGTTCGTAAATACCGGAAAAGTTACTATCATTCCGCAGTAATAGTCGTCCACAACGGGTACGAAGAGCGGCTCCTGATCAAGTCCGGAGATTGCCTTCATCTCTTTTAAATGTTTGTGCTTCTGTGAAAGCGCATACATTCTCGGAGCATATAAATCGTTTCTCTTATCTTCTGCTTCGTATAGTGCGATGGCTTTCTTGCCCGCTCCCGAATAGCCCGAAAGTGCGTTAACGCAGACGGGGTAATCGGTTCCGATAAAACCTGATTTTATCATCGGATAAACATCCATTGCAAAGCCCGATGCGTAACATCCGGGAACTGCGATCCTGTTGTATGTTTTAATTTTTTCTCTGAATTCACTGCCGAGTTCGGGAAGTCCGTATGCCCAGCCTTCTTCGGTTCTGTGAGCCGTCGAAGCGTCGATGATGACTGTTTTGTCGTTGTCTTTATCAATGAGACTTACCGCCTCTATTGCCGCAGCATCGGGAAGGCAGAGGAATGTGATGTCTGATTCGTTGATAAATTTTCTTCTCTCGTCGGGATCTTTTCTCTTTTCGGAGTCGATGTGTAAAATCTCGATGTCATCCCTGTTTTCAAAACGTTCGTTGATACGAAGCCCTGTGGTTCCTTCGCTTCCGTCGATGTAGACTTTTGTTTTCATTTTTATATTTCCTTTTTACTTTAATACATGATTCTTAAGCCCTTGGGGTAATGGTTTTTAAGGCTTCCGTTCACTGCCTTGCCCCAGCCTAATGATACGCTCATAAAAGAAACAAGCGTCCAGCCGTTCTCCAAATCCTTACGGATTTCTTCCCCGTGCCTGAATTTAAGTGCCTCGTCTTCGTCAAGTTCTGCCACTCTTTTACATTCTTCGGGTGATAAAACCATCGCCAGCGAATGTGAGGGCTCGAAGCGGTCTTTTTTGATGTCGCCAAGGTGTATTCCCGGACGTACAACCTTTAGGCCTTTTAGGTTTTTGTCAAATCCTTCGGGTAAAAGATATACCGCATCCTTAAAGCAGACTGTGTTGTCTTTGTCGAATTTAAAGCCGTTGAGATTTTCTTTTAGAAATTCTTCGATTAGCATCGAGGCTTTTTTGTCTGCGCGGTCTTCTCTTTTTTTCTTTTTGCCGGACTCGGAATCTTTACTCTCGCCTTCTCTTTTAAGGATTGAGATAAAATGTCCTTCGCCGTCTATTTTATGAGGCCAAAGTCTGGCGCCGTTTAATGTGCAGTCGAAATATTTAAAATTCGGAACTTCCACGGTTTCAAATTCGGGATGGTTTCCGAGGAAATTTTTTATCTGTTCCTCATCCTCTGCGGGAGCAAAGGTGCAGGTCGAATAGACTAAATATCCGCCGGGAGCGACCGTTTTTACTGCTTCATCCAGAATGTCTTTCTGCCTTTCGGCACACGTTTTGACGTTTTCTACACTCCACTCTTTTATGGCCGTTTCGTCTTTTCTAAACATTCCTTCGCCTGAGCACGGCGCATCCACAACGACCACGTCGAAGTATTCTTCAAAAGTATCGGCGATTTTTTCGGGTGTTTCGTTTAAAACCACTGCGTTTCTGACGCCGCATCTTTCGATGTTTGAAGAAAGGATATTTGCCCGCTCGCGGTTTATTTCGTTTGAAACAAGGATTCCCTCGCCGCCCATGTATGAGGCTAATTGCGTTGATTTACCACCGGGAGCTGCGCAAAGATCCAAGACCTTTTTGCCTTTTAAATCACATATTCCCGCAATTGATGCCGCAACCGCCATGGCCGAGGGCTCCTGCATATAAAATGCACCTGCATCATGAAGGGCGCTTCGTCCGTATTTTTCGTCCGATGCCGCTTCAAAGCCCGTGTCGCACCATGCGACGGGAGTTAATTCGTACGGGAATCTTTTCTTAAAATCTTCAACCGATTCTTTTAGGGTGTTTACCCTTATTCCGGTTTTCTTTTTTTCATCATATGATGCCCTGAAAGCCTCATACTCGTCGCCGAGCATTTCTTTCATTCGGTTTTCAAATTCTTCGGGCAGTTTTATCATTGTTCGTTTCCGTTTTCTTTACTAATCGATAATATTCTTTACACCCATGATGGTGTTGTAAGTTGCATTACCGATATATGTATTCTGTCGGCTGTTTGCAGCGTGAACAATCTTTCCGTCTCCGATATAGATTGCCGCATGTGTACAAACGCCGTTTTTACCGTAGATGATGATATCGCCGGGCTGTGCTTCCGAGTAAGATACGAGCTTTCCGTTGTTGTTGTACTGTCCTGAAGGCGTTCTGTCGATGCCGTATCCGAAGTGTGCGTAGATAAGCTTCGTGAAGCCCGAGCAGTCGGTACCTGTTTCAAGTGAGTTACCGCCCATTACGTACTTAAGGCCTACGAACTGACACGCATAGTTAACCAGGTCTTTTCTAAGCTGGGTTGTATCTTCGAGAGAATAAGCATTGCCTGCTGCCATTGCAGCCTTTCTTGCAGCTTCCTGCTCTTTGGCGATTCTTTCTCTTTCCTTACGCTCTTCCTCTTCCTTGGCAAGTCTGATGGCTTCCTCTTCTTCAAGAGTGATACCTACGGAGTAGCTCTTGTCTACGAGAAGTTCTTCTCTGGTGTAAGGCTCGTCCATAAGAATCTGCTCTGCGAGATGTTCACCATAGAGGAAATACTGAGCCATTACGTAGCCTTCAGCGTTACCGGATTTGATTCTGAACCAGTCGCCGTCTTTTTCATTGATAAATACTACGGCGCCGTCATAAATTTTGGCAGTCGGTTCGGCATTCACATCGGGAGCTGTACGTACATTTACATATGAATCGCAGCACGCGATGCCAATCTGTCCGCCAAGCGTATTGCTTATATCCATTAAAAGCTGAGCTTCGGGGCTTATTACCTCTTTGTTGCAGCCGTCTTCAAGTTCCATCTGTCTTGAAACACCCGTTATCTGTGCTTCCGCAACCTCGTAGGAATCCATTCCTATCGAAGCGTTAAACACAGCCTGCTGGCGGATTTTTGTATTTTCCCACTGACCCATTTCGGTTTCGCCTGCAGCGAGACTCGAATATGAAGTTATAAACACGACAAAAAAGAATGCACTTAAGGCCGCAGCCTGAATTGCACTTATTTTAGTTATGCTGAATACCTTTCCCAATCTTAACATGTTCCGTCTCCTTTAAAGTTAACGCCTGTGTGATTGTTCTTTTTACTTGCGGGTATTGTATCCCGTGGTTAATACCGTTGCCAGAAGGTTTCCTTTTTCGTCAGTCAGAGACATTTCATAAACGCAAGTGGTTTTGCCCCATTTTATCTGCTTTGCTTCGCAAATAATCTTTTCGCCTCTGGCAATCGCATTAAAAGTAATGGTTGAGCTAAGTGACACGATGCCCGGTTCGTCATGGTTGGTAGCTACCGCAAAGGTAAAATCCGCGAGCGTAAAATATACGCCGCCCATAACGTTTCCGACCGCATTCATATGTCTTTTATCAACCGTAAGGCTGCATATTGCAGTCTTGTCTCCCACCGAATCAATTACCATTCCGTTTTCGGTGGCAAATCTGTCATTTTCAAAGAACTTTCTGATTTCGTTAATGTCTGTCATTTATTCATTTCCCGTTTATTCATTTTATTTCATCGACTCTGCGATGTATCTTGCAACATACACGCCGCTTGCGGATGCATGTGAAAGAGAATGAGTTACGCCCGAACCGTCGCCGATTACGAAGAGGCCCTTGTTGCGTGTCTCAAGATTGTTGTCGATCTCAACTTCCATGTTGTAGAATTTTACTTCCACACCGTAAAGAAGTGTATCGTCGTTTGCCGTACCGGGACAGATTTTGTCAAGCGCATAAATCATCTCGATGATTCCGTCGAGGATTCTTTTAGGAATAACAAGGCTTAAATCTCCGGGTGTTGCAGCGAGTGTGGGTGTTACGTATCCTTCGCTGATTCTCTCGGCATTGCTTCGTCTTCCTCTGGTAAGATCGCCGAAACGCTGTACGATTACACCGCCGCCGAGCATATTCGAAAGTCTTGCGATACTTTCGCCGTATCCGTTGCTGTCTTTGAACGGCTCGGAAAAATGCTTTGACACGAGGAGTGCGAAGTTCGTGTTCTCCGTATGCTTCTCGGGATCCTCGTAGCTGTGGCCGTTAACGGTGATGATACCGTTTGTATTTTCATTAACAACAGCGCCGTGAGGATTCATACAAAAGGTTCTGACAAGATCCTCGAATTTTGCTGTTCTGTAAACGATTTTGCTCTCGTAAAGTTCATCCGTAAGAGATGAGAAAATCTCTGCGGGAAGCTCTACTCTGACACCTATATCAACACGGTTTGATTTGGTCGGAATATCCAGATCATTACAAACCGTTTCCATCCACTTACTGCCTGAACGTCCTACGGAAATAATGCACTTATCGCAGTCATATCTGCCGTCAGCTGTAATTACGGTATATCCTTCGCCGTTCTTTTCAACCTTTTCAACGGGTGTTCTGAAGAAAAATTCAACTTTATCCTTCAAATGGTTGTAAAGGTTTTCAAGCACGATGTAATTAATATCCGTACCTAAATGGCGAACCTGCGCATCAAGAAGGTGAAGGCCGTTCTCAAGGCACATTTTCTTAATCTTGGTATCGGCGGTCGAATATAACTTCGTACCTTCTCCGCCGTAAGCAAGATTAATCTCGTCCACGTACTTCATCAGATCGATGGCTTCGTTTTTGCCGATATATTCGTAGAGCGAACCGCCGAACTGATTCGTGATATTATATTTGCCGTCCGAAAAAGCACCTGCGCCACCAAAGCCGTTCATTATGGCACATGTCGGGCACTTAATGCAGTTCTTGACCTTAACTCCGTCAATCGGACATTTTCTCTTTTCAAGCGGGTTTCCCGCCTCAAAAATCGCTATTTTAAGATTTGAATTTAATTTTGTCAGTTCGAACGCCGAGAATATACCTCCGGGGCCCGCGCCGACGATAATGATGTCATATTTCATGCTAATCCCCCATTCTTGCCCATTATCCATTAGATTATAACACTAAAATCAAACATTTACCACATTTTATGTAAACTTTATCATAAAAAAAGTGGTGCTTTTTAAGGCACCACTCTGTCTTTTATGATTTTTATCCTAATTGTTCATCATGTAGGAAAATACTAAGTACGCAGTCTTTAATGCGTCATGACGAATTCTGTCGTCTTCGATGGAAAAGATATTATCTGCAATGACCTTTGTATCGTCGATGCCTTCAAGTTTAACCACGGTCTTGCCTTCAGTATCCAGATATCTCTGTCTTATGTGTTCGTCCACGATTCCGTTGTTGGCGATTACGATGTCGATTTTTCTGTCTTTCAGGTAATGATTGAGGACATCGATATGGTCTCCGACATTGTAGCCGTCGGTTTCGCCGGGCTGTGTTACGAGGTTGGAAATGTACATAAGCGGAGCTTTTGCAACCTTCAGGGTTTCTACCACTTCTTTTGAAAGGAGGTGGGGAAGAATACTTGTGTAAAGGCTGCCGGGACTGAAGATGATCAAGTCTGCTTCAAGAATTTTGTCTTTTACCTCTTCGCAGATATGAACATCATGATCGTAATAAAGTCTTTTTATGTCTTTTATGTGCTCGCTGACACATTCCTCACCGATAAAACTTCCGTTATCGCCTTCGCCGACCAAGTCAACTTTTTCCTCGGTTAAAGGAAGCACGGTACCTTTTACCTGAAGGAGTTTTGCCATGTATTTGGTGGCTTCCGCAAGGCTTCCCTTGGTATCGATTAAAGCCGCAAGCATAATGTTTCTGACGGGATGGTTGTGAAGTGAACCTTCCTTGGAAAATCTGTAGCCCATCAGATTGACAAAATCCGCATCCACGTTGGCCATGGAAAGAAGTACTTTTCCGATATCGCCGACTGCGGGAATATTTAATTCTTCCTTCAAAACGCCGGTACTTGAGCCGTTATCACTGACCGCAATTACGGTTGTAACGTCCAAAGGAAACAATTTTAATCCGGAGAGCACGCAGGAAAGTCCTGTTCCGCCGCCGAAAACTACTATTTTTTTCATCTTTTATCCTCGCTGATAAAACACTTTTTTCCGTGTCTTAAAAATCTTCCTTACACATAAAATTTTATCAAAAAAGGGGTTTCTTAGAAACCCCTAAATTTTTACATTGCACCGCTGCCTTTTAAGACAACCCATATGGTCTT
>JAEEOJ010000108.1 GCA_016284175.1 Lachnospiraceae bacterium | reverse complement strand
GAAAGAAATGCCTTCATT
The DNA here is from genome assembly GCA_016284175.1 of Lachnospiraceae bacterium. Classification (GTDB taxonomy): domain Bacteria; phylum Bacillota; class Clostridia; order Lachnospirales; family Lachnospiraceae; genus UBA3766. Next base: position 14,671 of record JAEEOJ010000108.1, on the reverse strand, counting down.
CGCATCACTTAAAAAGCCCGGTGCGGCGGCAGAAACAACACAGACAAATACACAGTCAAGAGTATTTGAAAGAAAAGATGCAGCGCCTGTTTATTTTAAGGATGCAAACACTGCACCTACAAACAAGACTGCAAACAAATCAAACGATTCAGTTACAAGCGCTGCTCTTAAGACCAGAGTCTGGATAAGAGACGACGATTAGAGAGAGAAATATGGTACTTTTAGACAATATCAAAACTGAACTTTTATCGCTTAAGGATACGCTTAATCAGGTTAAGCTTTCCTGTGATATCGAAAGAAAAGAAGAAAGAGTGGCCGAACTCGAGCGTGAGATGCAGGAGCCTACTTTCTGGAACGATGTCGACAGGGCAAACAAATTAAGCACAGAATGTAAGCTCTTTAAGCAGTCGATAGATGATGTAAAGACTCTGGAGAATCAGTTTAACGATATCCTTGAATTCATCGATATAGCAGGTGAGGAAGAGGGTATGGAAGAAGAAATTGTTTCCGAGTTTGAGAAGTTTAAATCAAAGCTTGAAGACATGAGAATATCCATGCTTTTATCAGGTGAGCATGACGCATGCAACGCTATTTTAAGACTTAATGCAGGCGCAGGCGGAACCGAGAGCTGCGACTGGGTAAGCATTCTTTACAGAATGTATACCAGATGGGCAGAAAAAAAAGGCTTCCAGGTAGAAGTCCTTGACTATCTTGAAGGCGATGAAGCAGGCATAAAATCAGTTGCCTGGCAGGTAAACGGTCCCAATGCATACGGATATTTAAAGGGTGAAAAGGGCGTTCACAGACTCGTTAGAATTTCACCTTTTAATGCACAGGGTAAAAGACAGACATCCTTTGCTTCCCTTGATGTAATGCCCGAACTTGCGGATGACAATGAAGTGGAAATCAATCCCGATGATTTAAAGATAGACACATACCGTTCGTCGGGCGCCGGCGGACAGCATATCAACAAGACTTCTTCGGCTGTAAGAATCACTCACCTTCCTACAGGTGTAGTTGTACAGTGTCAGAACGAGCGAAGCCAGTTCCAGAACAAAGACAAGGCTATGCAGATGTTAAAAGCAAAGCTCTTAATCCTCATGGAAGAAGCCAATGCAGCTAAGCTTGATGATATCAGAGGAGAAGTGCTTGAGAACGGTTTCGGAAGCCAGATAAGATCCTATGTCCTTCAGCCTTATACGATGGTAAAAGATTTAAGAACAAACGAAGAATCGGGCAATGCTTCTGCAGTGCTCGACGGCGATCTGGATCCTTTTATTAACGCTTACTTAAAGTGGAAGAGTCTTGGAAATTAAAAGATTATTCGGTTAATACCGATTCTTTCTTTTGCTTTGAAAGATATTCTTCGCACAGCGATTCGTAAAAGTATGCATATGAAGTATAGGCATAGGGTACTACCCAGAGAAGGCCTATAAAGCATGAAAGCAGTCCCAGTAAATACATGGGGATTAACGAAATCTGAAGTGCGATGTATTTAAAGAAATTCTTTGCGTTCATCAAAGAAAAAGTAATAACTAAAATCCAGGGAAGTCTTGAGCCGGGATTGTCTGCTATTACGTAGTAAACCGGAGCAAGGTATGCTCTGATAAGATAAAAGATAAGGCTTCCGGCTAAAAACAATACAAGACCTAAAATCAAACTGTGTATTGTGTTTACCGCATAGAAGAACGAATAGATAAGATAAGGCAGCATAACAACAAGATTTATAATAGTTAAAATCAGTGAAATGCTGATGATTGTTTCTGTAGAACCTTTAAAGCCCGCAAAGATATTTGCAGGGCTTGCTTTTTTTGTGGTGATAAAGGAAAGATAATAACGGCTGATTCCGTATTCTATCAGTCCCCAGATTGTATTAACGGTGATAAAAAGAGCAATATAAAAGATAAATGCAAACATGTCCGTGCCAAGGATTCCAAACTGCATTAACATTTCGAAAACATTTCTTAAGTTAAAAAGAAAGAACGTAACAAGACAGGGAAGGAGCATGTTTCCTAAAAGTCTTTCCCTTGCATAACTTCTTATTTCTCTGTTTGTTCTTGCTTTGTATGTTCTCTCGGACATTTATTCTGCCTCAAATAATTATTTGCCCGGCATTTCGGGGAGCATTACCTTAAATTCTTCGGTTACCATTTCTGTATACTCGTCCAAAGACATTCCGTACATTTCCTGCATAATTGCATCATATCTGCCTCTGACCTGGGGATCGTTCTGTATTTTGTAAATGCCGAGGGCAATCATACAGCAGTTTAATATAAATGCAAGAATTGCCACTACTATTGCAGCCTGCGCGGCAAAGTGTCTGGTCTTTAATCTTCCTTTTGAAAGATGAGAAATAATCATCGCAATCGGTGAAAGAATAAAGGGCATAAAAAATACTCCGAGTATTGCAGACACGAAGGATAAGCCCGACAGAGTCAGGGCACTGTATGCGGTTTTAGAATGTTTTGCTTCGCTTTTTACGTATTCCATAGTCTTGAATTATAACACATTATTATTTTTTGGGAAATGTGATGTTTAAGTCAACATCGCCTTCGATACCGTCAATTCTGCCCTTGTCGGAATACTGCCATACGGTGATTTCGTAAGGGAAGTAAATCTGTGTATCGTAAAGTGCAAACCACTTGTCATATTCGCCGAGCTTGTTTACCTCAACAAGCTTTGTAAATGTATTTAAATTGCCGTAGATGGCAGGATTGTAGCCTGCAGCCTTAACAGCATCCATAAAAGCAATAGCGCACTCTGTACGTGATTCCTTTGACTGGTTATAGCTTCTGGCCTTGTCGTTATAAAGATCCTCAACGTCTATGGCAATCGGATAAGTAATATTGTATCCGTCAATCTCATTTAAAACATATTCGGCTTCTTCTCTTGCTTCAGCGGGATTGATTGCCTGTGTGAAGAAATAAACACCCACATCGATACCTGCAGCGGTAGCACCTTCAACATTAGCCTTAAAGTTTTCATCCGTTACAAGTTTGCCGGTTTCATATCCGCGAAGGCCTAATCTTATCATGGCATATTTTACGCCTGAAGCAGCAACCTTTTCCCAGTCGATATCGCCCTGGAATTTGGATACGTCGATACCTTTTACGGACTGTGTTTCGCCGTCAACCTTATATTCAAGGAAACCTTCGCTTGCGATAATGTTTTCATTTTCGAAGTTAGCCTGAGGAATGGTATGGTCTATTTCAACGAATTCGTAATGATTGTTGTTGTAATAAACGAAGTATTCAGGATACATTTTTCTAAGCATGGAAACGATACCGTTGCTGTTTTCTGCGGTATCCTTAAGCTCCGCATAAAAACCTGCCGTAGCCTGTTCAGCGGCATCTTCCCTGGCAAGTTTTACCATCTCATCGACTTCTTCCTGCGTATAGGTAACTTCAACTACGGTTTCTTCATTCTTTTTTACTTCGTCTTTATATAATTTTACTGACTGATATGCAACTCCTAAGGAAGCGAGAGTAATAAGGCTTAAGAATACTATCGCTATTACATATCCGATTACGCTTTTCTTTTTCTTTTTTTTAGGCTGCAGTTCATTAAACTGTGATTTGTCGCTCATTTTTAGTCCTCTTCCAAGTAAGTATTATTAGAATCAAATTATTAACATTATACTCTAATGAGGTTCTAATATCAAATTTAAGGATATTATTATTGTTTAGTTTTATACTATATGTTACTTTAATTACAAGGGGTAACGCTGTTTTTTTGATAATGGGAGAATTCATAATGAAAAAAAGAATTACAAGAGGTTTAAGCATTCTTTTATCATTGGTAATGGTATTATCAGTGATTTCATTTCCGACAATAAAGCCGAAGGCAGCAGCGGGAACAATCGATGATTTTGTTGAACGCTGCTATACGGTTACGCTTGACAGAGGGTCTGATCCTGACGGTTTTGCGGACTGGAAGAGTCAGCTGACAAGCGGTAAGGCGGTTGGCGTGCATGTTGCATACGGATTTTTGTTCAGTCCGGAGTATACCAGGAAAAATAAGAGCAATTCCGCATATGTAAGAGATTTATATGCGCTCTTTATGGGAAGAGATCCGGATGACAGCGGATATAATAACTGGATGAATCAGTTGGATGCAGGAAAATCCAGACAGGAAGTATTTGCAGGCTTTGCGAACTCTCAGGAATTCTACAATATTTGCGACAGCTACGGAATTACTGCCGGCAGATATGTAGTAGGATATGACAGATATCAGATAAACAATGTAAATCTTTTTGTGGAAAGACTTTATAAGGTTTGCTTCAAAAGAAGAGGCGATATCGGCGGACAGAAGGACTGGGTTGAAAAACTTTTAAAGAAACAGATAACCGGCGCAGAATGTGCAAGAAACTTTATTCAGAGTGCAGAATATGAAAACCTTGGCTTAAGCGATGCTGACTACGTTGAGAATCTTTATATTGCCTTAATGGGCAGAGCATCTGATGCACCGGGAAAGGCTGACTGGCTTAACGGCCTTGCAAACGGCATGACAAGGGATGAAGTTTTTGCAGGTTTTGTTAATTCTGTTGAGTTTGACGGAATTTGTAAGAAATACAACATAGAAAGAGGATCATATACAGCAACCAAGAAGGGAACTTATGACCCTGATAATGTTACTTCGCATACACATAAATACAACCAGAAAAATACTGACAGTAAGTATTTAAAGAGTTCAGCAACCTGTACGAAAGCAGCAGTATATTATTATTCATGTGAATGTGGTGAAAAAGGTACATCCACATTTACATCAGGCAAGCCTAAAGGCCATACATACAATAAGAAAAATACTTCAAGCAAGTATTTAAAGAGTGCCGCAACATGTACAAAAGCGGCAGTTTACTATTATTCATGCGAATGCGGTGAAAAGGATACAACTAAAACTTTCTCATCAGGAAGCCCTTTAGGACATAACTGGGATAAAGGAACAGTAATTAAAGAAGCTACATTTACGGGAAAAGGTTCAATTACATATAAGTGCCAAAGAAGCGGTTGCAATGAAACAAAAACAGAAGATATATTAAGTGAATTAGAGAGATCAGAACCCGGTGACATTATAAAATTTGGCAAATATGAGCAGGACGGCGATACTACAAACGGAAAAGAAGATATTGAATGGCAGGTATTGTCCAATGAAAAAGGAAAAGTGCTTGTTATAAGTAAATATGCGCTCGATTGCAAGCAATATCATACGGAGTCGGGAAAAATGACCTGGGAAGATTGTTATCTTAGAAAATGGCTTAATCAAGGTTTTTATAATGCGGCATTTTCTGATAGTGATAAATCCCAAATAGCATCAGTAACACTTAAAAATAATGATCTTTACTTTGGAAGAACAGGCGGAAATGATACTACTGATAAAGTGTTCTGCATAAGTTATGAAGAAATAAAGAAATATTTAAAACCCCATAATTACTACGATAGCTATTATGAGGTTATATTTAATCAGAAATTAATGTGTACTCCCACAAAATATGCGATAAATAGAGGAACAAATGCTTTTGCATTAATTGACAGTGATTATAATAATCTTGTCAAGAATTATGGTTATACAAATGACGATCACGGTCGCTGCGTGTGTGAATGGTGGATCCGAACCCCCGGTACTGATGATATTGGAGGTACTGTAAGCATGGATGGTTCGGTGGGCTCGCGTGGTGGCTGGGGTGTGACTTATAACAAGATTGGAGTACGTCCGGCTTTGTACTTAAAGTATTAGACGAATCCATGACCTTATGATAAAATCTTAATGTTTGAAATGAAATTTTGGAGGTTTCGATGGACGCTTACAAAAAAGAATTTATTGATTTTATGGTAAACTGCAAAGTGCTCAAATTCGGTGATTTCACCTTAAAGAGCGGAAGAAAATCACCTTTCTTTATGAATGCCGGAGCATATGTAACCGGATATCAGTTAAAGAAACTCGGCGAATATTACGCTAAGGCTATTCACGATGTGTACGGAGACGATTTCGATGTACTCTTCGGACCGGCATACAAGGGCATTCCCTTGTCGGTAACAACAGCAATCGCATACAGCGAACTGTACGGAAAAGAAGTAAGATACTGTTCAAACAGAAAAGAAATAAAGGATCACGGTGATACAGGGATTCTTTTAGGATCAAAGCTTAAAGACGGTGACAGAGTGGTTATTATCGAAGACGTAACCACATCAGGCAAGTCAATCGAGGAAACCTTCCCCATCATCAAGGCTCAGGCAGATGTAACAATCGTAGGCCTGATTGTCAGCCTTAACAGAATGGAGAAAGGTCTTAATACAGATAAATGTGCACTTGACGAAATCAAGGAAACATACGGTATTCCTACAGCAGCCATCGTTTCCATGGCAGATGTAACAGAAGCTTTGTACAACAAAGAGGTTAACGGCGAAGTTATAATCGATGACACCATAAAAGAAGCAATCGACAAGTACTACGAGGAATACGGCGCAAAATAAGGCAGTGGGTAAATAAATGTTTAAACTTCCGAATGCGAATTACAAATTTACGGATAAAAAAGTATCGCCATTGTCTGTAATGAGCATAGTGCTTTCATTCATTTCGTTTGTGGCACTTTTGGTTTCACTTATTATGTCGTTTAAACTGGCAGGGCAGATAGAAGGAAGAGTGGGAATTACGGCGATTTTATGTCTTGTGTTCTCACTTACTTCCGCCACGCTCTCCATCAGAACATATTTTCAGAAAAACGTTTATCACATTTTTTCTCATATCGGGCTCGGAATAGCAGCGGTAAACATTGTTTACCTAATGTATGTGTACGGGCTCGGTATGATTGGTTAAAGGATGGTTATGACAGAAAGATACGAATTATCAAAAGAAAGAATTGAAGAAATCATTACAGAAGCGGAAGGACTGGGTATATATGGTCCTTTTTTCGTTTCTGTTTCTAAATATGTGAAGGGTCTTCTTGATATCTACGAGGACATCAAAGTTAACGGTCTGATAGGAAACAAATCGCTTGAAGAATTAAGGGAGAGAAACGATTTTCTTTACGGAGAAATCTACGAAGAGAATTATAAAAAATCATACCTTAATCCGGATTATGCGTATGAAAACTTAGGTGAGGCAGGCAGCATTTTATCGGCTGTTTATGCCGAAGTCTTCGGTATGATTCCCTATGTGTTCGAGTGCGATATAGAGGAACTGGTTATCCGTATGGAACTGCTTCTTGAAGTGTACGGAAATGTTCTTTTAGCTGAAGGCACGCCCATAAAAGAAGAAGAGCTTCGCGAAATACTTTACTTTTATGTATTTGACTACACGGAAGACGAATCCTTAAAGAGAATTAACAAGCAGCTTACAATCGACAATGCTTATGCAAATAAAATCATTGAAAACTATGATTTGTCGGACTTAAGAACCCTTTATGCTTTCGGCGAATATGTCGGAAAGAGCGAGGAAGAAACCTTTACAGCGATTGCGGCTCTTGATGATAAAACAGTAGAGACAATGAGCAGAACATATACCGAAGGTTTCAAAAAAGGATTCGTTGTTTCAAAGAAAGATTTATCAAAGAAAAAGACAGTCAATCTTCGCTACAGATTAGGCTTTGAGAGAGTTGCCTGCGAGGCTATTAAGCAGTTCAGAGCCATGGGGCTTGAGAGCGTAATCTACAGAGCAGGGTATGACATCTTTTCAAGAACAGGCATCTTTAAGCCCGGTTATTACGGCGGCCTGGCAAATCCTCAGTTTGACGAAGACCACAAGGAAGATATGTCACTCGTGTTAGACGGTCATCTTGTTACCAGAAGAATCGAAGGTATTAAGGCTGCATACGAGGAATTAAAGCAAGAAGCCGAAGAATGGGCAGGACCTGCATGCATGGAAATTTTCGGCGAAGATTCCTTTGTGCCCTCAGAATGCATACATGCCGCAAGATACGGTGCTAAGAAGCAGGAGCTTATCACGGACTTTAGAAGAAAAAGTGCGGAGATTACCAATGAGTATATCAAGAGAGAAGAGAGATCTTTTACGATTATTGCATGGCCCGTTTCCGCAATCGGAGACTACAAAGAAATCCTAAAAGAAATAATCACCGTCAACACGCTTCCCGTGGATACATATCAGGCTATTCAGCAGACTTTGATTGATACTCTGGATAAGTCCGATTATATTCACATTGTCGGCTGTAACGGTAATAAAACTGACCTTAAGGTTAAGCTTTATGATTTAAACGATCCTGCAAAGGAAACCAAGTACGAAAACTGCCTCGCAGACGTAAACATTCCTTTGGGCGAAGTATTTACATCTCCCGTGCTTAAGGGAACAGACGGTGTTTTGCACGTAAAAGAAGTATTCTTAAACGATCTTAAGTTTAAGAACATTGAACTTGAAATAAAGGACGGAAAGATTTCCGCCTACACATGTACCAACTACGAGGACGAAAAGAAGAACAAGGAATTCATCGAAGAAAATCTTTTATTCTATCATCCGACACTTCCCATGGGAGAGGCTGCAATCGGTACTAATACCTATGCGTATGCGCTTGCAAAGAAATATGATATCTTTAACAAACTCCCTATTCTTATTGCAGAGAAAATGGGACCGCATTTTGCGTTCGGCGATACATGTTATTCAAACGAAGAGAGCGTAAAAGTATTTAATCCCGACGGCAAGGAAATGATTGCCAAGGAAAACGGTGAAGCTTATACATACTGCCATACGGATGTAACTATTCCCTATGATGAACTCGGACTCCTTGAAGCGGTTGATTATGAAGGCAATGCGGTTAAACTCATTGAAAACGGTAAGTTTGTTTTAGGAGGCTGCGAGGAACTCAATGTTCCTTTGGAAGGAATTTAAATTATTTGAAATTTTTTGTAACACTTTTATCTGTGGTTTGTTTATATATCAGAAACGCGTAAAAGCAATTCTGAAAATCATAAACAAACCATATTTTATGAGGCGTTTATGAGCATGATGAACAAAGAAGAAAACAAAGAATACTTTACCACCGGCCAGCTCGCGAAAATGGCAAAGGTATCTGTCAGAACCATCAGATTTTATGATACTCAGAATCTGTTAAAGCCTTGTTTCATAAACGAAGAAACGGGCGCAAGATACTACACCAGAGAAGATTTTCTAAAACTCGAGCAGGTGCTTTTGTATAAGTACCTAGGCTTTTCCATCGAAGAAATAAAAGGGCTTACGATGAACAACGATATGGATTATGTAATGGAATCCATGCGCCTTCAGTACAAGCTTATAGAAGATAAGATTGAGCAGATGCAGCTCGTAAAAGAAGCAATCGACAGCACCATCAATGCTTACGAAAAAGAGAAAAACATCGACTGGGACAGAATGCTTAAGATCACAGAGCTTACCGGTATGGAAAATTCTTTAAATACGCAGTATAAAAACTCAGGCAATATTTCAGCCAGAATAGATCTTCACAAAAACTACTCGGTTAACAAAAAGGGATGGTTCCCCTGGCTGTTCGAGGAAGTTTTCAAGAATGTTGATAAGAATAAAAAGGTTACAATCCTTGAAATCGGCTGCGGTAACGGTGCCTTCTGGACGGAGAACATCAAAAAGATACCTGAAAATGTAAATGTTATTCTTTCAGACATATCTCTCGGAATGGTAAACGATGCCGAGAACAGTCTTAAAAAGGTAGCAGGAAAAAGCGAGAGATTAAAAAAGACAGTAAATGAACAGTTCAGATTCGAGGCATTTGATTCTGAAGAAATGCCGTTAAAAGACGAATCTGTAGATATAGTTATAGCCAACCACATGCTCTTTTATTTTGACAAGCCGGATAAGGTTATATCCGAGATAAAAAGAGTTCTAAAGAAAGGCGGATTTCTTTTCGCAAGTACTTACGGCAGCTCCCATATGAAGGAGATAAACCTGCTAGTAAAAGAATTTGACGAAAGAATCGTGCTGGCGGCAAAGGATCTGTATCTTATATTCGGACTTGATAACGGTGAAAAGATTTTAAAGAGATATTTCACGAATACAAAAAAGAATATTTACGACGATTACCTGCTGGTGGATAAACCCGAACCTTTACTAAAATACATAATGTCCTGTCACGGCAATCAGCGGCGCTACATACCTGACCGATATAAGGAATTCAAAGTATTCGTTGAAAAGAAAACCAAAAAAGGATTTAAAATCACCAAGGAATCAGGGTATTTTAAAGCTTTTAAATCTTAAACGGATATGAGGAGGCGGTACTATGAGAAAGAAGAAGTCAAACAAGAAAATTGTAATAATCTTTCTCGTGGTACTGCTTTTTTCTTTTATAGTAGGGAGAAGTGCTTTTTACTATTTTGCCGAAAAAATAAACCCCTACGATGTTGTTGCACTTGCCGGCAGTGGAAATGCGTTTGTTTTTGAAAAACATGGAAATCGTTGCTTTGTAACTGTATCCGACATGTATATGGGAGTTGATGCTAAGGAAAAAGAAATTCCCAAATTTGTTTATTATGCGGTTGTCTTACGTGTGGCATCAATGGGAATAGAAGATTATACCGGAAAAACTTTTGACGGCTGTATAGACGGATATATCTGCTATATCATTCTGAATCAGAAAGACGGAACGAGAATTATGCATTATACGTATGAATACGATTTTCCGCAGGCGAATCAAGTAGACAGATTATATAAGTTCCTTGATGCAGTGGAAGACAAAAGATTAATAAGACATATGTGTACGGAAATCAGTCATACGAAAACTTATCGCGAAGCCCGTTACAGGATCCAAAAAGGAATAAAAGAATTTAAGAAACATTTTACCAAATAAGGAGGACAGTCTTTCATGAAGAAAAAACTGTTAAACGCTAAATTAATACTGGCTTCCATCCCGGCATTAATCATATCAGTTGTGATCCTTCTGATAATACTATCGGAATTTGCAGAAAAGACAAATCCGTATAAATCGATTCAGCTGGTAAAAAGCGGAGGAATGGGCGGATATTATGAATCATACACATTTGAAAGAAGCGGTCCGCTTTGTACAATGACTGTGTCAGATAATTATAATAATATAGATTCTGAAGAAAAAATCATTCCGGGATTTATATACTATGCGTTGGTTTTTCGTGTGGAATCCATGAGAATTGAGAGTATTAACGGTTATGCGGCATATGGTTTATGTACAGACGGATTTGCTACAGGAATTCGTATGGAAAGAAAAGACGGCAGTATAATTTCTGCATATGTTTATGAGGCGGAATTTCCGGACGGAAAAGATGTAAACAGACTGTACAGAATAGTGGCTTCCTGTGCCCATAAAGATTTTAAAAATATGGTTTCAAGAGAAATTAAATACTCCAAGACTTACCGTGAATTTATATATCCGAAATACAGGGAATTTTTGAAGAAATATAATGAGCTAAAAAAAGATTTTTAAAAAAATTTAAAAAAGTACTTGCGCATTACGTTACGTCACCCTATATAATGATAACATCTTAAGTGAAATGTCCAATAGGGCAGAAAGGAGTCAAGAATGACTATTATAGTAACCGGTGGCGCAGGCTTTATCGGAAGCAACTTTATCTTCCATATGCTTAACAAATATCCTGATTACAGAATCATCTGTCTGGATTGCCTTACATACGCAGGAAATCTTTCAACACTTGAACCTGTAATGGATAATCCTAACTTCAGATTCGTAAAAGAAAGCATTACCGACAGGGCAGCAGTTGAAAAGCTTTTTGAAGAAGAACATCCTGACATGGTTGTAAACTTCGCGGCTGAATCACATGTTGACCGTTCAATTGAAAATCCTCAGGTATTCCTTGATACAAACATCATCGGTACCAGCGTACTTATGGATGCTTGCCGTAAATACGGTATTAAGAGATATCATCAGGTATCTACAGACGAAGTATACGGAGATCTTCCTTTAGACAGACCCGATATGTTCTTTACAGAGACAACTCCGATTCATACAAGCAGTCCTTACTCATCTTCCAAGGCAGGTGCAGATCTTTTGGTACTCGCTTATCACAGAACATACGGACTTCCTGTATCAATCAGCCGCTGTTCAAACAACTACGGACCGTATCATTTCCCCGAGAAGCTCATACCTCTTATGATTATCAACGCACTTCATGACAAGCCCCTTCCCGTATACGGCGAAGGACTTAACGTCAGAGACTGGCTTTATGTAGAGGATCACTGCAAGGCTATAGACCTCGTAATTCACAAGGGAAGAGTCGGAGAAGTATACAATATCGGCGGTCATAATGAAATGAGAAATATCGATATCGTTAAACTTATCTGCAAGGAACTGGGTAAACCCGAGAGCCTCATTACATACGTAACCGACAGAAAGGGCCACGACATGCGTTATGCAATCGACCCTACCAAGATTCACGACGAGCTTGGATGGCTGCCCGAGACCAAGTTTGCGGACGGTATCAAGAAGACCATCAAATGGTATCTTGACAACGAAAGCTGGTGGGAGCCCATCGTATCCGGCGAATATCAGAACTATTACGAGAAGATGTACGCCAACAGATAATTTTAAATCTTTTATGATAAAGGCTGCGAAAAATCGTGGCCTTTTTTATATGTGCATTGGGACAAATGGATGATATAATAGATTAAAACTGTAATTATTGGAGGTGGAATTTATTATGTTTGAACCTAAAAAAGGTGAATGTTTTAACTGCGGAGGAAATGCCAAATTTCCTTCAAACTGGAAGAATGACTGGTTCATATGCAACAAATGCATGAAGAAAGTAATGCCGTACTTTTTAAGAAAGGTTCCCGACGGAATGCTTATCAAATCGTCGAAGAAGCTTAAATATACTTCGATATGGAATCCTTTTAAAAAGATGGATTTAAATGAAATAAAAGGAACGGTTGATTTTGTCAATGAAAACGAAAAACTTAATGAAAGTTTTAATCCGACAAAGATCTGCTGCAATGAAAATTTTGAATTCGATGAAGAGCAGAAGCTTTTCAGAGTAAAAATGACTAACGGCAATTACAGTCCGATCTTTTCGGTATCTGACGTAAAAGATTATTATCTTCAGAACATATACAAAGAAGACGTGGGAGTTTTCGATACTCACAACAGTTTTACGGATACGATTCTCTCAATCGATTTAAACAATCAGTATGTTCCTTTTGTGGAATTCTGCTTCCTTTCAAAAGACACCGTAAAAAGCGGTCTTAAGGGGGATCAGAAGAAAATGAAAAAAATGGCCGATGACGAACTGACCGATATTCTCGGCAGACCTTCATCAGACCCTAAAAATATGATGAATCCGCTTATGGATGCGCTCAGTATCACACAGGGAAATCCGTATTCAATGTAAAAGAAAAGTATGGAGGGAAAAATTATGGAAGAGAACACAGTTGAAATTACATATGACAAAAACTTTAACCGTAACAAATGCATAATTATTTTTCTTGCTTTGCTTTTTATCCAGAATTTTGCTGTTAATGCATCGAGCATTCAGAAAATCACATACCTTTATGTCTGGATTCACAACATGGTTATGGATCCCGCATTTGTGAAGTTTATTCTTTTTACAGACATTTAAAACGATACTGGTTTACCTGATACCGTTTTCATTTGATGCAATCATTATTACGGTAACATTGATACTTTACATTCTTCTTTTGGTAAGAGCATGTATTCAGAAACCTGCATCTAAAGCTGAAGCAGATAAAATAATATCACAGGTACTTTTGGTTCATTTTCTTCTGACTTTATTCCAGGGATTATCGTTTATGGTTGTAGGCATTATTCTGCTTATATTCCCTTCAGTCAGAAACGATATTTTGTTCCTTTATCCTGTTGCATTTGACTTCGTTACAGGCGGCGTAATTCTTGTATGGTGTTTAATCATGCTGATTGTTTACAGAGTATTTAAGAGCAAAAAGAGAAGAAAAGAATTATATGGTGTGTAAAACTATCAAATTTGGGTAATCGATATGATTTAGGTTTTAAGATTATTTGTTCTGGCGGCAATCGGATTTGGAATATTTTTAATTCTTTTGTTATTAGCCATGACGCTGCATAATGATACATTACTGATAATTGCTTTTGTATGGCTTTTTCTTATGTGGCCTGTAGCAGAACTGATTAATGTTCTTATTTGAAACAGAGAAAGTAATGAGGGGAATTAAATGAATAAAATATTTGAACGGTTAAGCACATATATGCTTGATTCGTTAAAAAAAGCATTGCCTGATGTGAAGAAAACAGAACTTGAAAATGATGGCGCAGTTTTTTATATGAACGGTAAAAACGGTACCGAATTTGACTGGTATGTAAATGATCATTTACCTAACTTTTTCATTTTCTATAACGATAAGGAAAACCTGGGCGCGGTAAAAGCAATCCTTTATACAGACGGTACTCTGGAGTTATTTGTGTATGGAGATAAAGGTCATGCAGAATCGGTATGTTTTGAGAAAAATATTGAGGCAACGCCTGAAGAAATCCGGGATCTTGCTGTAGTACTTGTTCACGAGGCTGATGAAAAGAAAATCTGGAATGATGATATTTGCAAAATCAATACGGATAGAAAACCCGAAAAAGATGATGTAGATAAATTCATTTCCAATAAAAAAGATTATGCTTCTTCAATTGAATTCAGAGACCTGCTTCCCAAAACGGCAATTGTATCAAAGAAGGTTCGTGAGGAAGGGTTTAAGATATGCTACGGCAAGC
>JAEEOJ010000107.1 GCA_016284175.1 Lachnospiraceae bacterium | reverse complement strand
TGGGTGTGCTTTGACGGTAGAACACTGGAGGCATATTCGAGAGTTATGTAAACCATAAAAGAAACAGGAGAAAACAATGAAAGACAGAACAGAGCCCTGCATTTACTATGTGTGCAAGGGCGCAGATTGCAAAAAAGGATTTGTAGATGTCGATCTTAAAAAGTGCAAAAACTGTTCGAAATACAGACCGAGAAAAAGTTCGGTAAGGCCTGAGTCCATAAGAAACAAAAGGCAGAAAGACAAGGACAGGCACGATAACTGGAAAGACAGCTGATTTTAGGAGGGGTGAAAACCCCTCCTTTAAATTTGGGTTTTTGCGCGGTATGTGGTAAAATAAGGGAGTCTAGAAAAGACAAAAAGGAGATACAAAAATGAAAAAGAAACTTTTAGCAGCACTTGCTGCATTATCTATAATTTCGCTCACAGCATGTTCATATCATAACCATACCAATGTTGAGGTGACTGCAGGTACAAACACTCCTGCGACCATAAATGTGGAAACAAACAATGGCAAACAACAGACTAACATTAATATAAGTTCAGATAATCCTGACATCATTTCCGTGGAAACAAATAATGGAAATGAAGGCGGCCAGACTGAAACCAACGAGAACAACAATAACACGGAGAATAATACAACCTCAAACGCAGACATTTTACCTATCACGGATGATGCAGCACTTTCTGCAATTCAGAATTTATGCCTCGAAGAAAATCCCGGCATCGTGGATTATCTTAAAGAAGGCGAAGTTCCTTTATACTGGGTCGTTGAATCAAGCGATGCCAAGCAGATTGTAGTGCTTTACAGATCTTATACAGGCTCACAGACCAGATATTACATTGACCGTGTAAGCGGCGAGACATATGTGACAGATCTTGTTCCGGGAATCATCGACGAAGAAACCGAAAACGGCCAGAAATTCAACATCCGCGACTACTTTACCATAGAAGGCCAGGTAGTAATTCCCGGCACATGGCAGACAGTTTCAATCGTTATGACTGACGACGAAAATATGGAGCCTGAATACTATGTTCAGTTTACGGGCTCGGATGTTATCTACGGTCATATGTCAGACGGCAATTTCGTACAGGAATACACAGACAAAATATTCGCATCAGAGAAACTTGCATCAGGCGGATATATGATTAAGGCAATGAACTCAAGCGGTATTGAGTACACATATTTAACCAGCGAATCAGACGACACCATCCTCGAGTACTACGAGACCTGGGACGAGTTTGACTACGCCAACAAGTACTTCGGCGGTTCATCGCTTTCGAAGTGTGAATAGACCATTTGGGGACGGTTCTTAAATGGTAAAAAAGGCCAAAATATCACTGGTCTTCCACTAGGTTCGAAAGAACCTCACCAAGTGGAATCCCATGGCACGCACTAGGCTCGAAAGAACCTCGCCAAGTGCTCCGCACACGTCCCTAAATGGTCACTGGGAGGAGAGATATGGCAAGACTTATCGGCGAGAGACCGAAACTTCCGATGGAGCAGGAGATGTATGATTACATCATGAAAACACTGCCCGACTATATTTATGCGCTGTTTTGCCCGAAGATTGAGTACGAGGGTAGCGAAAGAGAGCTCGATGTGGTGCTTTTTGTGCCGCATATGGGCGTGTTCGTGCTCGATTATTATCCGGGAAGCACGATGCAAGTATCGGACGGAAAACTTCGGTTTTTAAACAGAGCCTGCGAATACGTGACTTTCTCTCCTAAAAGAATCAAAGAGAACAGGCTTGCTGTAGAAAAATACCTGCAGGATAAATTCCGCATAAAACCGTTTATATACGAAATGCTCTGGCTTCCGCAGTTTGAGATAAGCGCAGAGGCGAGAAACAGATCTTTGAATGAAATTATCGGCTTTGGCAGGGTAATCGACCGCAAAGACATGGAAAATTATGAAAAATTCCTGCACAAACTGATGGTTGGGCGAATCTTTTATGATAAAAACCCTGAAAACTCGCAGTTTTACGATGATTTAACCGATACGATGGCGCATAATATCTTCTTTTACTGGGAGACAGGAATGCCTGAACCTTGGCGCCCGGCGAAACCGCCGCTTGTTTTCATGAGCCACAAGACGTTAAATGCAAATGTGGCGGCAGAGATAAAGCAGGAGCTTGAAAGCAGGGGGATTTTCACGTGGAAGTCGCCTGAGGACATCGGCATAGGCGGATATTACAAAGAAGTGGAGACGGAAGTGATTAAGAAATGTGATGCGTTTCTGATTCTTCTTTCATCATCCGCACAGGAGAGCGAAGAGGTTCGCTACGAATTTGAGACGGCGCAGAAATTTGGCAAAAAAATACTCCCTCTCTGGATTGAGGACTGCGAAATTAACGACTATTACAAAGAGGCTCTGACCCAGTATCAGTACAGGATTATGACCAGACCCGACAGTCAGATTTTAGATGAGATAGAGAACGAAATTAAAGTTATGTCAACTAAATAATACATTAAATCTAAACTTAATTTTTACGAGAAAAGGCTTAAAATCAATGAAAAAGACTAAAGAAAAATTCAAACAACCCAGAATCAGCAAAAAAGCACTCACAGTGTTCATGTCGCTCGTAATTTTGCTCTCAGGCATAGCTGAGGCACTATACTGTGCGGGCAAAATCGAGTGGGTGGTGGCTCTTCTTATGTGGGTTCCTGCCATCTCGGCATTCATAGCCTCAGGGGTAGCGATGGCAGATAACAAAGACAAATTTAACCCCATCAAACTATTCAGATATTCCGGTATAAGATTCTGCAATCCGTTATATGTTTTGCTCGGAATAGTAATTCCTTTCATATATCTTTTCATACCTTACAGGATTTACTGGACTATGCATCCGGAATACTTCGGCTACAGTGGAGTGGCATTTTCGATTGTTTTAAAGGATCTGGCTTTATATACGGTAGTTTGCGTATTAATTTCGCTCATCACGGCACTCGGCGAAGAGATTGGCTGGAGAGGCTTTATGCTGCCGGCATTTATGCAGCGCCTCGGCGATAAGGGCGCATTGGCCGCAGTCAGCATCTTCTGGTGCCTGTGGCATTTCCCGCTTCTAATATTCAGCGATTATATGGAAGGTACACCTGTCTGGTATAAGCTTATTGCATTTGTACTTTGCATATTCCCTGTCGGAATCATCGCAGGCATCCTGACATTTTGGAGCAAGAGCGTATGGCCCGCTGCATTCCTTCACGCAGCACACAATGCTTTCGATCAGACAGTATTCGATGTAATCACAATAGGCGACGACAAAAAGTTCTTTGTCAGCGAAACAGGCGTATTTACAATTATTTGTGCCTGGGTTATTGCGATTATAATGCTTGTGATTTATATGAAGAAAAAGAAGAAAAAATAAAATAAACAGCCGGAGGATTTTTCCTCCGGCCTTACATTTTTTCCAAGTATGTCACAATACCATCTGTGATTTCGTAAATATCGTTATCAAGCCATCTCTGGCGGGATTCAGAAGCACGTTTGAGATACTGTTCATCCTTAAAAGTTGTTTTCAAACGTCTAACTATATCTGAAAAAGATTTTTCAAACATTCCTGAATCATCAAATATTAAAATCCGAATCGTATCTGAAATTTTTTCGGATGAAGCAATATCCTTGAGATAAAACATATCATATAAATCCCTGTATCTTCTGCTATTTGCTCCAAATTTTAAAAGAGAGCGCAGTTTCTCAACGAAAGATTGTTCCACTGTATTTTTTAAAAGTGTTGATCCTTCATCATCCATGCAAACATCAAAACAGTATTCTTCCTGCTCAATTTCAAGATGATTATGAACGCCGATGTCTATCTTACTGTAAACCGTATTCCCTGATTCATCGCTGATTCTTACTTCGATACTCTTACCCTTATAGTCTTGATGCTTTAGTTCTGTGATTTCATTTTTTATTTCAATTCGAATACCATCGATACAGTTTAATCTCTGAACAAATTCGCGAATAGAATCATCTTGTAAAGAATAATGAATGAAGTCTAAATCTATATCTTTGGTCGCTCTACGATTGTTCTTCGTTAGACTCCTCATAACCACACCGCCTTTTATCGTAACATTTCTGCTAAAAGGTCCTTCAGATATGGCTTTTAAAACGATATCTTGACATACACGTGATGAAGCTAGTTCTGAAGTCAGTCCTTCTTCAAGATATGCATCCATCAACTTCTGTAAATTCAATTATAAAACCTCCTCATCGAGCGCTTTGGATATCATTTTGCTCTTGGGGAAAACTGAAGCGTATTGTTGAATTCGCCATATTTCAAGATCGTAAATAATCTCTCTGTAATGAACAATAATTTCTTTGTATAAGTCGTACGGCATAGAATTTTTAGCTCGTAAAAGTTCTATAAGCATTCGTTCTTTATCATAAATACGAATTTGTACATCGTTTTCTTCTTTTTCTTCAATTCCCAAATTAAAGATATCCTCTTTCACATAAATCTGTTTAATTCGATTATCCGATAATTTGGCTGATTTCGAAGGAGTTGCAATGTCATATTTCTCCGGAATAAGATTAGTCAGTCCGTGAACATAAAAAGCATATTCCCCAGTCAAAACAGCTTTAGGATATTTTTTCATAATAATTCCCAGTTCGGATACATGCTTTTTTGTAGAATATATTCCGTCTTCTATCTTAAAAACAGAGCCATCAGCCACCGCTTTGGCGAGTTTATAAGCATTTCCGTACTGTTCAATTGCTTCATTGTATGATAATAACATTTATGTAATCCTCGGTATTTTCTATAAATTTACCTATGTTTACAAAAATGATACTTCAATACAAAAAGCTTGTCAATGAAGTTATATATTTAGTTTCATTAGGGAAAATAAGAGAAGATAATGTAAACCTTATGATGCTAATATATAGCAAATATCAATATGAATCAATTTGATCTTCTCTTTTTGCCTATAGAAATACGATACCTAAAATTGTGCATAATGCTAGCGGATATTTATAAGGTCGCAATTTGCGACCTTAAAAGAAAAAAAGAGATTTTTAATATTCGGAGGTCCGTCCCCCACCGCTACACTTTACTCTGCTACTACACTAATTTGCCAAACAAGAAGAATATACTTATATATCACGCACAAACGGATATGTAAGTGTTGACGCATTAGAGTTATACCGTATATAGAGGAACAAGTTCCGGAAACCTTTCTATCGCCCGGGCGCCACAAGATGCTTACCAGGCAAGCAGCCCGGGCGACCCCAACCCCTGTTCCGGACAAGTAAAATGAGTAAAAGGTGGATATAGATTAGAGCCAGGGGGACGGTTCTGATGGTCCGAAAAGGACCGGAAGAACCGTCCCTCTGGTCTATTGCATTTTACAAGAGTTGATGGGCGCAAAGAATTACTCCGGGAAATCTTTGACACAGCCCCAAATGTGTAGTACAATTGTACTACAAAGAAAGGAGATGATTTTTATGAGTTATTCCATAAGGATGACAAAAGAAGAAAAAGACATCGCCGAAAATTATGCAAAAATAAATAATATTTCTCTTGCGGAAGCGTTTAAAAGAGCTTTGTTTGACAGAATAGAAGACGAGTATGATATGAAAGTATTCGCCGAATATGAGGAAGAAAAGGCTAAAGGAAACGTTAAAACATATTCGCATGAAGAAGTCTGGAAAGAGCTTGGCTTATGAAATATTCTGTTGAATATACCGAAAAAGCCGTCAAATCCATAAAAAAACTTGATCCCGGAGTAAGAAAGTTTTTAAAAGCCTGGATTGACAAGAATTTAGTTGATTGTGAGAATCCAAGAATATATGGAAAAGGCCTTTCAGAAAATCGTTCCGGACAATGGCGATACAGAGTCGGAGATTACAGGATTTTGGCCGATATTCAAGATGATAAACTTGTTATTATTGTCATTAAAATTGGCCACAGAAGAAATGTTTACGATGATTAAAAACGGTAATTGCAGTAGAAAAGGGCAGAAAGAATTGGAACTGGAGGTCACAGTATATGAGAGAATTTGAAAGATTACTAGATGCCAGGGAAGAAGGACGCGAAGAAAAGGAATTTGAGCTTATTACAAATATGCTTCAAAGCGGAATGGATATAAAAGATATCGTAAAAGCTTGCAAAGTTCCGTATGAAAGGATAAAAGAAATCTCTGACGGGCTGAAAATTCATGAAAAAGTTTGATATTGTTTTAACTACTATTACACAATGCCCGGCTCGTTAGAGTCGGGCATTTATTATTCAACTCAAGCAAGATGTGTCCCCACCTGGTAAAAAAGGCCAAAACAGAACCGTCCCCAAATGGTTAGGGGCATAACAGCAGTACCTTTCAACACAAGGTATTTCGAGAACGAAATGGATAATTGCAGACTGTAAAATCACGCGGATTTTTGGTATAATTTTGCTCATAAAAGATAGTGAAAGGAACACGAAATGGAGACCTGGTACTACGAAGTCGTAAGCATAGACGGAGACTATGCAAATCTTAAAAGAATCGATATAGAAAGCGACGATTTAAAACTCGTGGCAAGAGCTTTGCTGCCGGCAGAAATATACGAGGGTTGCAAGCTCAGATATGAGTTGTTGCAGTATTATATGGAGTAATGAAATAGGTTTTAACCAAAGAGATGAAATGGCATCAACGAAAGTTGGTGCCATTTTTGTATAGAAAAAAATCGTAAAATAATAATTGACAACTATTGCTCTTGTTATTAAAATATAACTAAAGCAATAGTTATGACTTTTAAAGGGGGATTATTATGGATATATTTACTGAAACATTTATTAGATTAGAAGAATTGCGCGAGGAAGAGCGTATGGGTATTGTTAAACACCTTGCTAGTAAAGGTTTTAAAGTTTCAAAGAATCCACGTGCAGGAAAAGGAAAAGAAAATTACACGTCTGGTGGAACTATAGCTGAGTATAATTTAAGTAATTGGAAGTATATAGATGCATCAATTAATAATCATAAGGTGTTTATATCATTACAGGCTTTTGACAAGGATCCTAATTCGAAAAATCATCATGTGCTTGAAAACCGTCTTGGTATTTATGTATATGATAAGTATGATCCTGAAAAAGCGTTCTCTGAAATGGTAACCACAGATATAGATCTGCCTATGAATGATGAGAAATTCCGTATGTTAGACATTGCAATCGATATGCAATTGAGAAAGGTGGTATAGATATGTCAAAAACGATACGTTTTACAGTTAGCGATGAACGTTATATTGAACTTGAAGAAAAGGCGGCAAAAAAAGGTCAGAGTTTGCAAAGTTATTTAAGATCAGTTTTATTCAATGAGAAAGACATATATTCTCCATTGGAAGCTTATGCTCGTGCACTTAATCCTGACTTTAAATCAACTATTCAGGCTAAGCGAGCAAAATACTTCGAATTAAGAGACCTTTATAATGAGGATGAGTGGTCGGAAATGTCTACCGGAAGTGCAGGAAGCTTGGGAAGGGCATTCTATGATTGGGTTGTCGAACATCCTGAAATCACAATTGAATATTATGATGGTGGGCGAAATGGTAAGCGTGCAAGATATAGATACAAATAGAAATATATTCACCCTCGAATATTCAAAAACACTCAAATAGAATAGGCCCAATGGCTCTAAATAAGAATGGAAATGTCCTGCCGATAAATTTCGACAGGACGTTTTTATCTAAGGGCGATTTATTGTACAGCGCTTCTTGTTAAAACTGTTAAGATAAAATCAGAAAGATATAAAAAAACAGATTACAGAAAGGAGCTTGCATATGGAAGAAAGAATTAAACTTGTATTATCAGAAACTGATGTTGAGAGAATGGATTTCACAGTAGATGATGTTGTGACCGTAAATGTACACGGATTAACCCGTAACGCTATGGTTAGGCTGCTTAAGAACATATCCTGCATATGCAGGCAGGCCTTTACAATGCGTATAATACATGGTTTTAACCACGGAACCGTACTTAAAGATACAGTCAGAACCGAAGGTGTGTTTATGAGAACATACAAGATTGTACCGGATCAAACAAACCCCGGAGTTACAATGCTTG
>JAEEOJ010000106.1 GCA_016284175.1 Lachnospiraceae bacterium | reverse complement strand
TTCAAATACTTCCGTCTGCTTAGCTGTAGTTGCTTCCATAAGTCCGTCAGCGTAGAGCTGTGAAAGAATGGAGCTCATGCCGTGATAACGAAGTCCGCCTGCATGGTTGGGTGCGGGAATGAAATCACTGCCGAGTGTGTACATCTTAGCAAGAGGACAAACCATACCGGTATCGCAGAAGTCATATGCGTATACGCCTCTTGTGAAGGAAGGACATGAAGCAGGCTCAACCGCGATGATTCTGTAGTCTGTGCCCTTCTGAATCTTTTCGCCCATAAAAGGAGCAATAAGACCGCCGAGGTTTGATCCGCCGCCTGCGCAGCCGATAACGATGTCTGCTTTGATGCCGTATTTATCAAGTGCAGCCTTTGTTTCAAGACCGATAACCGACTGATGAAGAAGTACCTGGTTAAGAACTGAACCGAGAACGTATCTGTAACCGGGTGTGCTTGTTGCAACTTCAACTGCTTCTGAGATTGCACATCCGAGTGAACCTGTGGTTCCGGGATGAGCTGCGTTGATTCTCTTACCTACTTCTGTTTCCATTGAAGGAGAAGGTGTTACAGAAGCGCCGTATGTTCTCATTACTTCACGTCTGAAAGGCTTCTGTTCGTAAGAAACCTTAACCATGAATACCTTGCAGTCAAGATCGAAATATGAACAAGCCATTGAAAGAGCTGTACCCCACTGACCAGCACCGGTCTCTGTGGTAACGCCCTTAAGGCCCTGTTTCTTAGCGTAGTAAGCCTGAGCAATTGCTGAGTTAAGCTTGTGGCTTCCTGATGTGTTGTTACCCTCGAATTTGTAGTAAATCTTAGCGGGTGTCTGAAGCTTCTCTTCAAGGCAGTAAGCTCTTACCAAAGGTGAAGGTCTGTACATCTTGTAGAAGTTTCTGATTTCTTCGGGAATCTCGATGAATCTTGTATAGTTATCAAGTTCCTGTTTTACGAGTTCGTCACAGAAAACACCTGCGAGTTCCTCTGCCTTCATAGGCTGTAATGTTCCGGGATTAAGTAACGGTGCGGGCTTATTAATCATGTCTGCGCGAAGGTTGTACCAAGCCTTAGGCATCTCGTTTTCTTCAAGATAAATTTTGTAAGGGATTTCTTTTGACATGTCTGTCTCCTTTCAGGTTGTAAAAAATTGTTTACGTTTCAACAATATTCCAACGATAAGGATTTCTTCGCAGCAGTTCTTTTAAGTATTAAAAAACCCGGCATAGATTCATACTATGCCGGGACAGGTATCTTTCCTGCGGTGCCACCCTGCTTGATGCGAGACGCATCCTCTCATTGCATACTGTCATATGCCGGTTTTGTTTACGGGGTCCCTTCCCCGGCGCCAATACTCCGAATTGCTTCGTTTCCTTTTGCCCTCAAAAGCCCATTCAACTTTACATTTCAATACCGCGCTCTCAGCACCGGCGGTTCTCTGTATCTGAAAGAGGAAAAGTCTACTCACTCTTTTTCATAGGTTTTAACAATATTTTTATATCACTCTTAAAAATATGTGTCAATAGTTTTTAACTCATTAAATCTACTTTATCCCACACATCGTCGGTGTTGTATCTTTTATCCGGCTGCTTGGCATCAAAATAACCCTTAATACCTTTAATGCCGGCTCCGAGAACTATAAACGCCGGAAATCCTCCGTTTCAGAACCGATTATATAATAACAGAAAACCCGGTTTTAGTATCTCGTACACAAAACCGTTTGAGCTTTCAAATGTATCGACAACCTCTATTTTTGTTCCGGGGAAATGTTCTTCAAAATAATAATCCAGGAAGTCTCTCGTATCAAAATCAACCTGCTGATAGACGATATAAACGTTGTCTTTTTCAAGCAGTCCCGACGTCGGAGTATCAAATCCCCAATCTTTCATTTTGTTATTGTACCACGGACTGTTGGGCATCCAGCTTCCCATATACACATAGTTTTCGATAGGTTTCTTTTTAAAAGAAAGCGTATCCTCGGTATAGTATAAATGCGACATATCAAAGAAATAGAAATTGTCGGGATGTGAAGAAAGATAATCTTCGAGTTCGACAAAGCACACACTCATCTCGTGAAAACCTTTTATGCTTTCATAATTTTTCTTCATGACAGGAAAGCCGAATCTTATCGTTGCAGCGGTAATTGCGACAAGCAATATGATAAATACCGGCTTTATACCGATTTTCTTTTTCGTGTTCTCGGTTTTTTTATCCGGAAGAAAAGCAAGTTCGTATTTAATAATGATTCCAACAAGCAATACAAGTTCTGCAATATATATTATTTGCGTCACCCTAAAAGGAAATCTGCCGTTCCAGACTAAATAAAACCAGTCAAACATTCTAGCCACGACGATAAAAGCTATGTCTCTTAAGGCCCTGTATTTCTTGGAAATCAAGGCAAGAAGAAATACGAATAAATATAAAATATAAACTGTTATATTAATGGGACGATCCTGATATTCCAAAAGATTGTAACGAAGAACGGTTTTAAAAACATCAACTGTTCTTTTTAAAACTGCCGGTTCTTTTTCAAGGCGTTCTTCCCTTGAAATCTTTGCAAGCTCAGTGAAATTTACGTCATTCACCTCAGGATCCATTATGATGTTGTAATGTCGTGTGATTGCTTCAAACGAAGACTGTGTTATTCCCATTTTCTCATAGGTTTCTTTGTGCGTTTCATAATCAGGGAATCCTTCGTAATCAAACAGCTGCTCCGATGCGGTTGTATAACTTCTGAATTCCTTCCAGTCTTCGCCTGCATAAGCCGCTTTATTAATACCGACGGCAAAGACCAAAACAAAAGCAAAAGAGAAGCCTGCAATAAGAAGATTTTTAAATGTTTTCTTTTTTATATCCAAAAGTTTTCCGATAAAGACCATACCGAAAAATGGAATCAGCATAAAAAAGGCTTTATCGCGTATTCCAAGAGACCAAAGAGATAAAAAGAGAAAAGGAAGTGCTTTAAGTACGTATTTTTTCGTCTCTTCCGCCTCTTTTAGAAGGAACAGCAAAAACAGCGAGGAAGCGCCTGCAAATCCTGTAGCTAACGTATAATGCGTTTTGGCAAAATACTGATAGAAAATACCTGCGAATACAAGCATATATAAAAGATACACTATGACAGCCTGCCATATTTTTTTGGTTGCCAAAAGAGATTTGTATAAAAGAAGCAGCATTACGGTCGATAATGACAGACAAAGTAAAATTCCGAACCACGGAATTCCGTTTCCGGTTATTTTATATAACAGGCTCAAAACAAATCCCGATATTATTCCCATGTAATACATGCGAGCTTCGGGAGAGCCGGTCATTTCTCCGGAGGCAATGGTCTTTAGATAAAAATTGTCGTTTTCAATTATAAACGGAGATAATGCGTTCCAAAGAACAATCAAAGCAAAAACGCTTATTAACGAAACGCCAAGAAAAGCCAAATTTTTACCTTTATTAGATTTTTTTAATTCCATATCGTTCATATTTACAATCATCTTTTGAATCAAATCATATCGATTTTATCCCAACATCCCTTTAAATGCAATATTATTCGCCAATACAGGCATCCCTATCTTGTTGTAAAAAGTCCCTATTTTATGGTAAAATCTAGTGGAATATTTTTCAGGACGGAGTATCTTTGAATGCTTAAATACGACAGAATTATAATCGGTGCCGGTTTATACGGTCTTTACAGTGCTCTTTTTTGTGCAAAAAGAGGCTTAAAGGTTCTTGTCCTCGAAAAAGAATCAGGTGCTTTTACGAGGGCAACCTTCATCAATCAGGCAAGAATTCATATGGGTTACCACTATCCCAGAAGCCTGGCAACCGCCATCAAATCCGCAGGTTATTTTTCAAGATTTTGCGAAGATTATAAGTTTTGCATCCACTCCTCTTTTGAGCAGGTATATGCAACCTCAAAAGTATTCAGCTGGACGGATGCCGAACAATTCAAGAATTTTTGCAAATCCGCAAATATCAAATGCGAAGAAATCTCCCCCGACAAATATTTTAATAAAAACACCTGCGACGGTGCATTTCTGACCGAAGAATACACATATGACGCAACCGTACTCAGGGATTATCTTTTAGACGAAATTAAGAATGCACCGGGTATAGATATAAAGTTTAATGTAAATATCACGGAAATCAAAAAAGATGATTCTTCATTCTTTATAAATACAGAAGACTCGGGCGAGTACGAAAGCGGATTTGTTGTAAATACAACATACGCTTCGGTGAATGAGATTATTTCCATGATCTTCCCCGATGATGTTTTCCCCATAAAATACGAACTTTGTGAAATCATACTTTGCAAGCCCAATGATTTGTTGAAGAATGTGGGGATAACCGTAATGGACGGCCCTTTCTTTTCGATTATGCCATTCGGTATGACCGATTATCACAGTCTGACTTCGGTTACGTTTACTCCTCACTCGGTTAGTTTTGACAAAACACCTGCATTTAAGTGTCAGGATAAATTATTAGGAAGCGGTTTTATCTGCAACAGCACTTCACTTGCAAACTGCAATACATGTAAGGCAAGACCCGAAAGTGCATGGGAGTATATGTCGCACCTGGCTTTAAAATATTTAAAGAGCGATTACGAATTCACATATCATTCATCGCTCTTCTCCATGAAGCCGATTCTTAAAAGTTCGGAAGTAGACGACTCTCGTCCGACCGCAATTAAACTCCACGGTGATTTGAAAGATAAGAACGCGCCTGTTTTCTTAAGTGTCTTATCCGGTAAAATAAATACCGTTTACGACCTCGACGAATATTTGATATAAGTTTTATATAAACATTTGATATACGGAGTAATGTAATGGAAAAAAAATTTGTTTCTGTAGTTTTATATTTACACAATCAGGAAAACAACATAAAAAATTTCTTTGATTCATCTTATAAAACCATAAAAGAGAATTTCGAAAATGTCGAACTCATATGCGTTGACGACGGCTGTAGCGACAATACCATCCCCACGGTTAAAGAATATTTTTCGGAATCTTTTCCGAATGATAATATATCAGTTCTTAAGATGGGGTCTTATCAGGGATTGGAAGCAAGCATGAATGCCGGAAGGGATTATTCCATCGGTGACTTTGTCTTCGAATTTGACACTCCGCAAATCGATTACTCAAACGATATTATCATGAAGGCATTTGAGTCCGTTAACAACAAAACCGACATTGCGATTGTTGCACCAAGCGGAAATTCAAGTTTCACATCTTCTTTGTATTACGGCATCTTCAATATGTTCAGCAGAAACAGAAACAAAATCTGTTCCGACACTTTTCGTCTGATATCAAGGCGTGCTATTAACAGAATCAAATCAATTAGCGATTTTGTGCCTTACAGAAAAGCATTATACGCAAATTGCGGTTTAAAATGCGAAACCATAAAATACAAACCCGACAAAAAAATACACATAAAAAGAGAGAAGGCTACATACGAACGATTTAATCTTGCTTTTGATTCATTCGTATATTTTACCGATTTTCTGGAAAGATTATCTACGGGAATAAGCGCATTCTTTCTTCTTTTTACAATCGTTTCGCTTATCTATGCCTTTTGGGATCATTTTACAAACGGCTCGATAATAGAAGGATGGACCTCCACTATATGTTTTATGTCCTTCGGCTTTTTGGGAATATTCGTTTTGCTGACGATTATTTTAAAATATCTCTCGGTTATAGTTAATCTTATTTTCAGAAGACAGAAATACATTGTTGAATCCGTAGAAAAAATAGGTGGAAGCGTATGAATATAACCTTATTGTTTCCTGTTTTAAATGAGCGTCTTCGCCTTCAAAAAGGAATCGAAACCTGTCTTGAGTACGCAAGAAAGAATATAGATATTCCTTTTAAACTCGTAATCGTGGATAACGGTTCGGATGACGAAACGCCGGAAATCGCCAAAAAGCTTTGCGAACAATATCCCGAAGTTGAGTACAGGCGTCTAAATATCCGCGGGGTCGGAATCGCATTTAAAACAGGTATCGAAGAATGTACATCGGATATCGTCGGATATATGGATATAGACCTTTCCACGGATTTAAAATATCTTAAAAAAACCGTGGATTTGTTTAAAGAAAGACCTGCATTAATGTATGTTAACGGTTCTAGATTCAGCAAAGAATCCACTACCAAGGGTCGTAAATGGTACAGAAAAATCACATCCGCAGGTCTGGTATTCATTCTCAAACATTATCTTGGAATGAAATCAACGGATGCACTTTGCGGATTCACTTTCTTAAGAACTCCTTTTGCGAAGGAACTCATATCCAAATGCTCGAATGATCCCGGTTGGTTTTACACTGTGGAGATGCTTCTTCGTGCGGAAAGAATGGGTGCCCAAATTGAGGAAATACCCGTCGAATGGGTCGAAGATTACAATACAACGGTGAAGGTTTTTAAAACAATCAAAAATTATCTGAAACAAATATCAAGGCTTAAAAAAGCTTTTCGCGAGGAAAAATAAATGTTAAAAAGAATCGATCTTAAAAGAGATTATGAGAAGCATAAAGAAGAATATTTAGATGCGATACAAAAATGCTGCGAGGATACAGCATTCTCCGGCGGAAAATATGCTGACAATTTCGAAAAAGAATTTGCCGAATACTTAGGCGTTCCTTTCGTACAGGGCGTGAACAACGGAACGAGTGCAATTCACTGCGCCCTTGCGGCTCTGGGAATCGGAGCGGGCGATGAAGTTATCGTTCCGACCAATACTTATATCGCATCCGCATGGGGAGTAACTTATACCGGTGCCACTCCCGTATTCGTGGATTGTACAAAAGACACCTGGGAAATCGATCCGCAAGCGGCAGAAAAGGCAATAACCGATAAAACAAAGGCAATACTGGGCGTACATCTTTACGGTCAGCCCTTTGATTTTCCTGCAATAAGAAAAATCGCCGATAAATACAACCTTTTCATAGTGGAAGATTGTGCTCAGGCGCATGGTGCAAAAGTGGACGGCAAGAAAGTCGGAACACTCGGAGAACTCGGATGTTTTTCATTCTATCCCGGCAAAAATCTCTATGCCTTCGGCGAAGGCGGTGCCGTTAGCTGCAAAACCAAATATCATAACGACTTTATCAATGTGATGAAAAATCAGGGATGCAACATACGATACTATCACGAAATGATCGGATACAATTATCGTCTGGAGGGTATTCAGGGTGCGGTACTAAGCGTATCTTTAAAGTATCTTCCCGAATGGACTGCCAGAAGACAGGATATCGGCAATCAATATATAAAGAAAATAAACAATCCTTTAATCAGATTACAGAAACATCCCGAAAATACCGAATGTGTTTTCCATCTTTTTGAAATCATGGTCGAAGGCGATCCCGAACGATTCGTAGACTACATGCGCGAAAAAGATATTGAATGTAACCGTCACTACCCGGTTCCCTGTCATCTTCAAAAAGCATATGCTCATTTGGGATACAAAGAGGGTGACTGTCCGAATGCCGAAGCTCTCGCCGCGCACTGTGCAACTCTTCCGCTGTTCCCGGAAATGACGGATGAAGAAGTAAATACCGTTATTAAAGCTGTAAACGAGTATTCTTTGTAATCGTATTTCAAACACAGTCTGACAAACACTGTCAAGACTTCTCTCAATTTTTTTAAAAACCCTGCAGACTGTAAAATCACGGTCTGCAGGGGTTTTTTATTTTTATTCAATTACAATAAATCCGCAATTTCATAGATGAGTTTCTCGGTCTTCTCCCAGCCGAGGCAAGGGTCGGTGATCGACTTACCGTATACGCCACCGTCTACCTTCTGGCAGCCGTCCTCGATGTAGCTTTCAACCATGAAGCCTTTGAGAATCTTCTTGACGCGCTCGTCATGTCTGGTGGAGTAAAGCACGTCTTTTATGATTCTGGGCTGCTCAAACGGGTTCTTGCCTGAGTTCGAATGGTTGGTGTCGATGATAACTGCAGGATTTATAAGGTCTCTCTCGTCATATGCGTCGCAGAGTCTTATAAGATCTTCGAAATGGTAGTTAGGCTGTGATTCGCCGTGCTTGTTGGTATAACCTCGTAAAATAGCATGTGCGTAAGGGTTGCCTTCCGAATGAACTTCCCAGCCTCTGTAAATGAATGAATGTGAATGCTGTGCTGCAAGGATACCGTTCATCATAACGCTGATATCACCTGAGGTAGGGTTCTTCATACCTACGGGCGCTGCGATACCGCTGGCAACAAGACGATGCTGCTGGTCTTCAACCGATCTTGCACCGACTGCAACATATGCAAGCACGTCGTCAAGGTACTGATAGTTTTCGGGATAAAGCATTTCATCCGCGCACGCAAAACCGGTCTCTTCAATCGCACGCATGTGAAGATGTCTGGTCGCAATAATTCCCTTGAAAAGATCTGACTTTTCGTTGGGGTCGGGCTGATGAAGCATACCCTTGTAACCCTCGCCTGTTGTACGGGGTTTGTTTGTATAAATTCTCGGAACGATGATGATTTTATCTTTTACCTTTTCCTGAATCGGGCAGAGTCTTGAAATGTAATCGATTACACTGTCTTCTCTGTCTGCCGAGCAGGGTCCGATGATAAGTATAAGCTTGTCGCTTCTTCCTTCAAATACAGATTCCAATTGTGCCTTTTTCGTATCAACAAGATCTCCCATCTTGCCGGTTAACGGACACATTTCCTTAACCTCTACGGGTAATGCAAGTTTTTTGATGAAATTCATTTTCATGTTTTTTTGCCTTTCTTAACTTTATTCATTCTCTCATTTTTTAGAATTAAATTTCGATCGTCTTGCCGTCGATAATCTCATCTTTTCTTTTATGGCTTCGGAATCATCCTCGGCGATTAGGTTGCGTAGATTTGATATCTCATCGATAAACAAATCCATTTCTTTTAGGAGCGAATCCTTGTTCATATGGAAAAGCTCGGTCCACATGTTCTCGTTGATTCTCGCAATTCTTGTTAAGTCCCTAAAAGAATCGCCCGTGTAATCCTTAAGATGCTCGTTATCCTTGCATGTCATAAGAGATACTGCGATGCAGTGTGTAAGCTGTGATACATATGCAATCATTTCGTCATGCTCTTCGGGGCTTAAGATACTGACTTTGTTAAAGCCCAATATCTGTCCTAAGTTTTCGCACCAGAGTATTGCCTCTTCGGTATTCTTATCCGTCGGAACCACGATGTAGTTCGCATCTCTGAAAATACGGTCGTCGGCATTTTCCACACCGCTTGTTTCTTTACCAGCCATCGGATGTGCGGCAATAAATTCCGCTTTATCTCCGAGTGCATCCTGAATGGCATATACGATACAGCTTTTAACACCTGTCACATCGGTTAAGCGAATGCCGTCCTTAATATATTCTTTGTTGTTCTTGATCCATTCAACCGCAGCGTTAGGATAAAGCGCAAGGATGATGCAGTCAGCATTTCCTACGAACTCTTTTGTGTCTTCGTTGCTTGTTCCGTCGTCGATTATATCGTTTTCAATTGCAAACTTAATCGTATCTTCGCTTCTGTCAATTGCCGTAACATGACAGCCGATTCTTTTAAGAGCTTTTGCGTAGCTTCCGCCCATTAGTCCCAAACCAACGATAAGGACGTTTTGTTTGTTAATCCATTCCATGTTATTCTCCTATATTAACCCCAAGACTTTTTATATCATAAAAGAATCCGGGGTAGCTTTTTCTTACTGCTTCTGCCTCTGTTATTGCACCGCCTGTCAATGATAAAAGAAGTGAAAGCGACATTACAATTCTGTGATCGTTATGTCCGCACAATACTTCTGTTGGTGCATTAAGTCCGCCTTCTATCTCGATGGAATTTTCTTCCATATGAGTTTTAACACCAAGCTTTGAAAGTTCCTCGCACATTACGCTTCCGCGGTCACTCTCTTTTATTTTAAGGCGTGCTGTGGATGTAAAATATCCTCCGTGATTTGCAGCCGCAACCGCAAAAAGTACGGGACCCAAATCAGGGCAGTCTGCTATATCTATTGTAGCCTTTCCGACTTTTAATTTCTCAAAGCATTCTTTGTAAACCTTATCACCCTGCAGGCTTTTTTCATTTAAGCCTTCGACCTTCACATCTCCGCCGATATAGTTAAATGCATCAAGAAATGCAGCGTTTGAATAATCGCCTTCAACCTCGATGTCTTTGGCAGCATACTTCTGATTAGCATTAACGAATAATTTGGTCTCACTCTCCCACTCAACATCTATTCCGAATTCACGCATTGCCTGAATGGTCATATTAATGTAGGATCTGCTCTCTACGGGAGGGATGAGTGTAATGCTGCCACCCTCTTCTTTAAGAGAAAGTGCAAGTAAAAGACCTGTCACAAACTGGCTGCTTATATTGCCGGCTATTTCAAAATCGTTATCGGATATGGGTCCGTTTATTACGATTTTATCTTCACATTTCTTAAAGTTATTACCTAAGATTTTTTCGTATATTCCAAAAGGTCTGTTTCTTAAAGTCTCGCTGCCGAAGAAATTGCTGACAGCGGGAAGTGTCATGGCAATTCCCATGAAAAATCTCATCGTACTTCCGCTTTCGCGACACATAAAATCAATTTCTGATATGTCCGATTTATTGGACATATTAAAAATAGAATTCGTGCCATCGATTATTACAGAAGTTTCTGATGTTTCAACTTTGGCACCGAGAAATTTTATACAATCAATTGTCGCTTTTATATCTTCAGAATAATCAACATTTGTAATCTTACTCACACCGTCAGACAATGCTGCGCAGATAATATATCTGTGCGCCATGCTTTTTGAAGGCGGTGCTTTTATGATTCCCTTTGCTGTTGATTTTCTTATTTCTTTTATCATCTTTATTTCCTAAACCGTTTTTAATTTCCATCCTGCATTATTTCGATAACCTGGTCTTTCAATCCACCCTTGTCTTCTCTTGCGGAATCCATGAAGTTCTTATCATTTAATACAATAAACATAATTGCCGCGCTTAAAACAATTGCAAATATACCGCATAAAATAAGGAATCTGGGACGTCTTCCTGTCAAATCCCATACCAGCTCTTCAGGATCGTCGGGATTGACAAGAATCTGAAGCTTGGAACCGACTGCAGGGAAGTTTCCACGATTTTCATAAACGTGGTCAAATGCAGTATACTCAAATCCGTGATATGAATATTTAAAAACCGGGCATCTAGTAGGTCCTGCTGCGCCTCCGTCTCCGTTGCCACCTGATATGGAAAATCCGATGCATTCGGCCTCAACCGGTTCTGAACATGCCTTCGGAAAAACTTTAAATTGCAATATGGATAAAACAATTATCATTATTCCCATTAAAAAGAATAAAACCAGCATTGAAAGTACAACCGTAAAAGCAATGCTCTTCATAATCGCAAAAGATATGCCGGCAGTGATTACAGTTATTGCTGACAGACTCAAAAGACTGATGAGAATGGCTTTCGTGATTTTAGTCGCAGGTATTTTTGCTTTGGGCGCAGTCATCTCACTCCTGAAAAAATCCATCATTTCGCTGATTCCGGGAAGACCGTCACTTTCCCAAAAGAACTGATTTCTGTAATTCGATTCGTATCTCATGCTTCCCCTCCTACAATTAATACAAATGCTTTATCCTATTGTTTCCATAAGGCAGTCCATTGCTTCAAGATATCCGTTTATTCCGTGGCCTATGATGGATTTAATGCAAGCCTCTCTGATGTAGCTAACCTGTCTAAATTTTTCTCTTGAATCCACATCGGAGATATGTACTTCAACCATTGGAATTCCGACTGCCTTTGCAGCATCAAGAATCGCAATACTGGTGTGTGTATAGGCTCCGGGATTAATGACGATACCGTCAATTGCTTTGTAGCTTTCCTGAATCCAGTCAACCAGATCGCCCTCATGATTGCTCTGCATTATCTGAACATTTACACCGATTACCTCGGCATAATTTTCAATCATTTCGCAAAGCGATTTATAATCGGTCTTGCCGTAAATATCCGGCTCGCGGATTCCGAGCATATTTAAATTGGGACCATTTATTACACGTATTGTTTTCATTTATTCTCCTTTTTTAAGCAATGCTTTAACCGTTTCTTCTATACCTGCCTCTGCATTAATGATTTCATCACAGGTTGATTTGTAAATCGGAAGCCTTTGTTCATACAGTTTCATGATTTTGGACTTCTCGTTTGCAAGAGGTCTGTCGTCTGTGGGAACAAGATCTTCGGGCTTTCTGTCGAGGAAATAAATCCTTCCGTTTGCAGCAAGATTTTTTACATTTTCATCTCTTAGTATCGCACCGCCACCTGTTGAGATAATGCAGTTTTTCTTGAGCGATACTTCTTTTATAACCTCTGCCTCTACGTCTCTGAAATACGCCTCGCCGTCGGTTGCAAATATATCTGAAATCTCTCTTTTTTCTTTTTCGACTATAAGTGCATCGGTATCGATGAATTTTTTGTTTAACTCTTTTTCAAGAAGCTTTCCGATGGTACTCTTGCCGCTTCCGGGCATTCCCGTTAAAACGATGTTTTCGATATCGCCGGTTAGGCCTTTTATGATTAATTCGGAAAGTGCATCATCAGGTCTTTTATCAATGAAGAATTCGCAAGCCGCAACAGCCTGGAAAACAAGCATCCTAAGGCCCGAGCAGCACTTAATTCCAAGTTCTTCGGCTTCTTCGATAAGCCTTGTTCTTAAAGGATTGTAGAT
This sequence comes from Lachnospiraceae bacterium, assembly GCA_016284175.1. GTDB lineage: Bacteria > Bacillota > Clostridia > Lachnospirales > Lachnospiraceae > UBA3766. The sequence goes on along the minus strand of JAEEOJ010000106.1, from coordinate 35,855 downwards.
TACATCCGCAACACCTTCGAGCTTTTCAAATCTTTTAAGATCAATCGGTTTTCCTTCAAGATTCGGATACATTCCGCTTGGTGTGGTATTGATGATGTAAGAAGCGTCCGCATGCTTTTCGTATGCTTCCTCATAAGTAATCGCGCCGTCTTTCGCACTTCTTGAAACCTTGCTTAAAAACCACGCGCCCATGTGTTTGCATACAGCATATGCGGTCTTACTCGTACCGCCGGTACCGAGAATCAAAACCTTCTTGCCTTTTAAATCAAATCCGTTTGATTCAAGAAGTGTTTTAAGTCCGAAATAATCGGTATTGTAGCCGTACAGTTTGCCGTCCTTATTAACCACGGTATTTACGGCTCCGATTGAACGTGCTCTTTCATCGACGAAATCAAGGTATTTGATTACGTCTTCCTTATACGGAATCGTAACATTGATACCCTTGAAATCCTTTTCTCTCATAAAAGAATCGAGTCCGTCACGCGGGATTTCTTTTAGTTCATATCCGTAAAAACCGAACTGCTCATGTATTAATTTTGAATAACTATGTCCGAGGCGTTCGCCTATGAGTCCGTATTCCATTTTTTCTCCCATTTGAGGAGCCAGACACACTACGTGAGTCAGGCACCTAGTTCACAAAATAGTCGGTACCAAATCTTGCCGCAAGCATGTCATATACTGCGAGTGCGCATACCGAATCAACAACGACTCTTGCTCTGTGAATGATAGCGGGATCGTGTCTTCCCTCTATTGCTATATCAGAGTTATCAAGTGTGTTAAGATTTATGCTCTTCTGTTCTTTGTAAATCGAAGGAGTGGGCTTAACCGCACACTTTATGATAATCGGCATACCGTTTGTGATGCCGCCGTTTACACCGCCGTTATTATTGGTAGCCGTAACAACTTTTCCGTCTTCGTTTCTGAAAGCATCGTTAAAGCTGCTGCCTCTTTCGCAAACCTTGTCAAAGCCTGCGCCAAACTGAACGCCCTTGATACCGGGTACAGAGAAAAGAACATGTGAAAGAACACTCTCAACCGAATCAAACCAGGGTTCACCGACACCTGCGGGAAGGCCTGTGATTGCTGTTTCAAGTACTCCTCCTACACTGTCTGCATCCTTTGCGGCATCAAGAATTGCCTGCATCATTTTCTCTGATTTAACATCATCTATTACAGCAAATTCTTTTTTGTTAAGAACAGAAATCTCTTTTACGAGTTCATTGTTATCTATCTCATCAAATGATGTGTCCGTTATATCGGACAGCTTGTAAATATGCGATCCTATTTCAATACCCTTCTTTGAAAGTGCACTCTGCGCTATTGCACCGCCTGCCACTATTGCTGCAGTTATTCTTCCGCTAAAATGTCCGCCGCCTCTGTAGTCTTCGAAGCCGTGATATTTGCACATTGCCGTATAATCCGCATGTCCGGGACGTGCAACTCTTCCTGTCTTGTCGTAATCGGCACTCTTTGTATTGGTGTTGGGTATTAAAATGCAAAGCGGGGTTCCCGTGGTTTTATTGTTAAAAACACCGCTTACAATCTGATATTCATCCGCCTCAACTCTCTTTGTTGAAATAGCACCGTTTGGTCTTCGAAGAGACAATCTTTCTTTGATAAAATCATCATTTACTTCTATTCCGGGTGCAAGTCCGTCAAGTACCACTCCTATAAAAGGGCCATGGCTCTCGCCAAATATAGTTGTCTGTAAACTTTGTCCGAATGTGTTCTTCATATTTTTATCCTTTTCAAATACATTAACCCAAAAGTTTGCGAAGTCTTTCGGCTAATTCGTCGGGTGTCATATCTATCATTTCGTATGTTCCGATTTTTGAAACATATACCGTGGAAATTGTTTTTCCGTTTAACTTTTTATCATGTGTTACCGCTTCAAGTGCTTCATCAAAATCAAATGAATATGTCGAAGGTATCTTTAACATATCAAGTATCTTTACTATGCGTTCTTTTACATCCTCGTCACACATTACCGTCATGCCCATTCCGACGCATTCTCCGTGAAGAAGGGGATAATCGGTATTTTGAAGTGCGGCTTCAACTCCGTGTCCTAATGTATGACCGAAGTTTAAGACCTTACGAAGTCCTGCTTCTTTTTCGTCCTTTTCAACCACATCAGCCTTTAACTGAATAGCCTTTCCGATTACGTATTCGATATCAAGATCTTCAAATCTTTCTACCTTTTCGAATTCTTCAAATAATTCTGCATCAAACGTTGCAGCCATCTTAACTGCTTCGACTAATCCGTTAGCCTTTTGTCTGTCGTTAAGTGTATTCAGAACATCGGGATCAATCAACACTTTTTTAGGCTGATAAAAGGTTCCTACGATATTTTTTACACCGTTAAAATCAACTGCCGTCTTACCGCCGACCGATGAATCAACCTGTGATAAAACAGTGGTCGGAATGTTGTAAAAATCTATGCCTCGCATAAAGCATGATGCGGCAAATCCCGCGAGATCTCCGACTACACCGCCACCTAAGGCAACAACGCAGTCCTTTCTTGAAAAACCGTTTTCAAGAAGTGCTTTTTCAATCGCAGCGAAGTTATCAAGGTTTTTACTTTCCTCGCCGTGCTTAAGTACGAAAATGCTTGCGTTTAAGCACTGTGCACTTAATACTTCGCTGTACTTTGAAGGCACGCCGTCATCGGTTACAATCATAACCTTGCGGTTTAAGTTAAGTTCTTTACCCGCCTTTGAAAGCACGCCTCTTTCGATTTTTATTTCATATGCATTTATCGGAAGGTTTACTTTTACGATCATTTTGTTTTCCTTTTTTAGATTTTCATATCCGCAGCATAGTTGCCGACTATTTTGATTTTGCTGCATTTAAACAGAAGGTCCGTCATCATCTTCTTACCTTCTTCGGTCTGGAGGTCTCCTTCAACCTCGGTGTAGAAATAATACTGCCAGTTTTCATTCTTTACGGGTCTGCTTCTTATGACCTTCATATTGAATCCGTGCTTACCTAAAATAGCTATTGCATCAGCGAGTGAGCCGGCCTCATTTCTAACCGTAAACATAAGGATGAATTCGCCTTTTGCGTATTTGCTCTTAATCATTGTGCGTTCTCTGGAAAACACTGCAAAACGCGTTGTATTTGTAGAACTCTCGTTTATATCGTAATCAAGTATTGTAAGTCCGTAGAGATTCGCTGCTTCTTTGCTTGCGATAGCGCCTGTGGTTATATCATTCTTATCTGCGATTTCTTTTGCGGCAACAGCAGTGTTTTCTGCGGATATGCTTTTTAATCCGTGTCTTTTTATATATTCGCTGCACTGGTCGAGTGCCTGTGAGTGGCTGACCACCGTCTTGATTGATTCAAGTGAGCTGTCCTTAACTCCTAAAAGACACTGCGATACGCCAAGCTCATACACTCCGTTTACAAAAAGATTACCTTTAAACATAAGGTCCGTAACGGCTCCTACTTCGCCCGCATAACTGTTTTCTATAGGAAGTACGGCAAAATCACATTCGCCGTTTTCTACAGCATTGTACGCCTCTGAAAAGCTGCCGTAGGATACTCTCGTGGCATCGGGTAAGATTTTGCTCGCGGAAATACTTGCAAACGAGCCTTCGATTCCGCTGTAAGCAACCTTAACTCCTTCCATCAGCTTATGCTGATATTTCTTAGAAACATTTAATACGCCTTCGAAGAATTCTTTGTAGTAAACATCGAGTTCACGATTTTTCACTTTGCCTACGTTTCTTTTAATAAGAATCTTTTCCCTTTCTTCATCAAGTACGGGAATTCCGTGTTCTTTTTTGAAAGTGGCAACTTTGGCGCTGACGCGCATTCTCTCTTCGAACAGATAAATCATCTGCTCGTCGATTTTTTCTATCTGATCTCTTAATTCATCCATCTGAGACATTTCATTTCACCTCATAAAAAAGCACTGCCCCGAACAAGGACAGTGCAAACATAATCACATTTAGTCAGCATCTATTCTTTATTCGGTACGCCCATAATTATTCTTAGAAAAGTAAAAGGCAAAAAGGCTTACGTAAAAGTAGGCCTGAATAAAGTAATAGAAACCGTTGTTTAATTTGGAATTTATGCCGATAGCGTTCATTGTTTTTCTCCAAACAAACATATCTTAATCCGTCTACATAAGAATAGTCAATACTTTTTTATTCTTCTTCCTCGTCAACGGGCTTGCCTTTTGCATTTCTCTTAAGGCCAAGTTTTGATTTGAATATGCCGGCAATCTTGGCTTTTCCTTCGTCGGTATCAAGCTCGGATACACTCATTTCGCCCTTTGAAACCATCATCATGATAGCGATGTAGGCTTCGCCGAGAGCTGCTGTAAGCGCTGCCGCAACAGATGCGGAAATAACACCGCCCGCAATTGATCCGACACCGGGAATCATCTTAAGAAGGCCTGAAACAACGGTTTTACCCATTACGGTAGTACCGACGGTTCCGATTGTAGCCGAAAGAATTGCCGTAACGGTTGCCTTTTCGAGAGGAATACCAAATACTGCGGTAATTGATGCAATCATACCAATCTGCTCGGGAACAAGCACTGCCGCATCCGTAAAAGGAATAGGAATAGCGCCGGTAGCCGCTGCAGCTGCTGCCGCTGTGGCAACGATTGCGTTGGCTTTTCTTAATTTCATCTTAAGGCTTGCCTTTTGAACAGCCGCAAGAGTATTTCTCAAAGCCTCGGGAATTACATTGTTAACAATATCTATCAGTGTATCAAGGCCGTATGCCTTAATTACGTATTCTTCGTCAATATCCACGTCCTGTGCAAGTACGGGAACAATCTGAACCACATTTAAGTTCTCTTTTTCGATTTCCGACATTAAAGCCTTGGCATCTTTCTTTGAATAAGACTGTGTAAGCACGATGATTACGGGTACACAGAATTCGTTAGCTTCATCGAGAAATTTCTTGATAAACTCAACCTCAGCCTCTTCGAAACGATGAGAAGGTGTGGAAACACAGTACCAGATACAGTGAATCGATTCGGAAATACCGCGCATTGCACCCTTTGAAAGAACTTCTTTTGATTCTTTTAGGAGCTCGTCGATGGCATTTTCTCCGCCGAGTTCAAGACCGGGCGTATCATAAATTGCCAGAGGGAAATCCTCTATCTCGTATTTACGAATGGACTGTGTTACAGGCTTTCCGATACCTGTCTGTGCGAGATTTCTGCTGAACACATTGTTAATAAGGGTACTTTTGCCGGCACCCGTCTTTCCCATAACCATGATATTCAGTTTGGTCATATTCTTTTGAACATCTCTGATCGCTGCCATTATTTTCTCCGCTACATTTTCCGTCATTAAAGCATCCATGCTGCTTCTGCCTCCTACTTTCTCTTCTTTACGATTCTGGGTCCGTAGTTCTTATCAAATTTTACGTTTACTTTGGGTTTCTGCTTTTTATAAATATACGACGAACATGCATTGATTAACTTCGGCGCAAGCAAAATAGACAATCCCGTCACGATGATCGTTATCAGGACATAATAGACTATACTTGAATTCTTCTCTTCCATAAGTAACCTCCAAGGTTTTTACATACCCACAACTATATATTTTACCATTTTTACGGCTGTCAGTAAACAACTGCTTCCTTTAGCGTGTCATCGGTATCATAAACAAGCTTTAATGAAAAGACATCGGCGTTTTCTGCCAAAAGTTTAAAAAAGATCTTATCGCCTTCCCAGATTGGAAGGTCGCAAACATCTTTTATGGGCACCCAGACAAGTTCGCCCTCATCGCAGTCGGTAAGCTCACCCTCGAATTCATCCGCATCAAAAAGATGCATGTATTCGACGACGTCCTCGCCATAGCAGAATGTCACGATTCCTCTGAATTTGTAATTAAGTAATGTGAGGCCCGTTTCTTCTTTTACTTCTCGTAAAAGACACTCTTCCGGACTTTCACCATATTCGAATTTACCGCCCACTCCGATCCACTTGTCTTTGTTGATGTCATTTTCTTTTTTGACCCTGTGCATCATAAGATAACAGTCATCTTTTATGATGTGGCAGAGTGTGGAAAGTACGGGAGTCTTTTTAACTTTTGTTTCCATGTTTTTTCTCCATCTTTACCAGTCGCTGCTCCAGTCGGTCGAACCCGAATCCCATGAATCAGAACTGCTCCAGCTCCATGACGAATCATTGTCCCATGAGCTGTCGGAACTTGAGCTCCACCAGCTGTCGGAAGAAGTTTTAGATCCGCTGTTAGAATTCGAACTGTATGAATAATTGTTACCCGAACTATCCGAATTTTTTTCCCATGGATGGGCATCGAAGTAGTATTCTGTTTCTGTAAAGTCCTTTATACCGGAATAATTCGGCGAGTAGGATTCAACATCATCCGGCACCTGGTAAGACTGATTCCACTGTTTTGTAGTACTGTTGTATTCATACCAGTTTTTGGAGGCATAAGAATCATTATGATAATATATTTTACCGTCTTTGCTGTAATAGCCTTCATCTTTACTTTCTTTAGGATACGAGGCAAATTCCGCGGGATAAGTGATTTTATATGCTTGGGATTGCTTAACATCCGTGAAAGGATGATACCTTTCCCCATTAAAAGTAAAATCGTAAGAATATTCAACGGCCGAATACTGGTGCTGCAGTGCTTCCGGTAGGTTAGAAGATGTGGAATAATCCCAATCCATTTTCACATTATTGAATTTAAACCATCCTAATGAGTTGTCGTTTTCTGCATGATAATAGTAATGGTCGCCATACTTATAATATCCCGGACTTATGGCGGTTCCATAAACAGCAATCTTATAATCTACAGAATCTTTAACATCCGAACAGCCAAGATCGGAATAATCCTCCTCCGAAACAAAATACTTTCGTGAATGCAGTTTGTCGACCAGAGGTAAATCATATACATTTTCTGAATACCAGTCATTATCGGCCGTATCATACTTAAACCAGTATGAATACTCATCGGTGCTTCCGTGATAATATACTTCGTTGTTATATTTGTAATAACCTGCATTGACTATTTGCTTTTTTACGTATGCCCTAAAAGTGGCGTAACCGAAAATCAGACAGATAACCACTGCCACGATTATTCCCGCAACGATGGTTTTATTACGTCTATGTTCGTATTCTGCTTCACCCTTAAAACGCAGATATGCCTCTCTCGCGGCTTCCTCTTTGGTGATTTCTTTACGGATAAAAGTTTTATAAGCCTCTTCTTTTTCTTCCTCTATAGCCTGTCTCTCTTTTGGAGTAATGTAAGCTGAACTTCTGATGTCAAGATTTCTTGACTTCTGCTCAAGAATTTCCTGCTTAAGACGCATGAAGAGTTCATTTACGGCATATGCTTCATCAGTACCCTGATATCTTATAGCGCGCTCACCGTTGCCTTTGTTTTTATATACGACACACTTACCTGTATGCTCGTCTTTGTAGATACCGAATGCTCTCGGACCCTTGTAGTCTATGCCAATAAAAAATCTGGTAGTCTCATAGGACGGCAGTCCCTTTGATCTGTACCAGTCTTTTAATTCTTCGATTGTGGTCGGCTGATCGACTGTTGAGCGCTTAACATTGCTGTTGGGCGCACCACAGGAAGGACACTTTTCCAGTGTCTCGTCAAACATTTCGCCACAATAATTGCACTTAATATTCATATCATCCCTCCAAAACCGTTAAGTTCTGAAATCACCCTTTTTACTCACTTTATATTATAAATATAGGCAGTTCAAAATTCTATTGATTTTACGGCAATTTAAAAGCCATATTTTTCTGATTTACTTTATAACCGAACCTTCGGACCTGTCTAATTTTCTAAGAAAGTAAAGTCCGCCTCCGAGCGAGATGAAAAATGCTATCATGTCAGCCACTGCCTGAGAAATCTGAACACCTGTAATTCCAAGGAAAAGAGGAAGTACAAGTATAACGGGAATGAAACAGAGTCCCGAGCGGCAGGATGAAATAACTGTCGCGCCAAACGCTCTGCCTGAAGCCTGCAAAAGCATATTGGTAAGGATAATCCACACTCCGAAAACATATGTTACACACTGTGCACGAAGCGCAAAGGAGCCGACTTCAATTACCATTGCATCGCCTTTTCTGAAAAGTTCGACTATCTGCGGAGCGAAGACGAAACAGGCGGCGCCTACAACAACCATAAGACCCGCGCAAACTTTTACGGAGAAAAGAAACGCTTCTTTTACGCGCTTGTATTTGGCCGCACCGAAGTTAAAGCTACACACAGGCTGGAAACCCTGACCGAAACCGATTACGAAGGAGTTAAGCGACATGCTGATTTTACCGACTATCGCCATACCAGCGATGGTTGCATCGGCAAACTCGGGACCTGCGACTCTTTTAGCCACAACATTTAACATGATGCCTGAAATACTTGCGAGTCCCTGTCTGAAAAGTGAGGGAAGTCCGCCGGAAACAATCTCCCAAAGGAATCTGAATGCGAATGGGTTTCTTTTAAGAGTAATCTTTATATTGCCCGCTCTTCGCGTGGTCAAAAGAAGAATGATAAAGCTTATGAACTGTCCGGAAATCGTCGCGATTGCGGCGCCCATAATGCCGAGTTTAAATGTGAACATGAGGAGCGGATCAAGGCCGATATTTATTACTGCGCCCGCCATGATACCGAACATCGCGGTTTTTGCGTTGCCCTGATATCTGATTTCGTTGTTTAAAACTATGGATGCCATCATCCACGGAGCACCGATCAAAATCGGTCCCATGTAAGAACGCGCATAAGGAAGGATAGTATCTGTAGATCCTAAAAGATACGCAAGTCTGTCAAGATTTAAAAGACCTACTGCAGCAAGGATGATGCCAAACGAAAACGCAAAAGCAAAGCCCGCGTTGGCTATTATCTCCGCTTCATCGTTTTTCTGCTCTCCGAGCTTTCTTGCAAGAAAATTGCCCGAGCCGTGCCCGAACATAAATCCGAATGCCTGAATGATTGCCATCAGCGAAAAAACAATGCCTACGGCACCCGATGCGGAAGTATTTATTTTGCCCACGAAGTATGTGTCAACCATGTTGTAAAAGGATGTGACAAGCATACTTAAAATAGTCGGTACTGCGAGACGTCCGACTAATTTCGGTATGGGCTCAGTTGTCATTTTGATAAATTTATCTTCCTGCGTCATATTTACAGATTTTCAATGACGGCTTTGATTCCGCCCTCTTTGAAAACTCCTTTGTAATAAGCCATTTCTGTCTGAATAAGTTCGTCGATAACTTTCATACCAAGCAATTCCACCGGTGCTTTGTCATCAGTCATCACAAGGTCGCCTGCCTCGTATTCCGTGAGTCTGTCTGAAACTCTGTTCATCATAAACAAAAGACTTTCGTCTTCTTCAAGTTCTACATTCTTTGCAAAAACATCAAGCATTTCGGGATTGTTTGATGCATAAAACTCACGGTTCCCAAGTGCAGATGTATCAGCATAGTAACTCTCTGAAAATACCTGGCAGATAGTATCGGAAAGATAATCGTTTATACCGCCTTTTGCATTACTTTTCATGTTCATGTTTACGACCATCACGCCGTCGTCTTTTAAGTGTTCTTTTACGAGCGTGAAGAATTCAATCGAAGACATCTGAAAAGGAATTGTGATGTCCTGATACGCATCCACCATGATTACGTCGTATTTTTTATCTATTGCGTTTAAATACGCTCTGCCGTCGTATGTAATGACTTCCACGTCTTCGGGAAGTTCGAAATATTCTTTTGCAAGCTTCGTGATTTTATCATCTATTTCAACACCCGTGATGTGAAGATCCTTGTCAAAATATCTTTCGCACTGTGTCGCAAAGGTGCCTGTTCCGTTGCCTAAAATCAGAATGTCGAGCGCATCCTTTTCATTGACACCGCTCATAAAAGGAGCCGCCATAGCGAAGTCGTAATAGTAGCCCGTGAGGCCTTTTTCTTTTAGATATACGGACTGAATTCCGAAGAGCACGTTCGTTGAAAAATAAATCGCTCTGTCGTCGTCATAAACCTGAAGATAGTTGTATATTGACTCGCCTTCATACAGGAGATTATTCTGCCAGAAAGCGAAATTGCTCTTCCATCCGAATGTACAGCAAAGAGCAAAAATCACAATACTTGCAGGGAGTCTTTTGATTTTCTTCATGCTGATTTTGGATGTTATAAAATAAACCGCTGAAAGAATCAAAAGGATACCTGCGAAAATCAAAAATGTTATCGATGTTCCGACTGCAGGGATACTTATAAAAGTCGGCACAAATGTACCGATGATGCTTCCGATGGTGTTGGCTGCATTAAGATTTCCTACAAGCTTTCCGTTGTCGTCAAGATTGTCGACTGTATATTTTACGAGCGACGGCGTAACCGTTCCGAGTAAGAAAAGCGGGAATACAAAGATTACCATGCAAGCCACAAAACCTGCGATGATAAGGAAATTTTTGTTAACCGCAAAGATAAGAATTCCGGAAATCAAGACGATGACATATTTGCCGAGCACGGGAATAAGCGCAATCCAGATTGCCGCAATGATTATTCTCGCATAGAGTCTGTCGGGGTTGGGGTTTTTATCAGCAGCTCTTCCGCCGTAAATATTTCCGAGCGCCATTGCTATCATGATGGTTCCGATGATAATCGTCCATACAATCTGAGACGACGAAAAGTACGGTGCAAGAAGTCTTGATGCACCCAGCTCTACAGCCATTACCGACATTCCGGCAAAGAACTCGGTTAAGTAAAGATAAACTCTGTTTTTAAGTATCGGTCTTTTTTCAATATCAGCCATTTTTATATCCCTTTTTCGTTTTACTTCAAGTTTTAAACAAGCGCTTTTATGATATCATAAACTGATTTTTCAGTCCATTATATATATTTAACTGTAATTGTATATTTATATTAATTGTGGTAGAATTCTCTTACACGTTAAGTGGAGGGGATATGTAATGAAAAAATTCAGTTTTTTCCGATTGTTTCTTTTACTTTTGGCAACAATCGGACTTTTTACGACTCTTAAATTTGAGTCAAAAGCAGCACCTTTAAATATGCCTGACGGCACGATTTTCGATCCTATATACTATGCGGATACATATGGTGATTTAAAGGCTGCATTCGGCTACAATGAAAAGGATCTCTGGGCACACTATGTGAATTACGGCAGCAAGGAAGGTCGTGTATGCACAGGTTCCCAGGAAACTGTAGGCACAGTAAAAGTCATGAAGGATAAAACTCTTTTTGACCCGACATTTTATGCCGCAGCTTATCCCGATGTAGTCGCAGTTTTCGGAACAAACGAAAACCAGCTTTACAACCATTACAAAAGATACGGCAAAAAAGAAGGTCGTATGGCATTCGAAGGCCAGGTTGTAAATGCTACGGCACCTCCTAAAATCGCTACAGGAGATGCAACATATTACATCAAAATCAACCGCAGGGCCTGCTGTATCACCATTTATTCCAAAGACGAAGCAGGCAACTATACCGTACCCTACAGAGCTATGGTCTGCTCAACAGGAAACGCAACACCTATCGGAGTTTTTTCAATGGGTCAGCAGGCAAGATGGCTTCAGTTCGAAGAAGGAACTGTAGGTCAGTATGCAAGAAGAATTACAGGTCACATCTGGTTCCATTCCGTAATGTACTACAAGCGTTATCCCGATACACTACTCTGGGGTGAATACAACAGACTCGGAACAGTTTGTTCGCATGGATGCGTCAGACTTTGCGCTGCAGATGCACAGTGGATATATGAGAACTGCGAAGCAGGTACACAAATTGAAATATACGACGATCCGGATAACCCCGGACCTCTCGGAAAACCCGAGCCCATCAGAATAGACGGTAACGATCCGAGACGCAACTGGGATCCCACAGACTCCGATCCGGGCAATCCATGGAGAGTCGAAGAATAAAAATAAAAATAAACATACACGGAGGGTTAACACTATGCAAAAAGTATGTGATTTTATCAAGAAATGTGAAACTTATTATCTTGCCACGGTTGACGGCGATCAGCCCAGAGTAAGACCTTTCGGAACTGTTAATATTTTTGACGGCAAGCTTTATATCCAGACAGGAAAAAGTAAAGACGTGTCAAAGCAGATCCAGGCTAATCCCAAGGTAGAGCTTTGCTGCTTCGCTGAAGGTACATGGCTTCGTGTTGCAGGCGAACTTGTTCGTGATGACAACAGAGACGCAAAGAAGGCTATGCTTGATGCTTATCCTATGCTTCGCGGAATGTATTCAGAAGATGATGACAATACCGAAGTTCTCTATTTCAAGAATGCAACCGCAACATTCTCATCATTTACAGCCGCTCCCGAGGTAATTAATTTCTAGTTTTGTCTTTTATGAGAAGGTGGGGAAATGAAAAAAGGAATGCTTGGAAACAAGCTTAAGATCATCGGACTTATACTCTATTTCGTGATACTCTTTGCAGAGCGTCTTTTAGCTGTAATTTTCAGCTTCAACAACGGCGGAGTATATGCGTTAAAATCAGGCAGTTATTTTAATTACGTTGCGTACGGCGTAACGGTAATAAGCCTTATCGTCGGTACAGTCCTTGCAATAAAACCGATAATCGGAATGCTCGGTAAACTCTTTTCAAAAGATTTGTATGATTTTGAAAACAATTATAAAGCAATCGTAATCGCTGCAATGGCTCTCCTCTACGGTGGAATGATGCATACCGGAATGACAATTGCTCCGATACAGTTCGTGGCATACGGCTTTTTAATCGCAACCATGGTTGTAAGATGTATTGAGAAATGCATCGAAGATAAAAGATACGCTTTTCCTTCAATTGTTTCTGTGATTTATCTTACACTGTTTTCGATGACCGTGCCTGTGTGCTATATCGCACTTAAGCTTATGGCTCCTCAGCTTTATCTCTTTTATATCGCAGAATTTGCCGCAGCATTCGTTTTAATTCCGGTATTTGGAATTATGCTTCTAAAGTTTTATAAAGACGGTGTAACGAGCTTCTCTTATCTTTATCCGCTTATAATGCTTATCCTTTCCGGCTCGGCAGTTCTCTTTAAGTGGAGTGAGGAAATCAATTACTTTGTTTTAATCTTCGTGATTTTAACAACACTCTTTTATCTGGCATTCGGAATTGTGGCAGGAATTAAAACTAAGAAATAGTATCTTTTATGAGAATTTAAAAATCCCCCTCCCTTTAAACCGTTTGATCCGGATAATCCCAGAATCCTCCCTTATGGAAATTCTCATTTCCTAATGGTTTTGCTGTCAATTTGAACATTACACAACCATCGGGGCATACTATGGTTTTGGTGTATTTGCCATCACCGCCAAGATTCTCCAAATCTCCACCGCTTCTTACTGCTTCCATAAGAGGATACAACATCATCATGGTCTTTGAGCAGATTCCGTATCCATCCTTGTTGACCGGACATCCATAGGTGCACGAGTAAGTATCTCCGACTTCTTCACCATTACGACAGTATCGTTCCGTGTGATCTCCATGCAGAAAGCCTATTACCTCTACCGTGAATTCGTATTCCTCGTCATACCATTTTTTCATGTTTACCTCCTCTGCAAACTCCGATTTGTCGGTTGTTATTTAGAAAAACCAAAATTTTTTATTTTTCTTTCTCTATCTTTTCAAGCGTGTCTTTTAGGATTTCTTTACGCAATTCCGTCAGCCACTCTGAAAACTCCACTGTGTTAAACGCATATGTCTTATTTAGTTCATATTCATTTTCAGACCATGTAGAAATGGGTGATTCGTTATGCTGAATAAGTGCTTCAAGTTTATCTAATGCTTTATATATCTTGGCCTCTTTTGTTTCCTGCACTTCCATCTCTTGATAGAGATCTTTAAAGTCTTTTGATATTTCTGCCGGAAGTTTTTCTATCCATAAATTTAACAGATCACCTTCTGTTTTACGATCAGAATCTGTCTTTAAAAAAGCAGGAATATCTCCCGTAAAACATTCTCCTAAATCATGAATCAGACACATATCTACAACTTTATCTATATTTGCATCAGGAAATTCATGCCTTAAAAGAAATGCCATGAGAGATATTCTCCAACTATGTTCTGCAACACTTTCAACTCTGCCGTTTGAAGTGGTGCAATGACGTGGTGTATCTTTCAACTTTTCAGCTATATGCAATATTTCCAGATATTCTCTTGCGTTCATTTTTCCCTCTATAATTTTGGTATGCGCATAAAATAATGTTCTGCGTCTTCTCCTGCTTTTTATCTTATATAAAAGTTAATGTTTCTTAATAATGTGTCTTGCTTGGAATCATCATAGCACCCCCGGCGAGTACTGCTATCCCACCGATGCCAATTATAAACCAACCGAGCCATTTCGCATCTCCACCCATCTCAGCCGGATTATCGGGATTGTAAAAGATTGTAACTGTCTGACCTGTACTCATGCCGGACTCCCATATATCACTCTGGCCGACATATGTTTTGCCATCGACTTCATATTGTACATATGCAACATAGTTCGCACTTGTTCTGTGCTTGCCACCATTATGCGTAGAATTCGATATTTTCTCAATTTTTGTTATTTCTGCCTCAACGGGAACATATCCTGAGTTTCTGATAAACTGAACCCAAATACCGAGGCCTGCAAATGCCAGACCAACGATGATAAAAAGTATTCCCATGACCGTATTTTTTGATTTCATTTATATATCCTTCTCCTAAATGATTACATCTTCACTTTATCAAATACAGTTTGAAGTTCTTCCTTCGCTCCTTCAAATTTAGGCCAGGCATCAATTCCATCATTACTTTTACGAGGAATAATATGGATATGAAAATGATTAACCGACTGTCCAGCACTCTCATCGTTGGCGTTAAGCAAATTTATACCGTCGTAACCACAGTTTTCTGTTAAATGATTCGATACTCGTTTTATGGTATTCATAACAGCCGAAAGCGTTTCTGAATCGCAATCCAATATATTCTTATAATGTTTTTTGGGGATAACAAGTATATGACCATCAACATCCTTGGCAATATCCATAAATGCGAGTGTTTCATTGTTCTCATATATTCTCAACCCTTTAATTTCACCTGATGCTATTTTACAAAATATACACTCTTCCATTTGTACCTCCACAAATTACGATTTGGCTAGTGCGTTATATCAAAATACACACTCTCATTATAATTTA
This sequence comes from Lachnospiraceae bacterium, assembly GCA_016284175.1. GTDB lineage: Bacteria > Bacillota > Clostridia > Lachnospirales > Lachnospiraceae > UBA3766. The sequence continues at coordinate 20,731 of JAEEOJ010000106.1, read as the reverse complement.
TTTGTTCCTTCTGCTTTTAACTCCTCAAAAAGAACTTTCGCATGCTCATATTCAGATGATTTTTTGTCAAATTCATCCATCCCGAGCTTGCCATTTTCATAATCCATATCAAAAAAGGCTACAGCAACTTTAACCGCCATAACCCCCGTTACACTATAAGAAAATTATTTATCAATCTCCTTTATTATATCATCAATTGAAATATTTTTCTCGCTTGCAATGCGCGCGAGATCTTCGTATTCGTACTTTTCTCTCACAACTCCGAAACCTTCGGATTTTTTAATTCTGATTTCACCGAAAGGTGTTTCTTTTTTTACGATTTCTCTTTTAAGAGTGTATCTTTTGCTGACATTTTCCCTTATGCCGAGCGTGGTTGTGTGTTTGAAAATAAGCGAAACCATTTCGTCTTTTTTAGCTTCGTTGCACATTACGGAAAGAAGTATTCCCGGGCGTGATTTTTTCATTCCGACGGGAATGGTATAAACCTCCAGAGCGCCTGCTTCAAAGAGTTTTTCCATTGCAAACGCAATTTTCTCGCCTGTCATATCGTCAATATTACATGAAAGTTCTGTTATCTGCGACGCCTTTTCATTCGTGCTTCCAAGGAATGCCCGAACACAGTTAGCCTGCTCGAAATCTTTCTTGCCCATTCCGTAACCAATCTTATCCACTGTCATTACAGGCATTTCGCCGAATTCTGCAGCGAAGTATTTAATGAGTGCAGCGCCTGTGGGTGTACAGAGTTCACCTTTTATGTGACCTGCGGTGAAAGGAACACCTCGTAAAATAAACGCGGTAGCAGGTGCGGGTACGGGAAGAATTCCGTGTGCGCAGTGAACATGACCGCTTCCTACGTGAATTTCAGAAGCAACGATTTTATCTGCCTTTAACTCATTCATCAGCATGCAGACCATCGTAATGTCGGCGATTGCATCCATGGTTCCGACCTCGTGGAAATGAATCTCCGATACAGGCTTGCCGTGCGCATTGCTTTCAGCCTCTGCTATCATGGCATAAACGTTCTTTGCGTCGGTTTTAACGTTCTCAGGTATATTCAGAGCGTCAATAATATCTTCTATATCTTTTAAGCTTGAATGATGGTGCTCATGATGATGTTCATGTTCGTGATCATGGTGATGGTCGTGCTCATGCTCATGCTCGTGATGGTGTTCGTGCTCATGGACGTGTTCGTGGTGATGATCATGCTCCTCTCCCTCGCTCACACCGTCTACAAGGACGTTCATATGAGTTCCTAGTATGCCACACTTGGTCATAGGCTCGGCATTAACCGTCACTTTAGGTATGCCTGAATTATTTATTTTGTTAATAAAAGCTTCTTTATCATCCAGTAATTCATAAAGAGCAGCCGAGAGCATATCTCCCGCAGCACCCATTGAACATTCAAGGTAAAGTGTCTTCATATTGAGTCCTTTCACGCTGATTTTGGTTTACATAATTTGTTTATTTCTTATTCATATGATTTATGAGGCTTGCATAGTAGCCTGCACCGTAGCCGTTATCGATATTTACTACGGTTACGCCCGATGCACAGGAGTTTAACATCGACAAAAGTGCCGAAAGTCCTTCAAACGATGCTCCATACCCCACGCTGGTCGGAACAGCTATGACCGGACAGTCCACAAGACCTCCGACAACGCTTGCAAGTGCTCCTTCCATACCCGCAATTGCGATGATAACCGAGGCACTCATGAGTGAGTCCATTTTGGATAAAAGTCTGTGAAGGCCTGCCACTCCGACGTCGTAAATTCTCTCGATTTCGTTGCCAAAAAACTCCGCCGTAACGGCTGCTTCCTCCGCAACGGGTATATCACTCGTTCCTCCGGTCACAATTACGACTTTTCCGAGCCCGTCCGCAGCTCTTTTTTTGCCAACTATTGCAATTTGGGCTTCCTCATAAAAAGTTAAATCTGCATTTAACATTGTTTTTAAGGCATTTTCCTTCTCTTTTGACAGTTTTGTGATCAAAATTCCGTCATTTGAGTGTTCTTTCAGGGTCTCGACGATGGCCTTTATCTGCTCCGGAGTTTTTCCTGCTCCGTAGACCACTTCACCTGCTCCCTGGCGGTTCTTTCTCTGCAGATCCAGGGTGGCAAAATCGAGTTCGGCGAAGGGTTCTTTTTTGATAAGAAGCTCCGCCTCAGCGACTGATATTTTATTGTCTCTTACATCTTCAAGGATTTGATATAAGTCTGTTTTCATATTTTGTCTCTTATTCTTTTGGTTTACATAATATTGAACCAATTAGGGACGGTTCCGTTTTGGCTTTTTTTACCATTTTAGAACCGTCCCCGAATGACTCTTTTATGCATTCTTTTTAACTAACATTTTTCTGATGATGCCTTTCGGGTCTTTTATGAAAAGCATTACAATCCAGATAATGAGGCCGAGTGCAACTACGCAAAGACCGAGATATGAATCGTTTAACATATCTGCTGCTGCAGGTGTGAAGAATTCTGCGCCGAGCTCTGCATATTCGAAGATTGCATCCACGAGCCACATAAGTGAAGCACCCCAGTACATAAGAGCAAGTGTACCGTATCTCATTGAGTTGTCGGGAGCTTTTTTATACCAGATTAAAGTAACGGTAATGGCTGCAAAAATTGTTATAAGAAGTGTCATGCCTTTATCTCCTTGGAATCCATGTTCTCTGCCTGGCGTTTTTCGATTACGTTGGAAACGATTACCATTCCAACCCATGCAGCGGTAACAAGCACAGCCATCGTAACGCCCGCGGTTCCCATTTCGGCCAGCATTCCGCCTACCTCGCCTTCCTTAACTGCCGTAAGGAAAGGAAATGTGGGAATAACTTCGCCGTGCCATATATGCTCAAATGCAAGCAGAGCACTGCCGCCCCAGAGCATCTTATTGAGCCATCCGAGTTTGGTAGAGAATTTTGTGCCAATCTTTTCAGCGGCACTTGTTCCATCAACCGATGCCTTCTTTAAATCATTATTCTCTTTCTTTTTAACAACCGCCGTAACGATTGTGGTAACGATTGCTTCCGTTCCCGGAACTAAAAAACAAGCCATGATAACCTCCTGTATAATCAATTATTCATTTTTCTTTTTAGAGATGTGTCCCCAAGTGGTAAAAAAAGCCAAAATAGAACCGTCCCCAATTGGCTAATCGAGGATTGAAGCAGCTTCCTGCATGAGTTCTATGATGGGCAGATGCTGAGGACATACGCTCTCGCACTGGCCGCAGCCGATGCAGTCCGAAGCCTTACCGCCTCTTGATGCAACGCCCGAGTAGAAGTTCTTTGCTCTCCAGTCATCGGGGTAACGGCGAAGCGTGTTGATGGTTCTGAATACATCGGGAATACTTATCTGCATAGGACAGCCGTCGCAGCAGTATCTGCAGGCCGTACAGCCTATCTGTTTCATGTTTAAAACATCTGAAGTAACTTCATTTACAACTGCGAATTCCTCTTCTGTAAGAGGCTCGAAATTCTTAAAAGTATTTATATTATCGTTCATCTGCTCTTCGTTGGACATACCGGAAAGAATTGTCATTACTCCGGGAAGAGATCCGACGAAACGAAGTGCCCATGAGGCAACAGATTTGTCGGGATGAACTTTCTTAAACTTCTCTTCGATTTCGGGAGCCATGGAAGCAAGCATACCGCCGCGTACGGGCTCCATTACGATAATCGGAATGTTTCTCTCGTGAAGAATGTTGTAAAGTTCCTCTGAACGAACTACGGGGTTTGTTCTGTCGAGGTAATTAAGCTGAATCTGAACGAACTCAACCTCGGGATGTTTGTCGAGTACTTCTTTTAGGAGCTCGGGACTGCCATGGAATGAAAAACCGAAATGTTTAATCTTTCCTTCTTCTTTCTTTTTAAGACCCCATGAAAAGCAGTCATATTTTTCATATGTTTCGTAGTTGGAACCGTCTTCTACGGAATGTAAAAGATATAAATCGAAATAATCGACACCGCACTTCGAAAGCTGATCGTTAAAGATTCTTTCAACGTCATCCTCGCACTTCATCTCCCACGCGGGAAGTTTGGTTGCAATCTTAAAGCTTTCTCTGGGATATCTTTTTACGAGCGCTTCTCTGGCGGCGATTTCCGAATTTCCGCCGTGATAAATGTATGCGGTATCAAAATAATTCATTCCCGCATCCATGTAGCTGTCGACCATTCGGCAAAGCTGCTCATGATCGATAACGCCGTCTTTTTCGGGCAGACGCATAAGTCCGAACCCTAGTTTAGGCATGGTGCTTAAATCTATGCTCATTTTATAACCTCCCTCTTTTATACATTTTATTCTTTTCCAATACGCATATATTTTACCATATATGCATCTAAAAAAATACATCATAAGATGCTAAATAATTCCCGTTTTTTGTGACAAAACTTGATATTTCCAGTATTTTAAATAAAATATTATTTATATAGCATATATATTAATGAGGTAATTTTATGGCTGAAAAAATCGTAAAATATGATGCTTTTATAAGTTACAGACATTCCGAACTCGACAAATTTGTAGCGGTTAATCTGCATAAAAAACTCGAAGCCTTTAAACTTCCCAAAGGTGTTAAATCCCCTACGGGCAAAAAGAAAATAGAGAGAGTTTTCCGTGACCAGGACGAACTTCCTCTTGCAAGCAATTTGGGTGACCCCATCACACTTGCTCTCGAAAATTCGGACTATCTTTTAGTTATCTGCACTCCAAGGCTCCCTCAGTCCGAATGGTGCAAAAAGGAAATCGAGACCTTTATAAAACTTCACGGAAGAGATAAGGTTCTTGCAGTTTTAGCCGAAGGCGAGCCTGAAGAATCTTTCCCCGAAGCGCTCATAAAAGAAGAATATGAAGTCATTAAACCTGACGGAACAAAAGAGATACAGTACCGCACTTTCGAGCCGCTTGCCGCAGACGTAAGAGGCAAGAACAATAAAGCCATGAAAAAGGCTATGAATGATGCGGTTTTAAGAATCTGTGCGGCTATTTTCGAGCTTAATTACGACGAATTAAAACAGCGTCACAAAGAGCGTGCGATGAAGCGCACTATCTCTGTTGTAAGTGCGGTTGCGGCTGCTTTAATGCTTTTCAGCGCCGTTTGTTTAGGTCTTATGTTTAAGATTATCAATCAGTCCGAAATGATCTTAGACCAGAATGCCGAAATCACGCAGCAGTACAACGAAATACAGGCTCAGTCCGAACAGATAAAAGAGCAGAACGAGCAGATTCAGAAGCAGTATGCCGAATCGCAGAAAAACCTGGCAAAGGCAACTACAATTAATGCAGAAAAGCTTCTTTCCATGGGAAGAAGCCTCGATTCGATTTATGCTCTTCGTCAGGTTATGCCCAAATCTTCTGCAGACACTTCCTTCCCTTATACCACAGAAACCGAATATGCTCTGACAAAATCTCTCGAGCTTTATGCCAAGCCTGATCTTTATTATTCGGACAAAACTTTTGAGTCCGAGTCCACAATTAAAATATTTAAAGTATCTCCTGACCTGGCAAAACTGGCCACAATAGATTCATGCAATAATTTCCATATATGGAACTCGGAAACGGGAGAAGAAATCTTTTACAAGGTTATCCCCAATGCCGACTTATATAACGAAAACTGCATTAAATTTATTAATAACAATACTATTGTTTACTATGATAACAAAAGTATATACAGACTAAATCTGGATGACCTTTCCGAAACAGAAATAGATAATCCTTTCGATTCCTTATGGTTCCACGGAGAAATAATTCGTCTGGGCGATACCGGAATGTTTGCCATTTTTGCCGATGAAGGATTTGCTGTTTTTAAGGAAGAAAACAGCGAACTTATTGCAGTTCATACTGTAGATGAATATCTCGGCGAAGATATAAACAGTCAGCGATTCGAGGATGTTGCATTAAGTAATGACAAAACTAAACTTATATTCTCTATAACAAGAGGTCTGAACCAAAAATCAGCCATCATTGTATATGATTTTGAAACAGACACCATAAAAACAAAGGATATTTCAGTAGATGTTTGCTCTGCGCTGACCTCCCGTGATAATGAGATTTATTTTGTCGGATATGAATTCGGAACAAACGTATTTTTAAACAATGACTCTACGCTTATGCGAATCAATCTCGATACACTTAAGACCGAATGGGAAGCAGCAGCTCCCGGAAGCGTAAATTTCCTTACAACCAGTTCGGATTACAAGTATGTATTCGCTGCCGGAATAGACAGCCTGTATGTTTTCGATTCCGAAAACGGCGATCTCGCCGACAACAAAAATGCGAATTCGAAAATAATTGATGTGTGTCCTCTTCAGGGCAACAATGCAAGGGTAATTACCAGCGATTGTCTGGCGCGAAGATTTATAGACGGTTTTGCCGATATGAGTGCTACCGATTTATTCAACAACGCTCCCGAATTGGGAGCCGAAACAATCTTTTATGGTAACAACAAAGTGTTCTTAAAGTTTGAAAACAAATCATATGTTTCGCTTTTCCAATTCAGAGATTTTACGGACACACCTTTTATTGATAATTGTGATTTTTCAAACGTAATGCTTGTAAGCGATGCAGGAGCCAATATTCTTCGAACAAATGAAAATTTGGAACTCTACTGCTATTCAACAGAAACAGACAATGTTCTTTATACAATCGATCCGAAATATTCCAACTATACATTAGTCGGTGACGGATCCGAACAATTTGCCGCTTATGGCAGCGGTCTGGAAATCTATAATATTTCAGACGGTTCTCTCATAAAAGAAGTACCCTCCCTTGATTGTCCGTCGATTGATGAAAATGCGGTCACTAATGACCGGCTCTATGTTTACAGCGGAAGAAACAGGGAAGGCCACATCTTTTTATACTCTCTAACTACAGGTAATGTCGAAGAAGTTTTAAAGCCCGATATCCCTTCCGGTGAGAATCTTACGGTTTACGGACTGGACAAAGACCATTATGCGGTTAAAAGGGAATCCGGAGCTCTCGAAGTATACCGCGGAAAAGAAACAAAACCTATATTTACTTCAAGTCGTATCTTAAGTTATATGGATGATGTCAGAGTGTTCTACAGAGCTGATGTTTTCGCCATATTGTATTTTGACGGCTCAATAGAATTATATAGTTTCGGAGATACCTGCGAACTGATTCAGACATACAATTCATCCGATATTTCCGCATCTTCGATAGATGAAGCAGTATTCTATCCCGATCAGAAGATTTATTCAATTAACTTAAGCCAGAATACGATTATATTAAATGAAAACCTTGAAGCAGTTACTTATATGCCAATGAAAATGACTTATATTCCTTCAAAAGACTTTTTCGTTTTCCACAATTTATCCAAAAACGCTTTATTTAGCATAAAGCATTACAGTTACGATGAACTCATACAGGAATCAGAAAAAAAATTAAGTAATTACAATCCTTCGAAACTCATAATCGACAAATACAATCTGATTAATTAACACATAGTTTTAAATAAAAAAGATGTCCGGCAGAGATTGTCGGACATCTTTTTTATGATTAGTTTTACTTATTCTGTTTTTGTATCATCCTTGAATTCGTAGTCTTCCTCACATTTCGGAACACTCGTAGCATTAACGGGGCTGATGGCTTCAAATACCTGGGTGTAATAAACAGTAAATGATTTATTTCTTTTATCATCACTCATGCCGAAGAAAAGCATATCGGACTCGTATTCTTCAAAGTTTTCTCTCTGGCTGTCGAGCGCCATTTTATCCATCAGAATATCGCAGTGATAAGCTTTGTCGTCATATTTTATTATCGTCCATACATATCCGCCGTCATTAATTTCCATAGCTTTATCAAGCAGCGGGAAATTCTGTTCGTGATACTGACCTAAAGCACCGACCATCATGGAATTAACATTAAGCTGAACCATGAGGGCTTCATAGAATTCCAAAAACTGCCATGCATGCATTTTACCTGAAACGATCTGACTGACAACATAATCTTCTGTTTCGTATGATTCGGTAATCATTCCCTCTTCGGAATCATCCATACTCTCTTCCTCAGGGTCGGGATATTCAAATTCAAAATTTTCGATTAATGCTTTATATACTTTTGCTGCACGCTGCATGTCATCATCTTTGTCTGTTACAGCGCCGTTAATCGTTTTCTCGCAGATTTCTTTGTAAGCGTCAATCTTTTCCTTTGCTTCATCTTCACTTATTGAACCTGTGAGGAATTCCTCGCCAAATTCATCGGATTCATATGAAGGGAAATATTTAATCGTGTAAGTTTCCAAATCCTCTGTTTCGAAATCCACGCAGTAAACTACAGGACTTGAAAGTTCTGCAAGCGTTCTGGCAATCTTAAATTCGGCTTCTGTACAAGCCAGATCTCCGGATAATTCAAACGAAGGTTTTGCATCGTGAACTGCAGCAAGTATTTCCTTTGTTGCCCTGATAACTTTGGGATTATTTTTCATCTCCATTTTGAAAACGGGATTTACGGCAACAGGATTGAATTCATATACACCTGTTTCTCTTAAGGAATCATACTCGGGCAAAAGAGCTTCATCCAGCTTTTCTTCTTCCTCGGCAGGTTTTGTATCGTTTTCGACAGTGGTTTTGCCCTCGGCTTCAGTTTCTGTACCCGTAGTTTCACTAATCGAAACCGGCTCGGGATAATCTTCAATTGTCTTGGGCTTGTTGCATCCGCTGCCCGCTAACATAGCAATAACAAATGCTGCCGTAAGCAGGTACGAAGTGACTGTTTTTGAAATTCTTTTTAAATTCATTTTTTTATAACATCCTTATTTTTTATAATCTTCCAAACACTCGGGAACCATGTCCGAAAGATGGCCTATTCCCATACCCTCGTATTCATCATACAGATACAGATTTGATCTGGAAATCGAAAAAGATTCGCCCCTGGTTTTATCGCTCATGCCAAAATATTTCATTTGCGGATCACAGTGTTCACCGTATTTGGTTTTATCGTCTTCGTATGTGATTATTTCATACGCAAGATCACAGTTATACGCTTTCCCGTCCACATAAATCACATTCCAGGTATCGTATCCGACTTCACCCATTTCTTTATCAAGTTTTTCAACACCCTGTTCGTGATATAATCCGGTAGCAGTAACAGTCATGCATTCGATATTAAGCTGTGTCAGTATACTCTGATAAAGCAAAGCGAGTTTATCCTGAGTAAGTGATTTGCCTACTACAGTATTTTCGATGGTTCTTGCCTCGCTGTTAAAAGATTCCTGTACATCTTCCATGGAATAATTCATATCAATACCAAGATTTCTTTCGGAATAGGATAAATCTTTTACGAGTGCTTCATAAACTTTTCTGGCTTTTTCAATATCCGAATCATCTTTTGAAACGTTTTTGTTTACAATATCCTGAATATAATCGGTATACTGATCTATTATCTGACTTGCATGCTCATATGAAGTCTGTTCCGTATTCAGTTCAAAGAAGATGCCCTGTTCAGTCTCGTTTACAACAAATTCCGGCATATAAATGATTTCATAATCCTGAAAACCCTCGGTCTTCATCTGTGCGGAATCAACTATAGGGCTTGACATTTCCGCCAGAGAAAGTGCCTTTATATAATCATCAATATCAAGGACATCTTCCGGAGGAACATCAAAACCTCTCTCTGCATTATATGCGGCTTCCATCATTGCTTTGGCCACAGCTATTATCGCAGGTTTTTCCCTGAATCTTCTTGCATAGTACTCCGGTATTGCCGTGGGGTTATATTGAAACTGCCCTGTTTTCTCAAACGGATCCGGAATGGCAATAAATTCTTCAAACTGTTCGTCTGTAAGAGTCAGCTGTTCAACAGCATTTGCCTTGGGAGCTTCAGTACCTTCATCACTCGGAGTATCGGTATCTGTATCTGTGTTAGTTTCGGTTTCGGTATTTACAGCCGATACCGGTTCGGGATAATCTTCTATTGTTTTGGGATTGTTACATCCGGTGCCCGCAATCATTGAAATAACAAATGCTCCCGAAAGCAGGTATGCGGATGCAGTTTTTATTATTCTTTTTATATTCATTTTTTTACCTTACTTCTGATAATCTTTTGGACATTCTGGAACCATATCTCTCGGAGGATTTTCCCATTCATACGATATGTTGGGATCGTACAAATACAGATTGTCCCTGCTTGTAATAACAAATGATTGCGCTCTTGTACTGTCACTCATGCCGAAATACTTCATTACAGGTTCATAATCTTTGTTAGCACCTTTTTCGGCTTCGTATACAATCATATCGAATGCCATATCACAGTTATAAGGTATTCCGTCTATAACAATTACATTCCAGACAAGTCGTCCGTCCGAGCCCATTTCTTTATCAAGTTTTTCATAGCCCTGACTGACATATGCTCCGGATGAAGTAACTGTCATACACTCAATGTTAAGTTGTGTCAGAATGTACTGATATAAAAAAGGAATTCTGTTCTTGCTTGTGGCATGATCATTAATGATATCCTCAACAAGAGTAGTTTCTCCTCTTAAAGCTTCCATTCCTTCTTCTGTAAATTCAATATACATTGAATCTTCGTAAGGTCTTTTTTCACGATATGCTACTTCTTTTACGAGCGCTTCATAAATTTTCTCAGCCTTTTCCATATCGGAATCTTCTTTTTTAATATTGCGGTCTATTAAAGACTTAACAAAATCTGTAAAATCACCGATTACCTTCTTTGCTTCAACCGCATCCATGTCGGTAAAACTCGATCTTTCATCATCTATATCACCGTTTTCGTCTAAAACTATATCATTCTTCGGCATGTAGATTACTGAGTAGGTAAGCGGATCTTCCAAATGAGCTCCAATAGAACAGGCATCCGCCAAAGGGCAGGCCTTTGCCGCCAGTTCTTCTGCCAACCAGGCCTCATCCGTGCTTAATTCGTATTCCGGAGCAATACTAAATTCGCTTGCACCGTTATACACGGCTGTCAGCATTTGTTTTGCCACAAATACTATCTCCGGTTTTTCTCTGTATTGTCTGGCATAATTTTCCGGAATCGCTCCGGGGCAAAACTGGAATTTTCCTGTTTCCTCGAAAGGATCGGGAATTTTGATTAATTCTTCAAACTCACTATCTGTCATGCCACCTTTTTCGACAATATCCTCAACCGGAATTTCTTTTTCTTCAACCTTTTTTTCGGTCACGGTTTCTTCGATTGGTACGAATCCGGGATATTCTTCACCGTCTATTTTTTTCGGTGCGCATGAAGATAGAAATAATACGCAAATTGCGAGTGTTACAGCGGTTAACTGGGTTAAAAATCGTTTAGCAGTATTCATATTAAGCCTCCCTGTCTTCTGCCTGCATATGGCGCATATAAAGTGCCAGAGCGGTACCCATAAATGCGTTTACGTATTCTCCTTTGCAAAAAGAATTGATGACTTCATTAATGGGAACCATCTCATACGTTAATACTTCATCGTCATCCAAATGAAGCTGGTTCGTCGGTGTTAAGTCTTCTGCAAGACACACCGTAATAGAGTTTGAAAAAATGGCAGGATTCGGTGAACATACTCCGAGTACGGTCATCTTCCCCGTCTTAAATCCGGTCTCCTCCTCAAGTTCCCTGTATGCGCTTTCTACCGGATCCTCACCTTCATCGCACATACCGCCGGGAAACTCTGCGGTGATTTTACCAAGGCCGTGTCTGAACTGTCTTACCAGCACAAAATTGCCCTGATACACCGGAATTATAGTTACCCACTCAGTTGCGTTGATTACCATGTAATCTCCGCTTATACCTGTGGCCGATTCCTCTCTTCTTTTTTCTACATCAAATATGGGTGTATGAAGAATCTGTTCAGAGTCCTTCACATTCCACATTAACTCTTCGTTTGTCATTTTATATCACTTTCCATAAAAAAAATACGTGTTGAATTCCACCTTTTTAGGGGAAACATTTTAGACCAATTGGGGACGGTTCTATTTTGGCCTTTTTTACCAATTGGGGACGGTTCTATTTTGGCTTTTTTTACCATTTTAGAACCGTCCCCGTTTGGCTTTTTTTATACTCTGTCTCTTACTTTGTCGTTAATCTCTGCGAAGAGCTTGTCGATGAGACCCTTTGTTGCACTCAGTGCATCGTCTACACTGACTAATTCTTTTACGCTCTTGTCTCTGGTCGAAAGTTCGATCTGACCGTTGGCAATGTTCTTCGGTCCTACCGTAACTCTTACGGGAACACCGAGTAAGTCTGCATCCGCAAACATAACGCCTGCCTGTACGTTTCTGTCATCGTAGATAACTTCAACGCCTGCATTAAGAAGTTCATTGTAAATCTTGTCTGCTGCCTCTTTGCATTCAGACTTGTCAGGTCTCATGCAGCAGAGGTGTACCTGCCAGGGAGCGATTGTGATGGGCCAGATGGGACCGTAATCATCATGCTTTGCTTCCATTACGCTGGCTGCGAGACGTCCGACGCCGATACCGTAGCAGCCCATGATAGGTGTTTTAACGGTTCCGTCAACGTCTGTATATGTCATGCCCATTGACTTGGAGTATTTTGTGCCGAGCTGGAAGATGTTTCCTACCTCGATACCACGGCTGATTCTGATGGTCTTTTTGCCGCAGACAGGGCAGATATCTCCGGTTCTGATTTTTGCAACGTCAACATATTCAACATCGCCTATATCACGCTTTATATTAAGTCCTGTGTAGTGGTAATCAACTTCGTTTGCACCGCATACGAGGTTTTCGATTCCTTCGAGTGACTTATCGTAGATAATCCTGCATTTAGCCTTCTGCTCGTAAGGTCCGCAGAAGCCTGCGCAGAGGCCGCATTCGGGAGTGATTGTAGCCGCATGAACTTTTTCTCCTAAAAGATTCGTTAACTTTGTTTCGTTAACTTCATAGTCGCCTCTTAAGAATACAACGATGTACTCGTCGGTCATATTAGCCTGATAAATAACTGCCTTGCAGGACTCTTCCACTTTGCTGTTAAGGAATGTACAAACTTCCTCGATGGTCTTGCAGTCGGGTGTGTTAACTTTTTTAAGTTCACCCGCAGGTGCGCAGCCAGAGTTGTCTACAGTAGTGTCTGCAGCTTCCATATTTGCGCTGTAACCGCATTCATCGCATAAAACGATAGAATCTTCGCCTGCATCAACTAAAAGCATGTATTCGTGCGATACGCTGCCTCCGATCATACCTGAGTCGGACTTAACGGAGATAACTTCGGGGATACCTGCTCTTTCGAATACTCTGAAGTAAGCATTTGCCATTACGTCATAGTATTTTTCGAGGTCTTCCTGAGATGTATGGAAGGAATATGCATCCTTCATCGTAAATTCTCTTACACGGATAAGACCTGCTCTGGGGCGTGCCTCATCACGGAATTTGGTCTGAATCTGATAAATGCAGAAAGGATATTTCGCATAGGTATTGCCCCATTCGCGAACCATCTGAACGGCTGCTTCCTCATGAGTCATACCGAGTACCATTGAAGAATTGTTACGATCCTTAAATCTTAAAAGTTCATCGCCAACGCTTTCGAATCTTCCTGATTCTTCCCAAAGTGAACCGGGTAAAACAACGGGGAATAAAACTTCCTGTGAATCAGCAGCATCCATTTCTTCTCTGATAATGTTCTCTATCTTAGCAGTTACTCTCTTCATGGGTGGGTAGAGCGAATAAATACCGTTAGAAACGTATTTGATATAACCTCCCCTTACGGAAAATGCGTGTGAATCAATTACGCAGTCCGAAGGACGCTCTTTGAATCTGTCACCAACCATGTTACTTAATTTCATTTTTAAAATCCTCCTAATATGATGATTTATAATTTTCTTTATTCAGGCAAAAACTCCATAATGTCTTCGTCTTTATCGTTCTCTGATAAATCGATTCCGAGTATGTCTGCCATTTTTGTCGCTAAATCTGTGTATTCATTTATCACTTCGGCGTGATTTTCTTTTATGAAGTCTGCATCTTCTTTGTTAGCCGCTTCTTCAAGCTTTAAGGCTTCATCGGAAAGGCTTAATGCACCAATCATTTTTGAAGTGCTCTTAAGCGAATGAACGTATACGCAGTAGTTTTTCCAGTCGGAAGTCTCGAGGCATTCTTTCAGGCGGCCGGACCTTTCGGGCATTTCCTTAATGTATTCCGAAACAATGTTTTCGTACACATCAAGGTCTCCCTGACAGTATGAAAGACCTTTATCCGTATCTATTCCGAGGTCTTTAAATTTTATGATAAAAGATTCTTCCTTTTCCGATTCTTTTTCACTCTCAAGATCGAATGTAATCTGGTTTTCGCCTTTTATGATTTTCTCCGCAGGCAGATATTTTAAGAGCATCTTTTCAAGTTCGCTGCACTCGATAGGCTTGGTGAGATAATCCGAAAAGCCCTCTGCCAGATATCTGTCTCTCGCACCGCTTATTGCGTCCGCTGTGAGGCAGATGACGGGTGTGTCGATATTGTAGCCTTCAAACTGTTCTTTGATCAAATGAAGCGTCTGTGTGCCGTCAAGCCCGGGCATACGCTGGTCCATTAAGATTACGTCATATTTCTTCGATGCGCAAAGTGTTAAAGCTTCGTCGCCGCTTAATGCGGTTTCAATGATTAAAAGAGTCTTCTTTAAAAGATTCTTTGCGACATTAAGATTCATCTTTGTGTCATCGACTATAAGTATTCTGCCTTCGGGCGCGGTGAATGATTCATGGTAAGCAGTCTCGCTCTTTGCCTGATTGCCGTCCGACAGTTTTACGTATGTATCGTCAATCGGAGTTTCGTCCACGATTCCCTGTTTAATCACAAACGAGAATGTTGAGCCTTCTCCATATTTGCTTTCTGCGGAAAGTCTGCTGCCCATCATGGTAAGCAGTCTTGTAACGATTGACATACCGAGTCCCGTACCTTCGATGTTACGGTTCTTTTCTTTATCGAGTCTTTCGAAGGACTCGAAAAGTTTGGGCATGTCTTCTTCTTTTATGCCGATGCCGGTATCTTTTACTTCCACATAAAGTAAAAGGTCTCCGTCGGAAATACCGCTGTTTTTAACAGTCAGTCTTACTTCGCCTGTCTTCGTGTATTTTACGGCATTTGTAAGAAGGTTCATGATTACCTGACTTACTCTCATGTCGTCGCCGTGCAGGGTTCTCGGAATCGAAGAATCCACATCCACGATAAACTGAAGGCTCTTTGCAGCGGCTCTCTCGGCGATTGAATTCTGAAGATAATGAATCATGTCGACAACACTGTAATCGACGGGAACAATCTCCATTTTGCCGTCTTCAATCTTTGAGAAGTCAAGGATACTGTTTATAAGTGAAAGCAGTGCACGTCCCGAAGAACGAATGTTGCCTGCATACTCTTTTATGCTCTCGCTGTCGGTTTCACGAAGAATCATTTCGTTCATACCGAGTACCGCATTGATAGGTGTTCTTATCTCATGCGACATATCTGCGAGGAATCGGCTCTTAGCCTTGTTTGCATCGTCAGCGGCACTCTTTTCGAGCTTAAGCACTTTTGCCTCATATTCCTGCTTCTGCTTGCTTGAAATGAGCTCTTCCATCATCTGGTTGGCGCTCTGCTCATTCATATAACTCATGTAATAGAAGAACGTAATGAGGAAGAAAATAATTAAGTATACGCAGACGTTTACGATAAGCTGTACTTTGGTCTCTGCGAAGAGCTCCATATTTTTAACAAGTACAACCGTATACCACTGATTTAAAACTTCGTTTACAAAAATCGTATATTTGTAGCCGTCAATAACCGCTTCGGTTCTTCCGTTTCTGGTATTTAATACGGCATTTAAGAACGCATCGTCATTAAACACTTCCGAACAGTTCATACCGTTTAAGGAAGCGTCCTTGTGCGCAATAATATCGCCGGTCTTATCTATTACCATTCCGTAGCCGTTGCCGTTAATGTTGATCTCTTCAACGGTTTCCTGGATATGGTTAAGTGATACGTCGAGCGATACCGAGTTCTTTTTATCCGATAAAAGCTTCGCAAAAGAAATGATGATGTCGCCGCTCTGCGCATCAAGATAAGGCTCTACGATTGCTACATCGCCGTCCGCTTTAACCGCGGCTTTGTACCAGTCACGCTCGTAAGGATTGTAGTCATCCGGAGCTATCCAGTCGATACCGGACATAAATACATCATCTATTACCGCATAAAATCCCATGAAGTTTTCATCGAATTTTACCTGCTGACTGTAAGTCTCGGATCTTAAATAATCATGAATGATTTCCGTGCTCGCGCCGTCCTGGTACATCTGATCCGCCGAATCTCCCGTTACCCACAAAACAGCTTCGGAAGTGTTAAGGTATGTCGAAAGACTGTCGGCTATTTTCGAAACCTTGTCCTCGCACTCTCCGTACAGCGTTGAAACCGACTCATTATAAAAGAGTCGCGAAGTATATATAACGGCAAAAAGCATAAGAAGGAATGTAATGGAAAGCGTAAAAGCAAAGTTAAATCTTCTCCTTCTGTTGCTCATCCTGCCGGTTTCGTTTTTTCTTCTGTAATGAATAGCAATCGCATACAAAAGTACGAGCAGTATTATTACCAATACCACCAGTACTCCGAATAACAGAATATTAAACAGATTGCGCATGTTCAGTACTGTTGCAAGACTCATTTATTCCCCTTAAATTAAAGCTAAACCACACTGAATTTTTACATGCAAAACAAGCAGGATTTGGATTCTTTATCCAGCCTGCCCATATACCGCTTTATTTTAGCACATTTTCACGTATTCTTGCAATAAAATAGCGACGAGAAGAATTTACGGGCTTTTTTGTAGTTTTTTGCGTTTAGCCCGTAATTTTTTGGGGAATAATGCCGGATTTTACGGGCTTTTTGACGTTTTTTCGTATTTAGCCCGTAATTTTACGAGGCTTGATAAAAAAAATTACGGGTTTTTTGAAGCTTTTGCTCTTTACACCCGTAATGTTCCAAAAATCTATTCTATTGTCATAAAATCATCATTTATATCGTAATATTTTATTGCTTCCAGTATCAGTTCAAGCGAAGCATCGACCTTCTGGTCAATGGCGCTCGATACACAATCCTGAACCAGTTCATCACTCCATACGAAAACCATATTTCTTTCAACGATACTCTCAGGAAGAATTTCATTGTCATCGTCATCAATATCAAAGGGATCTTCTATAACAACTATAGTATCCAGTTCTATTTCATAATCTGCGCTGTATAAGTTCCAGCCCTCTTCTGCATAGAATCCGGACATGCGCATCTTCTGAAATCATGCTTCTAACTTTTATTTTTCCGTCATCTAAATATGTTTTCATTTTATATCCTATCTTACCAACTTTCCTTTGAAATATCGCTCCTGAAAATCAATCATCTTGAGGATTTCTTCGTCTGAATAATCGCTTCCGTCGAGTGATACAATCCATTTGTCTTCGACGTCATCGAAGCGCTGATATACTGCAATTACCTTTCCTTCGAAGGTCCATAACGGCTTGTCGGTGCCAAGCACATACACATCCTGTTCTGCGCCGTCGGGAGCTATTATTCCTTCAACAAATCCATAGTTAACCGGGTATACATTTTCAGGATGTCTCGGGTGATGACTTCCAATCGGGCGGTCAATTATGCCCTTGACAGTCATTCCGACTATCTGCTTTACCTTAATGCCGACTACACCATATTGTGCCTGCTTTTCTTTGGAATAATACGCTTCCATATCCCCGGGAGATGCAGAATCTATATCATCTTCTGTATAACCACACTCGAGCAAAGGAAGGTTCGCATACAGTTCTTCAAACGAATCAAAGATATACAAATCCTCAACCATCACACACAAAGAATCATTCTCATCTTCGGTGTTATTAAATACAATTGTGTCTCCGACGGAAATGTCTTTTCTTTTTTCATCGAGCAAACGAAGTTCAATTGTTTTAGTGCCTTCCCTAATCATCTTAAGCGGAGAAGGTGTTAAATTCATAATGTGTCTTTTCAAACTAATTTTCCTTTATATACGACATATCGTTGATGTTTCTCACGCGGTGTTTTCCGTCATCACCGACCGACATATGTGATACTCCGCCCGCGGGTCCGTGTATATCAACCTTGTATAATGATTCAACATCAAGACCTAAATACATTGCATTCCAAAGGCTTAAAAGATCGCCGTGAGAAACGATTATGATGTTTTCCGCATCACTTTCCATTACCTCATCGTAAAACGGTTTGAGACGATTCCATGCATCACGTCTGCTCTCTCCGTCAGAGAACAATCTGTCATCAACCGTAACTTCATCACTCTCGATATTTTCGCGAAGCCACTGTACGGATTTTCCGCAGCACTTTCCTAAGTTTCGCTCTCTTAATTCCTGTCTTAAAATCGGTTCTACCCCGAGGTATTTTGCAATCTCATCGGCCGTCTGTTTCGCACGTTTTAAATCCGACGAATACATAATCACTTTCTTATCAGCGAGTTCTTCTTTTAGGTTCTTTCCGATATTGTCGGCCTGATTCTTGCCAAACTCCGTTAAGTCCCAATCCGTCCAGGAGCCTACCATTCCGTTTGTGTGATGAACCGACTGCGTGTGTTGAACTGTAATAATATTTTTCATTTTTTCATCCTTTTATTTTACGATTAAAACCGAAAAGTATCCTGCTTCATCGGGTATGGATTTAAGATCATAAAAGATACGCTCATTTTCCATTCCGCAATTTTATACGCAATTCCGGGCTCTCCCTTACTCTTAGGACATGCTATACAGTCTGCATTTTTAATTGTTTCAACAGCCTTTAAAGTCAGAAGCTTCGGGTCTCGCGGTCCGACTCCGACGGCATATAATTTACCTATCATTTTTTTATTCTTTTATAATAAATCTTTTAATTCTTTTATTTTCGTAAAAGATGTTTCCCTGTCAGATCCAGGATTAACCGTAATCAGAACAGGTGTAATTCCTACCTTTGCCGCACCCTCAAGATTAGCAACTCTGTCATCCACAAATACCGTTTCTTCAGCGGGAACACCGCATTTGCCAAGCGCATCCAGATACATTCTTTCATCAGGTTTAAAGACTCCAATGGAGCAACTGTAAGTATAAAAAGAAATGTACTTCAAAACTCCGATATATTCCAGCTGAGGAGTAATGCTCGGCCACGTATCTGAGATGATACCCAGTTTAAAAGATTTTGACAGTTCTTTTACGGCATCAACGGTTCCCGGATAAACGATATAGTTTTTCATGTTGTAAGTTCTGTCGTAAGCGATTTCTTCCAGTTCTTTCAAAGACAATCCCAGGTTCAGTTCTTTCGATACAATCGAATAGAATTCAATGTCCTGTTTATACTCTTCTTCCATCATAGCCAAAAGATGGTTCTCTTCAAGAAAATCTATTCCGACATACTTGGCTCTTCTTATCTCTTCGGAATCTATGCCGTTTATTCTGTCACCGACAACTTCATAAAATTTGTTTGTAAGCATCCAGTCGCCCGAAGCAGGCGCATCTAACGTATAACCGACATCAAGAAATATAACCTTTTTGTTTTCAAGAATTTTGTTCATATCAATAAATCCGTAATATTATTCCTTACTCATAAAAGAGTTAAACCATGCTCTTTCACTAAATTCCTTCTTCCTCGGAAGCAGAGGTTCGTTTTCCGCAATTCCGACAGGAAGAACGCAAACCAAATCATATTCTTCAGGCACATTTAGTATCTTTGCAATCTTATCACATATTCTGTCATCGTCTGTAATATGGCCTTCAAACCAGCAGCTCTGATACCCCAATTCAACTATTGCCAAAAGCATATTTTCTATAGCCGCCGAATAATCCTGAATAGCAAAACACTTATCTCTGTATGCGTTAATTCTCTTGGTTAAAACGCAAATCATCGTCGGGGCTGATTCGGCTATGGGCGGATTAATTACAGCATGTATTTCTTTTAGGATGTTTGAATCATCCACGCATATCAAACTGGTCGTTTGTTTGTTACATCCTGACGGCGCATCCAACCCCGCCTGCATTATTTTTTTAAGATCTTCTCTCGGAACTTTATCCGGTTTATATGTTCCGCGATAACTGTGCCTTTTGCTTATAGTTTCTATAACTTTCATCTTTATCACCATTCTTTTGCTCCTATAACTCTTATTAGTATAACTATAATAACTATAATAAGCAACGAGAAGCATTCGATAACTGCTTCGCAGCTATCTTCATCGCGGCAGTCGCCGCCTCTATATGAGATGAGCGCGCCCTTCGAAAATGCTTCGCATTTTCTCAGTCACGGCATTCGCTGAATGCCTTCAGCGCAAATAAAAAAGCCACTCGCAAGCAAGCTTGCAGTGGCTTTTATTATTTACGCTTTATGCGCTCATCTCATTGCTAACGCGGAATTACTCGATGATAGAAGCAACTCTTCCTGAACCTACTGTTCTACCACCTTCACGGATAGCGAAAGTAAGACCCTGCTCCATAGCGATGGGATGGATGAGTTCGATTGTCATTTCTACGTTATCACCAGGCATGCACATTTCTGTACCAGCGGGAAGGTTACATACACCGGTAACGTCAGTTGTTCTGAAGTAGAACTGAGGTCTGTAGTTGTTGAAGAAAGGAGTATGACGTCCACCTTCATCTTTGGTTAATACGTAAACCTGAGCTGTGAATTTCTTGTGGCATGTAACTGAACCGGGTTTAGCAAGAACCTGTCCTCTTTCGATTTCAGTTCTCTGAATACCACGAAGAAGTGCACCGATGTTATCACCAGCCTGAGCTTCATCAAGCATCTTAC
>JAEEOJ010000105.1 GCA_016284175.1 Lachnospiraceae bacterium | reverse complement strand
GCAGCAGTTTTATCAGACAGATATATCTCTGACAGATTCTTGCCCGACAAGGCTATCGACCTCGTAGATGAAGCGTGCGCAATGATTAAGACCGAACTTAATTCGCTTCCTACTGAGCTTGATGAAAAACAGCGTAAAATACTCCAGATGGAAATCGAGGCTCAGGCTTTAAAGAAAGAAGACGACTCACAGAGTAAACAGCGTTTGGCAGATTTGCTCGCAGATTTAGCAGTCGAAAAAGAAGATTTTGCAAATGCAAAAGCTAAATGGGAGAACGAAAAGAGTGCGGTAGATAAACTCTCGAAGATGAGAGAGGAAATCGATGCCCTCAATTCGAAGATTGAAATCGCAAAACGTGAAGGCGATCTTGCAAAAGCTGCAGAGCTTACATACGGTGAACTGCCGAGATTAAAAGCAAGTCTTGAAGAGGCAGAAAAACTGGCCGAAAAGAAAGACGATTCATTGGTACATGAAAAGGTTACCGATACCGAAATTGCGAGAATCGTATCTAGATGGACAGGTATTCCCGTAGCTAAACTCAATGAGTCTGAGAGAAACAAAGTGCTGCATCTGGCAGATGAACTTCATAAAAGAGTCATCGGTCAGGATGACGGCGTAACAAAGGTTACCGAATCAATCATCAGATCGAAAGCAGGCATAAAAGATCCTACAAAGCCCATCGGTTCATTCCTTTTCTTAGGACCTACAGGTGTAGGTAAAACGGAACTTGCCAAAGCGCTTGCACAGTCGCTCTTCGATGATGAAAACAATATTGTCAGAATCGATATGAGTGAATATATGGAGCAGTACAGCGTATCAAGACTAATCGGAGCTCCTCCCGGATATGTAGGATATGATGAGGGCGGTCAGTTAACCGAAGCTGTAAGACGTAAACCTTATTCGGTAGTTCTTTTTGATGAAGTTGAAAAGGCTCATCCTGATGTATTCAATGTACTTCTTCAGGTACTTGATGACGGCCGAATCACTGATTCACACGGCAAGACGGTAGACTTTAAGAATACAATCATCATAATGACTTCAAACATCGGCGCAGACGTGCTGCTTGAAGGCATTGATGAAAACGGTGAATTTAAAGAGGGCGTGGAAGAGGCCGTAACAGGTATGCTTCATAAGTTCTTCAGACCGGAGTTTCTTAACAGAATCGATGAAACTATACTGTTTAAACCACTCGGCAGGAATGAAATTGCAGGTATCTTAGATCTCATCGTGGCCGATCTTAACAAACGTCTTGAAGACAGAGAGTATAAAGTTATGTTAACCGATGAAGCAAAAGACAAAGTCATAGCAGAAGGTTACAATCCTAACTACGGTGCAAGACCTCTTAAAAGATACGTTCAGAAAACAGTTGAAACACTTGCCGCAAAACTTATTCTTTCAGGAAATGTTTCCGAAGGCGATACAATTACGATTGATGTTGAGGACGGAAAGTTTACTGCAAGATAATTAAAGATAGTTTACATAATAATCAAGGTGCCAGGCACGGCATACGAGCCAGGCACCTTTTTATTTTACTCTTTTATGATAAGTTAGTTTACATAACATTTATTTCTTTTATGAGATGAAAAATAATATTTGAAAATTTGTATAATATGTGTTGACAAATAATATTATACGCCGTATAGTATTATACGAAAACAAAAATAGCTATGAATTTTCAAATATAAATCAGGAGGGATTAAGGATGACATATCAACTTACGGCACCGCTTTTGGACGCATGTGTGCTCGGTATAGTTGCAGAGAGTGATGCTTACGGCTATACACTGACGCAGAAGGTCCAGGAAGTTGTAGACATTTCCGAATCAACACTCTATCCGGTATTACGAAGACTTCAGAAAAGCGAATACCTTACTACATACGATCAGCCTTTCGAGGGCAGAAATCGCAGATATTATTCCATCACGGAAAAAGGAAACGAGCTGCTTGGTTTTTACAGAACGGAATGGATTGATTACAAAACCAAGATTGACAGGCTGATAGGAGGAAATGTAGATGAATAAGAGTGAATTTTTAAAAGCCCTTTCCAAACAACTTAAACTTTTGCCCCAGGAAGACAGAGAGGATGCTTTAACATTTTATACAGAATATCTTGAGGACTACGGATTTGCAGAGGACGAAGATGTTACCGCAAAGCTCGGAACTCCTAAAGAAGTTGCCAAGAATATATTTGCGGATATCACAATGAAGCATATCGATTCAAACGAAGAAAAGAAATCCGCTAAGAAAACGGCCACAATAGTATGGATTGCGATTATTTCCATCTTTTCGCTTCCGATATCTTTGCCGATTGCTATTTGCCTGTTAGTAATTGTATTAACCCTATTTTTAGTTCTGCTTATACTATTCGTTGCATTCTTTGGTGCGGGACTCTCCATAATGGCTGCAGGCACTGCAGTATTTGCTTCGGCATTTATTGCACCGGGTATCGGACAGAAACTTGTATGTATAGGTGCCGGTATGATGGTAATCGCCATCGGTCTTGCAATCTGCTTTGTAACAGTACTTCTTTTCATACTTATCGTAAGACTTATTGTCAAAATAATTAAAAAGTCAACCGAGAAAAGAGTTAAAAAAGCATAAAAGAAAGGATTTATTATGAAAAAATTTATACTGGTTATGGTAATTATAAATACATCATTGCTTCTTTTAGGAGGAGTAATATTTGGACTCGGATTATTGTTCGGAGGAAAAAATAATTTCGGATTTGATATCAAAAATAAGGTATTTGTTGAGCCTATTTATATCAATGAATATTATGACCTCGATGATTTTTCTTCAATGAAGATCGACATAGAGTTGGGAAAATTATACATAGAAGAGAGTGATAAGTGCCGCGTTGAATACCGCTTACTTGAAGAGGCGATTCCTGATATAAAAGTTGAGGATGAAACTCTCATTATTACACATAAAGATAATAAAGTGATTCCTATAAACATAATGAACATTGATTCAGAAGAGCAGTACATAAAATTGTATGTAACGAAAGATCAGTATGCAGAAATAAAGACATCAAGCGGCGGAATGGATATTAAAAACGTAAATATAGACGGTATAATTGAGAGTTCCTCTGGCGGCGTAAGTATTACAGGCTCCGAAGCAGACAATCTTGATATTAAGGTTTCAAGCGGAAGAACGACCCTTGATAATGTTAAGTATGAAGACTTAAAAGCAAACCAGTCTTCGGGAAAGTTTGTAATAAATAATGCTGAGGTCGGAAATATATATGCCAGAAGTTTAAGCGGCGGAATTGAATTTGAAAATGTAACCGCAGAAACAATTGAAGGTAATTCGACCAGTGGCGGAATTGATTTTACAAAGGTTTCAGCCAAGAGTGCAAATCTTGATGCGAACTCAGGCTCAATAAAAATGGATGGCTGTGAAATCGAGAATTTAACCGCAGATTCAACCTCGGGTGGCGTTAAGGCAGAAGATACCAAAATTGATAACGCTGACCTTGATGTATCAAGCGGCGGAGTTAAATTAAACTTAATCGGAGATGTAAACGATTACGATTTTGATCTTGATGTATCTTCAGGCTCAATCAATGTAAACGACGAGAAGAAGGATTCCAAGTTTATTACAAATGACGGAAAAGACAAAAAAATCAAGGTAGAAACAAGCTCCGGAAGTATAAATATCAATATTAACTAATCCGTTTCAAAAAGTTGTTGACTTTTTAAAATCAATCGGTTAATATATTACTTGTCCGCAAAACGGACAGGTAAATGCGATAGTGGTGCAGTTGGTAGCACACGACCTTGCCAAGGTTGAGCTCGCGGGTTCGAGTCCCGTCTATCGCTCGATTAGAAGACATTGATCAACACAATGTCTTCTTTTTTTATACATGATGGGACTCGAACCCGTCTATCGCTCGCTAAATATATATGATATAATGTTTTGCGGTACGGACATCCGTCTACTTATAATATTTTACTTGAAAAGGAGAAACAAAATGCTGGAAGTAAAAAACGTAACTAAGAAGTATGGCAAGAATCTTGCCTGTAACGATGTTTCTTTCACTCTCGACTCGGGTAGTCTGACTGTTCTTTTGGGACCTAACGGTGCAGGAAAAAGTACGATAATGAAATCCATTATCGGTTTCCTTAAATATCAGGGAACTATTACCGTTAACGGAATTCCCAATAAAACTTCGGATGCGAGAAAAGTTCTCGGATATATTCCGGAGATGCCTTCTTTATACTCCACATTAACGGTTGTTGAGCATATGGAGTTTATCGCAAGAGCTTATAAACTTACGAATTATAAAGAGCGTATTGATATGCTCCTTAAAAGATTCGAACTTGATGATAAAAGAAAAAAATTTGGTGACGAGCTTTCTAAAGGTATGCAGCAGAAGCTGAATCTCTGCCTTGGTCTGTTACCGGATCCCGATATTATTTTACTTGACGAGCCTCTTCTCGGTCTTGATCCTCACGCCATAAAAGAATTAAAACTGATGATTGAAGAAATGCGTCAGGCAGGCAAAACCATGCTTATTTCCACGCATATTATCGACAGTGTCGACATGCTCTGGGACAGAACGGTTATCATGCAGGACGGTAAGGTTAAAGCCAATGTAACCAAGGCTGAAATTGACGGAATGGGCAAATCTCTTGAAGATTTATTCTTTGAAGTTACTGAAGGAATAAGCAAAGAAGCCGTATCAGAAGATAAGGCTGAAGAAAATACGGAAGAAGAAAAGGAAAATACTAAGGAGGCATAAGAATGAGACTTTTTGTTTACTATGCCTTCCATACGATTGTTAACACTTTAAAAAAGCTTTTAAAGACCTGGGTGGCATTTTTTATTGTAATTACGATTGTCTGTAGTTTGTTCGGGCTTTTAATCGGCAGACTTGTTCCTCTTATTGAAAAAAGTTTCAAGAGCGAGGAAACTACTGTAGAACAGACAATTGATAAAGAAGAAGTAGAAGAACATGTATCAAAACTCTCCGAGTTTCTTACGGAAAGAAATCTTACCAAATACGATATGGTTGATATTGTTGTCGTAGTAGCATTTCTTTTCTTTGTTACACTTACGATTTCAACGGTTAACAGAGGCGGAGAGTTGTTTAAACCCGCAGATGTACCGCTTTTGTTTTCATCTCCGATGAAACCGCAGTCGGTACTTATGTTCAGACTCATGAACAGTCTTGGAATGAATATCCTGGTTGGATTTTACATGATATTTCAGATACCGAATCTGGTAAACAATCTTCATATAAGTGTATGGAGTGCATTTGTTATTTTACTTGCTTACATACTTACAATGCTGTTTTCGACACTCCTTCAGATTACTTTCTATACCCTGTCGCGTAATTCTGAAAAAGGAAAAATCAACATAGGTTCAATTCTTATAGGTTTTTATGCTGTTCTCGGAATTGCATTCATAGCGTATACAACCATTACTAAGCAGGAAATAGGACTTGCTGCATTTAAGTTTTTCGGAAACAAGCATACATTCTGGATTCCTTTTTTAGGATGGATCAGAGGTATGGTTTATTATTCGATGATGGGCAATGTTTTAAAAACAGTTGCGTACTCCTGTCTTTTTGTCGGATCCTGCATAATTTCAATAGTAATTATCTGGAATGTGAAAGCAGACTTTTATGAGGATGCAATGTTTGCTACCGAGAGAGTGGCAGCAAAACTTGAAAATGCTAAAAATGCCCAAAAGGGCGGTACGGTAACCAGAGATAAAGACCGTAGTGCAAACATCGAAAGAGACGGTTTTCATTATGGTTCCGGGGCAAGTGTTTTCTTTTATAAGACTGTTTATAACCGATTAAGATTTGCAAAATTCAAACTCTTCTCGAAGATGTTTGTAATTAATCTTCTCATTGCAATCGGCGGAAGCTGGCTGGCTGGCAAAATCAAGAATCCTTTTCTTGATCCGTTTTTAATCCCTGCTGTTACAATTGCGTTATTTTCATTTTACAGAACGATGGGAAATCCTCTCGATGAAGATACTTCCAGAGAGTTTTTCATACTGATACCCGATTCACCGCTTAAGAAAATCTGGGCTTCTCTGCTCGGTGCTGTAACGGTTTGTGGAATAGATATACTTATACCGATGATTGTTGCTGCAATTATTACAAAGACTAGTCCTTTGGTTGTAATCGGATGGTTTGTATTCATCCTTTCGGTATCGCTTTTCGGAACAGCAGTAGGTGCTTTTGTAAGCATTTCGATTCCGGGTGATCATGCACAGACGGTAAAGATGATGGTACAGATTATATTTGTTTACTTCGGAGCTATGCCGTCAATGGGATTTGTAATTGCGGGAATTATTCTTAAGAGTATGCCGGTAATGCTTTTGCTTGGAGCGGTATTTGACGTAATAGCAGGAGCGTTCTTTACGCTTATAACACCGCATTTTCTTACAAACAGATAATAATAAATAAATATTGTTGCGAAAATAAAAATTTACTATTGAAATCTGTTTTTATTCGTAGTAATCTATAAAGGTTACTAATTAAATGGTGCGTGCATTATATAATTAAAGCCATGCAATTTTTGACCTTGCGGAACCTGATTCCGCGAGGTTATTTTTTTAAAAAAACATGAAAAGGGGAGAATTTATGAAGAGGTTCAAAAAAACACTGGCAACAATCCTTTCGTTTCTGATGTGTTTATCATTGTTTACCAATGTAGCACACGCAGAAGAAATCGTTCCTGCAGAACCCGCTATTTCTGAAGAAATTGAATATGTTTCTGAAGAAGAACCAGAGATTATCGTATTGGATGCTGAAACTGATACGGTTCAGGAAGATATTGCGGAAGAAGAATCATCAGATGTAGCTTTAGTTCCGACTGAAGAAGAAACTGAGACGGTTGAAGTTCAGGAAGCGGAAGCGGAAGTTGTTTTAGAAGAAACCGAGTCAAATGAGGATGGTTCGGAAGATTGCATAGATGAAATAACCGAAATTGTTTCTGCAAACGAAGAGGATATTGTATGTAATAATGCATTTTCGGAAGACAGTGAAACTCTTCTTGAAAATTATATTGATTATGAAATAGATAATAATCAGACGCCTGTTTTTTATTCATCTACTTTTAAGGGTAGCGAGTTAACGGGATTAAACAAAATTATTTATGATAAAGTTAAAATTGCAATAGCGGAAATTGCTAAGGGAGAGAGAGAAAGTTCTATAATTGAATTTACCCCTGAAGAAGTTGGAGTCGGTGGGAAATATTCTGCATCTGATCTCGGTGTTTCGGAAATAGTTACAGGAGGAACAATTAATCCGGATGCTGTTACGGCTTTAAAAGTAAAAGAAGGTTTTTACGATATTGATGCACAACTTCTGTGTGATTCTATTCTGACAGACCATCCTTACGAAAGATACTGGATGGGACTTAATTTTTCTTTATCTAACTTTGAAGGATGTTCTGCCTCATGGGAGAATAATGAATATAAATTATTTTTTACAGGAACCTTGAAATATAAGATTTCTGTAAATAAAGACTATGCAGTTAGCGGAAAAGACTATACTGTTGATACAACTAAGACCGGTGCGGTTGAAGCATCTATAAGTCGTATTAATTCAATTCTGAATACTGCAAAAACTAAAAATGACCTTGAAAAAATAACATATTACAAAGATCAGATTTGCGCTTTAAATGTATATAATAAAGAAGCTGCAGCCTGGTCGAACGATAAGTATGGTGATCCCTGGCAGCTTGTATATGTTTTTGACGGTAATGATGCAACTAATGTTGTATGTGAAGGATATAGTAAAGCATTTAAGTATTTATGTGATAAAACCATTTTCAGCGATTCTTCCATTAATTGCTATTTGGTAGATGGAACCATGGATGGCGGTAATCATATGTGGAATATTATGCATTGGTCGGATAATATTAATTATCTGGTTGATGTTACCAACTGCGATGGTGGAAATGGTAATTATCTATTTATGGCTCTTCATAATTCCGGTAATCCGGATTCGGGTTATTATTTCACTTTGAGTTATTTAAATGTTCTGTATATATACAGTTCGGATATGAAGAGTTTATATACAACGGAAGAATTAACAATTGGTAAAAAGAGTACTGCCAAATTATCAGATATATTTGTTAATTATGATGCTTACATAAAGAGTGGAACTCTTACTCCTTTTACGATTATCAGAGAAGGTGGTACTAACTCATGTATGTTTAAACTTAATAGTGTTAAAAATGCATCAGGTATTAATATTCTTGGTGATTCATATACACCTTCTTACTCAGTTGCAAACCAGTTTTCGGTTGTATTTCCTGAAGAAGGGAAATATACACTTAGTTTTTCTGCAAAAGATACAGATAACACAGAGATAACAAAAACGATATCTGTTGAAGCAAAAAAAGCTTCACCGATAACAAACTATGACGAACTTGTAACTGCACTTGAAAATGCCAGTACAAATGAAAATACACCTACAGAAATAGTTCTGGAAGCTGATATTAATTCAACTAGTCAGTTGACCGTAAAAAAAGGAACTTACGTGGTATTGGATTTAAATGGCCATATAATTGAATACATAAAGTCAAATTCAAGTATCCTATATGTATTAGGCAATCTGACCATTATTGACAGTAATCCTGATTCTACACATAATCCTTCAATATCATATGATGATCCTACAACTGGAAATAATGTTCAGATAAATGGCGGTATTATTACCGGTGGAAATGGCAGAGACGGAGCAGGAATTAAAGTATATGGGGGAAAATTAGTCCTTGAAGGAGGCTCTATAGCTAAAAACATACAGGATGGTATATCATATTCCGGTGCCGGCGTTTATGTTGATGATGGAACATTTATCATGAACGGTGGATATATATGCGGAAACAGGGCCGGCAATAAAGGTGGTGGTGTTTATCTGGATAATTCGGCATATATGGAAATCAATGGTGGTTATATAACCGGAAATAACGTTAATTTTCCTAATAGTGATGGTGGTGGCATTTATGTCAGCCGTAGTACGTTGGTTATTAACAAGGGTGAAATCAGCCATAACTATTCCGGTCAGGGTGGTGGTATTGGAATAAATGCTGCATCCTCTGTAACTATGAAAGATGGAATAATAACTAAAAATAGAAGCTCCAACTTGGCATTAGGCGGAGGCGGTGTAAATGTTGCTTTAGAATCCACATTTACAATGCAGGGAGGAGAAATCAGCGCTAATACTTCCGATGGTTACGGAGGTGCTGTAAAAATCGAAGATTCCAATTTTATAATGAGTGGAAATTCAGTTATAAAGCTTAACAATGCAAGGGACAACGGCGGCGCAGTATATTTTGAAGGCGACGGAGTCATGACAATGTCGGGCAATGCTACGATAACCCAAAACCGTACCTTAGTAGGAGGCGGAGGTGTAAGCATTTGGGATAATGAAACCGACAAAGGATTTTTCTTAAAAGGCGGAAAGATAACAGAAAATATAAGTTATGAAAGTGGTGGCGGAATATTAATAGGAACTTTTGGAGTTTTGCATATTTCCGGTAGTCCTGAGGTTGTTCGTAATTATTTTGACGATGAGATTAATAACGTCGAAGGAGCTTTTGATCTTGAAGGAGCTCTTACTAATGGGGCTTCAATTGGTGTAACAAGCGAAAACGCTCCCACTCAGGGAAATCCTCAAATGTTTGTAAGTAATTACAGTACATATAACAGTAAGGATGATCCTGCAAAATTCTTTAAATCTGACAATAGTTCTTATGCAGTAGGCGCAAACGGAAGTGGAGCTGCTTTGTTCGTAAAAAGCACGATCAGCTTTGATGCAAACGGCGGAAGCGGATCTATGAGCAGTATTTCGGATTACTTTGGAGCTTACGATCTTCCTGAGTGCGGTTTTACTGCACCTTTAGGAAAAAGATTTAAAGCATGGAGTATTTCAGGCAAAGAATATCCTGTAGGCTCGACTATCAAGGTTGAGAAAGATACAACAATCGTAGCACTCTGGGATTCAATACCGGTTTATACAGTAACTTATAATGTAAACGGCGGCTCGCCCCTTACACAGACTCAATACAGCATAAACGAAGGTAATACATACGGTACAATGCCCACAACAACATTAACCGGTTATGATTTTGACGGATGGTACACAGCTGCATCAGGCGGAGTAAAAGTAAATTCTAACGATACATGTACCGGAAACATAACTCTTTATGCACATTGGAAAGCAAGCAAGAATACTGTATACAAAGTTGAACATTATAAAGAAAAACTTGAAGGCGGATATGTTCTTGCTGATACAGATACACTTAAAGGCGAGACCTTAACAAATGTTACACCTAACGTAAAATCTTACGAAGGATTTACATCACCTTCTAAAAAGACTGCAACAATAAAAGCAGATGGAAGCACTGTTATCAAATATGAATACACAAGAAATTCATTTACATTAACATGGAATTTGGACGGTGGAACAGCTACAGGTGATTATACGGTCGGTTCGGTTAAATATGAGGCTTCAATAACAGCGCCTGTTCCCACAAAATCGGGATATACATTCAACGGCTGGAGTGATAGCGTTCCTGCAAAAATGCCTGCAAAGGATTTAACTCTAAAGGCTAAGTGGACTGCTAACACCAACACTGCTTACAAAGTTGAGCATTACAAACAGGGGCTTGACGGAAAGTATACTGCAAAGCCTGCAGTAGAAAATCTTAAGGGTACAACTGATACAAGTGTAAAACCTGCAGTTAAGAAATACGATGGATTTAAATCACCTTCCGTTCAGACAGTTAAGATAAAAGCTGACGGAACCCTGGTTGTTAAGTATTATTACACCAGAAATTCATATACGCTTAAGTGGGATCTTGACGGCGGAAGTGCAAGTGGAAAATATACAAGCGGAAAAGTAAAA
>JAEEOJ010000104.1 GCA_016284175.1 Lachnospiraceae bacterium | reverse complement strand
ATAATAGTTTCCGTTATTTCGGTTATCAGCATTTACGGTGCGCTTGTAATCTTTTTCTGTATTCTTTTAGGATACGAAAAAGACCGTTACGTTCAGCTTCTGGCTATTTTTACAATGCTTGCGGGCGTTGTTCTTATAAACTTTAACAAAATCAAAACAATAATTCATGGTATTGCTTTACATGATGACCGCACAAGAACTATTAACATGTGGGGACCAATTGATTTCATAAAAGAAAAATCATACATTCTTTTAATTGCCGCACTCGCAGTCTCTGTATGTTCCTATTTCGCTTCCTGCTTTATTGCAAAAAGAAAGAAGGGGGTGATCTGATGGGCGGACTTTTATACAAAGATTTTGTGTTCATAAAAGGCAAAAAAATAATTTGGATACTTACAGCATTAACGGTGCTGATGGTTGTCTTAAGACTTGTATTTAAGGGCACGGAAGTGCTTCCCGGTTTTATGGCAACCGATGAAGAGGGAACTCAGATAAACTTGGTGGACACATTCTTTTTTATATTTGATGCCATGCTTATCTATCTCGGATTTATGTTTATAAATATGTGGACGGATAGAATCGCATTAATAGATGAAAAGAATAAAATCCGCTCATACATTGCAGCTATGCCGGTCGGCAAAAATGCTTTTGTGGCTTCAAAGTATATTTTCATAGCAATAGCGACATTTATTTTCTTTTCACTGTCTCAGATATGGCTGATTATCGGCCTTTCATATATGGGAGACGGTCCCTTTAAAGAAATGATGTCTTATCTTTCTGAGTTGACGCTGTTAACTTATGTATTCGCACTTCTTATGGTATCGGTGGAACTGCCGTTATTTATTCTTCTCGGCAGAGGAAATTCTCTTTTTGTAAGAGTGACCATTCCGCTTATAATTGCGGTCGCTGCGATTGCCTTTCTGTTATTTGGAGATTATGAACTTATTAATAATTTCAACATAGGTTTGATTTTTGACTGGATGAAAAATCATCAGACAGAATTGACGTTTGTTTCGATTCTTTCTCCGATTGTTATAGGAGTGGAATATTATTTGTCTTACCTTCTGACTTCATGGATTTATGCAAAGAAGGAGGTGAGCATCAATGAATAAAGATTTGAAAAGATTACTGATTTATCTTGCACTTTCCTTCGGTATGACATTCCTGTGGTTTTTAATCGCTATCCCGCGTGGCGAAACATGGAATTCCATGGGTACGGAACTTCAGTCCTTTGTGTCACTGGTCATGATGTTTCCTGTAATCGCACATGTGCTTACCAGATGGATTACAAAAGAAGGATTTAAAATAAGCGGTGAAAACTCGATGCGCCTCGGAATATCTTTTAAGAATAAAAAATGGATATTCTATTTAATTGCGTTGATTCTGCCGTGGATTTATTTTGAAATGGCTTATGCTTTTTCTCTGCTTTTCATAAAAGAAGCATTCGATCCGAAAGCCTATGAGGTAATGGGAATAAGCAAAGAAATACTCTTTATTCTTCCGCTCGATTTTATCGTCCTCGGAGCTATCGGATGTTTCGCGGGATTCGGCGAAGAGGCCGGTTGGAGAGGCTATATGATGCCAAAACTTTTCAGTCTCTTTAAAGGCAAAAAGATACCTGCATTAATCATCGGCGGAATTATCTGGGGACTCTGGCATGCGCCGCTTACCTGCATCGGTCACAATTTCGGAACAGAATATCCGGGCTTTCCGTTCCTTGGAATCCTGGCAATGTGTTTATTCTGCATTTTAATAGGAATTATTCTCACCTTTATAACGGAGTTAAGCGGTTCAATCTGGCCTGCAGCAATTTTGCATGCGGTAAACAATACCAATCCGTCAATACTAAAGATTATGATGAATCCGAGTAAAGCAGACCCCGTAAAAGAACTGATTGCAACCTGGGGCGGACTAATGATTTCTATCGCTGTATTTGCAGTAATTATCCTGATTATATGGTATAATCGTAATGGCGCGAAGAGGAGCGCCGTGTAAAAATGAGGGAAAAGAAATATGCAGTTTGGAATGCCGACATTAATTGAAAATCATACTCTTGAAGACAATGTTAACCTTTGCGAAAGTTTAGGCTTAAAGTTCATTGAGCTTAATATGAATTTTCCCGAATATCAGGTTGATAAGCTTGAAGATACCGATTATTTTATGAGCCTTGCGGAAAAGGCAGGCATTTATTATACAATACATCTCGATGAAAATTTAAATATCGCGGACTTTAACCGGCTTGTTACAGGCGCGTATTTGGAGACTACAAGAAGGTCGATTGAAGTTGCGAAAAAGTTTTTGGTTCTTCGTGACAAATACGGCGATAAATCCCAGCCACTTACTATAAACATGCATATGCACCACGGGATTTTCATAACACTTCCCGACAGAAAAGTGCAGATGTATGAAAGAGATTTTGACGTTTACATGAAGTCGTTTGAAACATTCCGAAACAAGTGTGAGGAATGGATTGGCGACAGCGATATAAAAATCTGTGTTGAGAATACCGACGGCTTTAAGGAATACGAGAAAAAGGCTATTAAGTTTCTTTTAGGAAGTCCTAAATTCGGCACGACATGGGATATCGGACATTCAAAAGGCATAAAAGAAATTGACGTTCCTTTTATACTTGAGAACAAAGACAGACTGATTCATTTCCACATTCATGACGGCAGGGAAGAGCCGCCTAAAAACCATCTGGCGCTTGGCGACGGAGATATAAATCTTCATGAAAGACTTAATCTTGCTAAGGAAAGAAACGCAAGATGCGTGCTTGAAACAAAGACTATAGAGGCACTTAAAAAATCAGTGAAGTGGCTTAAAGAAAACGGCTTTGAAACGGAGGTGTAAGGATGGTTACTTATCAGAAACTTACGAGTGAACAGGTAGATACGTTTATAAATATCAGAATAAAACAGCTTCGCGAAGAAGGCGCAACCGAAGACATTGATTTGGTTCCCGCACTTAAAGATTATTACGACCGCCACATGGCTGACGGAACATTTGTTTCATGGCTTGCAATGGACGGCGATAAAATTGTAGGTACGAGCGGTATGTCAATCGTTGAAAAGCCACCTTATTTCAGCTGTCCGACAGGCCGCCTCGGATTGCTTTCGAGTATGTTTACGGATCCTGATTACAGACGTATGGGAATTGCCAAAGAGCTTTTATCGAGAGTGGTTGATGAAGCCAGAAAATGCGAATGCGGCTCTGTATGGATAACCGCATCGGATATGGGTGTTTTATTATACACGAGCTTCGGATTTGTCAAAAACGGCAATTTTATGCAGTATAAGTTATAAAAAAGATAGAGAAGAGCTTAAACGGCTCTTCTTTTCTTTTATGAGCAAACTATACCAGAAGTATATAAAATAATATACGATTAGTATTGATAGTGTATTGAGCTTTTATGAGCGGTCAGATAAAATAAAATCAGAAATTCCGGGATAACCAAAGGAGATTAAGCTATGGAAATTAAAATCGCTGAAAATATAAGAAGGTTAAGAAAAGAGAGGAAGCTTACCCAGGAACAGCTTGCGGAAGTATTCGGAGTTACTATCGGAGCGGTACATAAATGGGAAGCGGGACTTTCTGTTCCCGACATAAAAATAATTATGGATATGGCTGATTATTTTGATCTCTCCGTGGACGTGCTGCTTGGATATGAGATGAAGGATAACGGTCCCGAAGCGGTTCTTAAGCGTATTCAGAAAAACCTGGATGAGAAAAATCCTGACGGCGTGGAAGAAGCGGAAAAAGCATTAAGCAAGTATCCGAATAATTTCCTTGTTGTAACTTACAGTGCTCTTTTTTATCTGGTCATCGGACCGTACGACGAGAAAAGATATTATAAAAGAGCG
Organism: Lachnospiraceae bacterium; assembly: GCA_016284175.1. Lineage (GTDB taxonomy): Bacteria > Bacillota > Clostridia > Lachnospirales > Lachnospiraceae > UBA3766. The sequence goes on along the minus strand of JAEEOJ010000104.1, from coordinate 1,976 downwards.
TATGAACTCTTCGAAAAAGCGCTTCTTTTAATAGATCAGAAGGGAAATTCCGGTATAAGTGAAATGAGCATATACAGCTATATGGCTCAGGCAAAGCTTATGCTCGGCGAAGGTGATGAGGCGGTTGAAATCTTAAAGAAAAATAACTGCGAAGGAATATACAACGACATTATAGGATATACACTTACCTCTTTCTGCCACAAACATGATGAAGCTGAATTCTTCCTTTCGTATTCTCTGATTCAGTCATTAAGGAACTTAACCGAAATGGCTCTGGGTATGGCCAACGTGTATATTTCTCGTGAGGATTATGAATCGGCTGAGCAGATAATAAAATGGTTTATCACAATTACTGACGGTCTTAAAAAAGAGGATACGGTCAGCTTCGTGGATAAATACAAGGCAGTTGCACTTTCTCTTCTGGCATATGTTTACTTAAAGTCCATACATGCAACGAAAGCTGTAAGTACATATAAAACCGCACTTGAGGTTGCGAAGGCATATGATGCGAATCCAAACTATGATGCAAACAGCATCAGGTTTGTAAAATTGCCTTCAGGAAGTGTTCATGATCTTTTGGGCAAATCTGCTTTAGACGGAATTGAAAAAATTTTTGAAATAGTTAACGATGATAAAACTGTCGCAAAGCTTAAAAGACTTGCGGCAGAATAAAGGAGAAAACTATGGATGGCAAATCATTATATAAACAGTTAAAATCACAGTTTTACAGGAAGAATAAAACAGCATTTTTGTTTGCGGTACTTTCTTCCTTTCTGACAGGTTTTATATCGCTTGGAATATCGTGGGGCATTAAAGCATTAACCGACGTCGGATCGGGTGTTGAAGGTGCTTTGGGCTTCACGACAGTCCTTAAGATAATAGCCGGAATTGTGTTAGGTGCGGTCTTGATTTTACTGGTGGATTTTTTTTCGCGCCCAAAATTCATCAATAAGGCCATGATTCAGTATAAAAACTTCGCTTTTGAGAAGCTAACGGAGAAGAGAATTTCTTCTTTTAAGGACGAAAATACCTTCGCTTACATATCTGCATTAACCAATGATGCGACAAGCGTTGAAGCGGATTATCTCGGCAAAAATCTTCTGCTTATATCAAAGGCGGTTTCATTTTTCGGTTCATTAATCATTATGCTTATTACTTCGCCGCTTTTGACGCTTGTGGCAATCTTAGTTATGCTTTTGCCCGTAGCAGTATCGGCGCTTACAGGCAGCAGACTCGTTAATGTGGAAAAAAATGTATCGGATCACAACGCGGATTTCGTAACTTCCGTAGGTGACTGTTTAAGAGGTTTTAAGGTAGTTAAAAGCTTTAAAGCAGAAGCGGAAATTACTTCGATTTTTGATAAAAACAACAGAAGACTCGAAAAAGAAAAGTTTAAAAAAGACCGTATCAGAACATCGGTTTCCATGATGGGGATGCTTGCAGGCTGCCTGGCGCAGTTCGGTGTATTTGCAGTTGGTACATACCTCTGCTTAAAGGGTGAAGGCATGTCGCCCGGCGTTGTAATAATGTTCGTAAATCTTATGAACTTCCTTATTTCCCCCGTGGCAGAACTTCCCGGAATTTTATCAAGCAGAAAAGCAGCGCTCGCACTCGTTGAAAAGCTTGCAAAGGCACTTGATAAAAATACAGACGAATCAGATGGCATTGACATCAATGATTTCAATCAGTCCATAAAACTTGAAAACGTATCCTTTGGATATGATGCAGAAAAAGAGATTTTACACAATATAAATGCCGAATTCGAAGCAGGCAAAGCATACGCGATAGTAGGCGGAAGCGGCAGCGGAAAATCGACTCTTTTAAATCTTTTAATGGCTTCCTCAAAGGACTACAGCGGTAACATTTTCTTTGACAAATCGGAAATGAAAAACATATCTGCGGAATCACTCTATGACGTGGTTTCGATGATCCAGCAGGACGTGTTTGTTTTCAACTCATCTGTTAAGAACAATGTC
>JAEEOJ010000103.1 GCA_016284175.1 Lachnospiraceae bacterium | reverse complement strand
TTGGAAAGTGCGCGCGCCATTGTGCTGCTTACTTATGTGAAGGGCCGCTCCGGCTACGAGCGCGACGGTTCGTTCAGCACGCCAAAGGGCGCATTCTGGGAAGCCTTTGACACCGGCATCGCAGCTCAGACATTCTGCCTCGCCGCACACGACAAGGGCATCGGCACAGTGATCCTCGGCTACTTCGACGAAGAAGCCATCCGCAAGGCAGTTGCCATCCCCGAAGAGCAAGCCATCGGCGCAGTCATCGCCTGTGGCTACCCCGCAGAGTCCCCGGCCGCTCCGAAGAGGAAGGAAGTAGGAGAGCTGATGGAGATGATTTAGAGATAAAGAAGCAAAAGCGCAGTCAAAAATCGTCGAAATTTGATTGCGCTTTTTGTTTTTTGTGATATCTATTATCAATTTTTGACGATTTTTACAATGTGCCCTACCTTACCGGCAGCTGCGACTCACGAACCGGGCAGTCATAACCGCACTGCGATAAGTATTCGCGCGTAGTATCCATCACAAACGCATTCTCTATAAACGGGCTGATTAAAACCTCTTGCAAGAACGCATCGCCGTTTTCTATTGTCATATCCACATAAGGCACCAGTATGCCACCCTGCGCGCGGAATCTCAATTCCGCCACATCGCTCAATGACAGTTTCAATGTCTTCACATCATCAATCGGCAGATAGATTACAAATCTGTACTCCTGCTCCGAGGCATAGCAGTCATGTTTGAACTCAAACTGAAACCTCTTCAGCACTGTTTGTATCAGTCCAACTGCAAATCTAAGCTTGTCCTCTTTTTGATATTCCAACCCATGATGCGCACAAAACACATCACCTATTAATTCTTTTAATATCTTGCGCTTTTCTCCGTCATCATAGATAACCGGATATGCGTGCACTGCGCCAATACCCGAAAACAACTTCGCATCACACTTAAGCCCATATCCACTCTTGCCTTTTGAGTAGTACCGCCACATATCCAGAGAGTCTTCTTTAAAAGAGAAGCTGCAAATATACGCATGGCATGCCATATATACCATCAAGTTGCCATTCTCACCCCTCTCGTCGTCGGGTCTTAAGAACTCTATGAACTGATCATCTTCAATCTTGGCAGCTTTAATCACCTCGTAGAACTCTTTCGAGATTTCCCCACTTTCCAGCATTTCATCGCATACACTGTAGTAAAGCTCCATAATATGCGTGCCTTCAGACGGATCATTTAAGCAGTCACTGCGCGTAAACCAGAAGTGCAGCTTCCCCCGCTCAGCTTTGTCATTCCTAACAACGCCCATCAGCCCTTCGGCATTGGTATAATGCCAAAGAGTGATGTCCCCGCCATCCGGCCGTCTGACGTAGTCTTTTTCGTATAGTTCTTTGAATGTAAGAGGATTACACGTTTTCATAATACACTACCTAATGAATATTCGCTCAGCTTAAAGGCTCCGCATAGAGCGCTCATTTCTTTATCAGCCTCGAATCATTCCCATACTTCTTAAAAGCGTCAGGTGGTTCTTGGCTCCAAAATTTTGATATATCGAACTCTTTCTCCTGCAACTTCTTGCACAAATTACCGCACTTAATAAGATCTCTTTTATAATCTTTCTGCGTTTTACTGTCTAGTATGTCCTGTGCTTGTCTCACATTTGTAGCTCGCACCAGCTCATCTTCAAGATTCAAAACCTGTGGTATGCAAATGATTCGTTTTATGTGTTTGCTTGATTTCAAAATTTTAATGTTTTTATCAAGAATGTCTGTCTGTTTAATGTCCGTATCATATACAAGCACAACATTTGTCCCACTTTTCAATGTTCGGATTCTGGGATATTTGATTTCTTTATGGACAACATTAAGAACTTCAACCTTTCCGCTAATAATTACATCCATATCCTTTTTAAGGGTCTCAACTACCTTCTTTTCGTTTTCTCCCTCAACATAGAACTGATATATTTCATTTCTGGCCATAAAATCCCTCCCCTAGTTCATATCGATGAGATCATAAAGTTCATTGAGCTCCGGTGCAATACAGAACAGGTCATTCTCTACGGCATTTTTTAAGGAATCATCAGATTTCTTCAGATAATCCGATGCATACACGCAACTTATATAGGCTCTGTCTTCGCTTACCTCCTTTTTCATGAAAGTGTATGAATGCTTTGGCAAATCCATATCAAGTATATCAGTATTGTGTGTAGTAAAGAATAACTGTCTGTTATCGCCCAGCTTATCAATAATCACCGACAAACATGCTTTTTCCAAATCACTATTAACAAACGAGAAAATCTCATCACAGTAATAGAAGTTATGCATGTTGCAAATTGAAGAAGCTATAATATACGCTATATCTATGCCCGCTTTCGTTCCGCTGGAAAGGATGGCCTCTTTAGCAAAGGCACCGTCCTGAATTATTACATCTTTCCCGTCAAGCCTTATTACAAACGAATTATCTACATCTTTCAGAGCTTCAACTTTCCTAATTGCCGGATCCAAAGTCTTTAATACCTTTTCAAGGACAGTTAAATACTCAGAACTCTTCCCAATTAAAGAATATGGTTTGTTACCCGTTATATCTCTCGGGAAGGTAAAGCTCCAGCCTTCTATGTTTACTTTTTCATATGTCGTATACTCGCATTTTTTATCATCGTCGAGCTTTGCTGCGCACGTCTCATAAGAGTCGTTCTTGTTAATAGGAACGCTCTTTATAACTATCGAAACATTACTACCGTCAGGCTCGCTATTGTTTCTGACTCCGGCCTTGAATGCGAATCTATACAGCCGTAGCTGCTGCGTTGCGAAATCAATTACAAGAGAGGCTTCCCGCGAAAAATCGCCAATCATTTCTGTAAATCTGGTTATCGTACCATCTGTAAAATAATTCATGAACTGCATCAAGATTCTTCCAAACGATGTCTTTCCCGTAGCGTTCGTTCCCATTAGAATATTGATTTTTTTGTACCTAAAGTTCTTTCGCTCACTCAAATACTCATTTTCGATATTAGAGTTAACAATCTTTTTAGGATATGACATATTAATATCGAAATCATTAAAGCACAAGATATTATCTGCCTTCATTCGCATTATTATCATAGCGTCCGCTCCTTTCACGTATTAGTTCTAAAAAACAGAACTAATACCATTATAATATGCCATAATCCAAAAAAATGCAAGTGTAAATCATAAAAAAAGCGTCGTTTGCAGTATGCTGCCGCAAGCGACGCTTTTCCTCACACTGCCCGGCTCCCCAAGCAGCACTTTTGAAATAATCTGCGTCCAACTTTAACATACGAAATGGATTGATAGGATATTCTATCTTCCGATTGCCAAAGTATTTCATCAAATAAGCCGCAGCTAATCTTTCAGGATTATCTTTCGTTCCCGCCTGAACCTCAAATCTCATTTATTACCCCCGCTGTTCTTTAATGCGTTCCTTGAACCGAATCAAATTTAAAATTTCCGCTTGGTCTCTCTCATCCAGTTTTTCGAAGCTACGAGCAAACATCATAACAGGCTGACCAACTTCACTGTTGCCAAGTAAACTATCAGCTGAAACACCAAATAACTCGCTTAATTTTGCTATATCATCTGCCAAAATCTTGCGCTTTCCATTTTCAATTTGTGTGTATGTGGATCTGCTTGTTCCTAGATATTTTGCAACATAATCTTGCGAAAGGTTTAAACTAAGCCTCAATTCTTTTATCCTGTCTTGCATGTTTCTCATATTTTCCCCCGTTTCCAATAATAAGCCTCTGGCTATTAATTATTCTCAAAGTCATAATCTTTCATGATGCATTATTATATACCATTATGTTAAAAAAGGCAACATAAATAGTTCGTTTTTCTAACGCAGTTTATTAAAACACCTTTTTACTTTTAATTCTTCACATTTGGTTACGCAATGCATATTTCTAAATTTCAAAAATCATCCGCAAAACATGAAGAATTGCAGATGATTTTATAACTCATACCATAGTGAACCCGGCTCACTTTCAAATCATAACACGGCTCAAATTCAGATTGACATCCATAGGCAACCATTGCTAACACGCCATTTGTCGTATATCCTTCCGGATGCTCTGCCCCATAAGGATTGTACCCCACATTGCCGCCGGTTACCGCCACATAATATATGCCGTTCTCTGTCGGTGTGTAAGACGCAGTCGCCGCCCCATCGATTGCTACCGGAACATCAGGTGTAGCCGAATCACAACGGTACCACTGATAAGAAGTCGTAGTGCCGTAAAGTCCTCAGCCAAGCCTCCCCCTGTGCGCCAAGCACCTCAAAGTCCCCGGTGGAAGCAACAGGCGACGCCTCCAAATCCGCCCCGTAGTGCGGAACCGGCTCACTTTCAAGCCATCACAATGTGGCTCACTTTCAAATCATCACATGGTTCAAATTCAAGTTGACATTCATAATTATATCTAAAAAAATCGTTCCTACCAATATAAATTCTAATTCCACCACAATCAACAATCTGTGCTTTCAGCCTTTTCCGGCAGTTCAAACGTACTTGCAGCGTTTCTCGCTTTCGCATCGATTATCACAAGTTCAGGGCATTCTATTCCTTTCTCCAAATTATTATTGTGGATTTCCGTAATTTTTTTAACACGCTCTGGATTCCCTACATCTAAAAGTACGTATATAAGATTTTCCGTCTGCTCCGCTGCGCCATATTCCTTTAGTTGGGTCTCATAACCATGTAGATATTGGCTGTTCGAGGATAACTTAATTTCCACTAAGGTCTTGTCATTGCCTCTACTTAGTTTTATGTCTACAGGGCCTCTACCCTCGTTTGGCTCGAATGATATATCTATATTATTAGTTTTCACATAATCTTTTGCTCCAAGATGCATATATTTTTGAACCGCTTTCTCACGTGTTTGGGTTGATACATTTTGTATTTCAGCCCATCCACGATTATTTTCTACCCAATCCTTAAGTATACCTATCACATGCATTGCGGCGTCGAAACTTGATGGACTAGATTCCTTTGCGCTAAAGTCAACCGCTAATTTAGTTTTCTTTAATAACAATTCGGCAATGTAATCTGCGTCCTCGCTAAAATCTAAAGCCGTAAGGTCTTCCTTTTTATATCCTGCAATGACTCTTTCACATGCTTCTGGATTCATAAATATATTTTGAAGGAAGTAACGTTTTTTATCTGCGGCAGCCCATTTCTCCCATTCTGTTCCAATTTCAATATTTATTTCTTGGCGAATAATATTATTCTCGAAGGCTGCCGTATCAACGTCATCCCAATTTTTCGCTATAGGAAGTTTATGCAGTATTTCCATTGGTAAAAGCAATATAGGCGCTTTCTTAAAAGGATTTTGTATCAGCCCGTCTTCGCGAAATACTAAATGCGAACAATTCTCCCTACTCAAGCCAAGCTCTCCCATAATCCTAAGAGTATACTTCTTAATCTCTGGTTCGATTATAGTCGCTATCATATCGCTGACACGATCCCCGCCAACATTATCTTCAAAAATTCCCACTAGGTGGAACAACTCTGGTTGCATAGAACCTTTTTTTACTATCTCATATGCGTCTTGCAGAAACTGCTCTATCAATGCTTCACCCCATCCGGCACCATGTTGGGATTTTGCAAAGCCAAGATTAATCCCGTTCACCTCATGAAATTGAGATGCTTTTTTCGCCGCACGATACATCTTATCTTTTTCAGATGGCACATCCGCTACATTAAGTAGCGTTGCTAAATCACTAAAATGCTTATTTAAGTGCTTGTAAGCAGCAGCAAACTCAGGTATTTCTGTTTTTTTCAACCGGATCACATTAATAAAAAAATGTGAATCCTTATCCAAAGACGCGTCGAAAACCCCAAGATCGACAAAAACATCAAATTGCCTACTATTTAGGCCAAGATACTCTGAAACAAACACGCTTCCGTCCTCCTTTTTATAGCTTCTTGAATATTACGGTGTGAAAACACCGTAATATTCAATACTTTCTTAAGGCCCTCAAGAAATACACCGGTCCGCAAGTTTTAATTTTAGACGAATGGTTACTCTTAAAGCCTACAGAATCTGAAAAGCAGAGCATCCTCGAGCTGTTGCATTGCAGACGAAAGAAGTCTTCTACAAGCTTTTGCTCTCAATTCGAATTTGAGGAATAGTTGACATGGTTGCACCACTTTTTTCTAATCGATAACTACATCTTCAATACTATTATAGCAACTGCTGACAAGCAGTTTTCACTTTTCCACGCTCTCATTCGAGCCAATCATAAGGTGGCTCACGGTCAAATCATCACAAATCAATTTCAGATTGACAATTCATACAAAAGGCTTAGCTTAGCACCATTCCACACCACCTATCAGACTTAAAACACAAATTTTTTCCCCCACATAGAATTACGTTCATTTAGGCTAGTGTTTATTTTTTTGAGTATGCCGTTTTCATTTCCTTTAAGCTCATAATACTCTGCAATAAAATTATAGCAGAAGTTTTCAATATACTTATTGTATGCATACATATAACAAGCGACTTGGTTTTCATCATCCGTATCGGAATAATTTAACAGATACTCGACCCATGAAACCTTTTTATTTAGCTGAAATATTTTCTTGTCAAGGTACTCTAAACCATACAGCGGTTGATAATTTACTCGATTCCTTAACTGTGACGGAAAGGTCACGCCAAGTCGACTACTTATCTGCTTTATCCCTAGTAGCACCAAATACTCCTCCGAATTTTCCCTTGATTGCTTCAACATTTCATCTACTAGTTCGTTCATTTTTATCCAAACTAATTCATGTGTTGCATATTTCGTCTCCTTTATTTTTAATGCGGGTTGTCCCATCTGCTCACAAATTTCATATACCAGTTTAGAATCAAGTCTTACCGGTTCTCCTATATTGTCCGAAATTAAGATTTCTATTTCCTTCTTCAACTCATTTTCCAAGTACATATTCCCTCTATGACATAGTCTAAGCATTAACGAAGCCGAAAAAAACGCATTATAGTAATTTGTTACGATATTCCAGTTTGCTGATATTCCATCTCCAGCACAAAAAACGCTATCTCTTTGATGTATATGTTTTCGTATATAGAATAGCTCTATTTCTCCCAAAATTGCTTTATACAAGTCTTCCTGGTTGAAATGAAAAACGAAACCTTTGTCAGTCGCAGTCTCTATTGAGAGGCTCTTTCTTCTAATAGCCTGTTTAACATTTACATACCGCAAGCTTTTATATGCCACCGAATAAGTAGCGAGCGGTACTACATATTTGTTTCTAAAATCCATATACGCTTTGTCATATACAAGCATTAAAACATATCCTCTTCTATTTCGACTTTTTCCTTCAAAAGATTCCTTAGATCCAAAATAATTCTATTCAACGTTGCATTATTTGTCCCTGTATATTCTTCAAAATTTAGTTGTTGAATAGGATACAAATAATCCATAAACGATTCTACCTTAACATTTTTATACTTTATTAAGCATTTTTCGCAGACATCATTGAAAATAGCCATAACCGCCTTAAACAATATGGTTTTATTTAACCTAGCGCTAAGATTCCCAGTCTGCCTAAACAATGTGTCCACCGCTTCATAGTAATTGCACATTGTCTTATAAATCACATCATCTCCAAAGTCTGCCAAAGGCCCCCCCTCAAACACTGCTTGAGTTGACGCATTAAAAACTGTACGAGAAATTTTCCCTGACTTGCTCTCATTTGGAAGCAAATATCCTGCAAGTACGGACTCTTTGTTCAACTTATCAAACAAATACCGCTGCCGCTCCTCTATTTTGGTCTCGGTTCCTGCTTGGCCTTTTATATCCAAAATCAGTGCAGTAGGGACCCCTTTCTGCGTAGTGTTAATATCAATAAAAAGCTTTACTTCATCTCGCGTATTTAAATCTACAAATATTGACACGGGTATTTCATAATCATTTTTGCTCTCCAATAGCCCAAATAATCTATGTTGCCCATCGATTACAAGTAAACTATCTTTTGCGACTTCAAAAGATAACTTACCTGTCTTTTCCTCATATCTAACATTGGTATTAGTTTGTGCACTTAAAATAAGGCCCGCTGGAATTACGCCATTTGCCGAATCTAGATAGTTTGCGATATCTTTTGCACGCTTCTTGTTAAGCAACCTTTGAAAGCCTTTTAGCGGCTCTTCTTTTTTCCTTGACACAAAGCACATTTCTTTGAGTATGCTACTGTTCAACACCGCCACAAAAAACATGGTGTTATTCTGAACACACTTTATAGCCTGAACCGTTTTCCTTGACATTTATTTTTCTCCTTT
>JAEEOJ010000102.1 GCA_016284175.1 Lachnospiraceae bacterium | reverse complement strand
GTTCTTCCGGTCCCTCCGATTTACGATGACGGCAATCCCGCCGGTGCAATTACATGGTTTAAAGACACCGAGAAAGGCAAAGATATTTATGCGCAGATGTCGTTTTACAGAGAGATGGCAGCAAAGTACGGCGTTGAACTTTACAAGTCAGAATGCGATGAAGTTCCCGGCGAAATTATTTACGAGGACGAGTTTCAGATAGCCGTAAAAAATGTCAGGGATGACATTGAAGTTACCACGAAAAAAGAATTGTATTTGAATAAAAAAGACTCATAATTTATAATTATTTTTTGGAGATAAAATGGAAATGATGAACAGAATGTTTCTTGAGGAAGTAAGGGAAGAAGAACTTGAACAGCTTCTAGAGATGCAGGTTGAAAGTTTTATGCCTCTGTACGAAAAGTACCATGACGAGTGTTCGCCTGCAATCGAGTCCATCGACAAGATAAAAGCAAGGGCAGCAGTCCCGAGCAGAACATACTATTTTATCGTTGTGGATGGTGCGAGAGTAGGAGTTATCAATATCGGCAACAATAATCCGAACGAAAAGGAAGTTTCTTTTATCAGTCCGATTTTCATACTGCCTAAGTACCAGAACATGGGCATCGGATACACGGCGATACAAAAAGCATTTGAACTGCATCCCGAAGTAAAGACATGGAAACTCGATACGATTCTTCAGGAAAAAGGCAACTGCCATCTGTACGAAAAATGCGGCTTTGTCAGAGTCGGCGAAGAGAAAGTAATAAATGATAAGATGACACTTATCGATTACGAATACAAAGTAAAATAAAAGGATGAAACAATGAAAAAATTTGAAGAGAAAATCTGGTTAGACGGTGAATACAACTACAGAGCAGCATACGGCTTTGTGCCCAATATTCATGCATATCTTCATGACGATGACGAGAAAAGAGACTGCATGATAGTGCTTCCGGGCGGCGGATACTGTATGGTTGTACCTCCCGAAGCAAAGATTCCCGCGATGGAATTTTACAATCGCGGAATGAATGTTTTCATCCTTACATATACTACCGATATTACTTTCTCTGTACCTCTAAAAAAACAGCCTCTTAATGACGCTGCACGTGCGGTAAGATTCATCAGAAAGAGAACTGCAGAGTACAACATCGACGGTAAAAAATTATTAATCTGCGGTTTCTCCGCAGGCGCACATGTCTGCGGAACACTCGCTGTTCATTTTGATGAAGTGGTTGACGAAAACGCGAATTACAAAGATATTTCCGCAAGACCCGACGGAGTTATTTTGTCGTACCCTGTTATTACTACGGGAGAATTCACACATATTTATTCCGTATGGGCGCTGCTTGGAAAAGATGCACCTAAAGAAGAACTGGATTATTTCTCGCTTGAAAAACAGGTTAAGGAAAACACTCCTCCCTGCTTTATCTGGCAGACTGCAACCGACAATCTTGTGCCGGTTGAAAACAGTTATTTAATGGCAAAGGCTTTAAAAGAAAAAGGCGTAATGTATGCGCATTATGTATTCCCCGAAGGATTCCACGGACTGAGTGTTCCTAATGAAGATTTCTTTGCAGGAAAGTTCGAAGATTTTACGATGGATCAGGTTATGAGAGCCGTTGCAGCTGTAAAGAACGGTGAAAGTATAGATGTATCCGAAGAAAGAATAGCCGAACTGAAAGAGCAGTTCGCAGACGATAAAAAAGAGGAAGCGCCTCCGCTTCCTCCTAATCCCGTATCTCTTTTTGCAGATGTTGCAAAGTGGCCCGATCTTGCCATGGAATGGATGAAAAGAATTGTCTGAACCTTTACGGTTCGGACAGTGTTGAAAGCAAATCATCCATATCAACATTTGATTTTATGTTGTATCTTTGCATAAAATCCTTCATACATTCGCAATATATTTTCAAATCTTCTACAGCCGCGTCCAGCTGCTGTTCGCCTTCATCCATTTTGGATTCGCTTTGTTCATTTAAGCCTTCCTGCATCAAGGCATAACCGTTTCTTAATTCTTTGATGGCTTTAACGTAATAGTCGTCAAATCCTTTTATTTCATAATCGTAAAGTCCCGCATTTCTGTTTTCCGCATTGGTTACTATGGTATCCATATATCCGATAATCGTTCCGAGATATGAAACATAGGATCTTATATCGTTTGTCTCTAGCATCTGCTTGCTGGTAAGCTGCATCGCTTCCCAGTAAACCACGTCTCCGCGCAGGCTTTCAGAGTATTCGACCAGTGCCTTCTTTTTGCCGTAGGCGCAGCCTGAAAGCGTTGTTATTGTGGCAAGTGCGAGAAGCACATACATTATTTTAACGATTGTTTTCTTCATTCCCTGATTCTCCCTTGTTATTATTTAATCTATTTTGTAGAGGTAAACTCTCCAGTAACTTATATTCGAATCGAATGCACCCATGAATTCAAGACCGTACTGTTCGCAGTCTGTAATCGGGACTGCAGAGAAGATGTATTTGCAGTTCATTTCTTTCATTTTATCAAAATTCAGATGTAAATCGTCCACACTTCCCTGATAATATTTGCTTAACATATATGCATTTGCCCATTCATGATAAAGAATATAACAGCGGTTTCCCCAGTCGTCAAAATAGGCTTTGTTAAATTCACTTAATTCGAGCTCATCTTTTATGATCTCGCGGAATTCGTGCTTGTAGGAAAGAGGATAGTTGTTGGAGTAACCATCTATCGTACCAAAGCCGTGGATGAGTGATGCGACGGGACACATACCTATATGCGCGACGCGGTAGGTATCAATGTCTTCGCCGATGGTGTTTTCGATTTCCTGCATCACATCTTCGGCATAAAGATTTTTCATGCTGACATAGTAAGATCTTTTTTCGTTGCTTAATGAAGCCACGAGGTTTTGGTGGAATATGCCGTCGGGATCTTTTATGAGGAAAGCGAGTACCGCGGTAAAAAGAATACCGGGGACAATAAGCGATAAGGCCTCTGCCTTTTTGGGGAAGGCTTCAAATATGGTGGCTGCGGAAATGCCGAACAAAACATACCAGAGCGCCGGGAGGAAATAGTACACTCTCGAAAACTGAAAAGATGTAAACATTCCGGGGAGCAGGTTTTGTACGCGGATAAAAAATGTTGTGTTAAAGAATGCGTAAAGAATGGCGGTTAAAAGTATCGCTCCTAAAAGAGCCCCGAGTAAAGGAAGATATTTTCTTGCATTTTTGTTAAAGGCGGAAATGATGAGCGCGATTGCAGCGACAATGATAATCGGCTCATGCTTTGAAACCGCCTCGTATTCGGATGCTCCGTTGAGGAGAATGTTTTTAAGAGATACGAAGAAATTAACGCCGACGGTTTTTAAGTCAAATTCGACCCTGTGACTGACGAAGCCTGCGCCCGTCAAAGCATTTATGATAAGGTCTTTGTTAAGCAGAGCATATAACCCTAAAAGAATTCCGAATGCGATAAAAAGCGGAGCCTGAACTTTCTTTTTTCTGATGCTTTCTTCAATGGCGAGAACAAGCATTATTCCGAGAACCGCCCAGCCGGAGAGCGAAAGGCTCGTGGTTAATGCAAGGTAAGCCAAGAGGAAAAACGGGAAAATAAGATTTCGCTTCTTTTCCGCTTTAAGTATCTTTAAAACGCACCATAAAAGAAGAGGCATGCCCATAACGATGTTTCCGTAGATACTGTGCACGGGCAGCATCGCAAAAAGGATTGCACTTAAGAATGCAGCGAAATTGTTTTTGGAAGTCTGCTTTACGCATGCATACATTCCGAAGAATGCAGTGATTATAACGATAATATGCTGGATTAAAAATGCAGTGTATACATTGAAGAGTTTATAGAGAATTACAAAGCCCGGAGCGAAGGGCATGATGCTGACCGAAGGAATTCCGCACATCATCTGCTCGTATGTATCTGCGCCGAAATATCTGGCCGCAAACACGTAGTTAATGATGGTTTCGTCGAGCTGGTCGTGCACTACGAAAATGGCACTTCCGACGCCGTAACGGAAAGTAAGAAATAAGACCGGTGAGAGGATTAGTATTATCGCCGGAATCCCTAAGTATTCAAATTCAAATTTCTTTAATTTCTCGCTCATAAAAAATATTTTATCAAAAGTATAAATTCTTGGAAAGAATAGAATTTGGAATTATAATTGAAGAGACGGAAGTTGTTTCTTTTATGATTTTTAAGAGAGGGTTATTATGTCGGTTCTGGCAGCTTTTATGGTACCGCATCCCCCGCTTATCGTGCCTGATATAGGGAAAGGGAGCGAGCGAAAGGTACAAAAAACCATAGACAGTTACGAAAGAGTGGCGCGTGAAATCGCAGAGCTTAAGCCTGATACAATCGTGATTTCAAGTCCGCATGTCGTGATGTATTATGATGGTTTCCACATTTCTTCGGGCAGGGCGTACGGCGATTTTTCAAGATTCGGTGCACCGCAGGTTTCTTTTAGCGAAGAATATGATTCTGAGCTCGTAAAAGAAATTGAAAAAATCTGTGACAGCGAGGGACTTCCTGCAAGTTCAAAAAATGGGCGGGATATTCTGCTTGATCATGGAACAATGGTGCCGCTTTATTTTATCAGAAAAGCATTCAAAGGCGGAAAGATAGTGCGTCTCGGACTGTCGGCTCTACCATATGAAACGCATTACAGATTAGGCGAAATAGTACAGACCGCGGCGTCAAATTTAAACCGCAGAATCGTGTTTGTTGCAAGCGGAGATTTGTCGCACAAATTGCAGGAGTACGGACCTTACGGGTTTGCCAAGGAAGGTCCCGAATACGATAAAAGACTCATGGACGTATGCTCGCGTGCGGATTTTGGAGAACTTTTTAATTTCGACGAGGATTTCTGCTGTGATGCTGCTGAGTGCGGACACCGTTCGTTCTTAATCATGGCGGGAGTTCTAGACGGTATGAGTGTTAAGCCGACGGCTTATTCGCATGAGGATGTTACGGGTGTCGGATACGGAATCTGCAGTTTTTTCCCGAAGGACAGGGGGTAAATATGGATGAGTATGTAAGTCTTGCAAAAAAGACGATTGAATCATATATAAAAGACGGAGTCACGATTTCTTTGCCTGATAATCTTCCCGAAGAAATGACCGGAAAAAGAGCGGGAGCATTCGTCTCACTTCATAAAAACGGAGAACTTCGCGGCTGCATCGGAACTATCTTAGCAACGACCGATTGCGTGGGTGAAGAAATCATCCAGAATGCAATCAGCGCCTCAACTTGCGACCCGAGATTTATGCCTGTAAGAGAAGAAGAACTGCCTTTGCTCGACATTTCAGTGGATGTTCTCAGTGAGCCTGAGGATATTTCGTCACCCGATGAATTAGATGTCAAAAGATACGGCGTTATTGTTTCCAAGGGTTTTAGGCGAGGTCTTCTATTACCTGATCTTGACGGTGTCGACACTGTCGAAGAGCAGATTTATATTGCAAAAAGAAAAGCAGGCATTATGCCTGAAGAAGAAGTTAAACTTCAGAGATTTGAAGTAATAAGACATCATTAAAAAATCGCCTGCAAAAAACTGCAGGCGATTAATTTTTTAATTATTCTTTCTCAAAAGCATCTTTGCCGATACCGCAGATGGGGCAAACCCAGTCATCGGGAATATCTTCAAAAGCTGTTCCGGGAGCGATACCTGAATCGGGATCTCCGATTTCGGGATCATAAAC
>JAEEOJ010000101.1 GCA_016284175.1 Lachnospiraceae bacterium | reverse complement strand
CTCCAATCATACAGAGGAGGAAAACAGCGAATTATGAAAATACTAATTACTTCTGATATGTTTACACCCGCCGTTAACGGCGTTGTAACTTCAACACTTAATCTTATAAAAGGTCTTAAGGAAGACGGGCATGATGTCCGTATCCTTACTCTTTCAGATTCAGCATTCGAGAAAAAAGAAAATAATGTTTATTATATGCCTGCCCTTCCCTTAGGTGCGATTTATCCCGAGGCAAGGGTTATGCTTCCGCCCGTTCTTAACTCTCTTTTAGAAGAACTCGTGGAATGGAATCCTGACATAATTCACAGCCAGTGTGAGTTCTCAACTTTTATCTATGCGAGAATGATTGCCAAAAGAACAGGATCTCCCATCGTTCACACATATCATACAGTCTATGAAAACTATACTCATTATGTGTGCCCGAGCAAAACAATCGGAAGAAAGGCTGCAATCAAATTTACAAACTCCATTTCAAAACATGTCACAAATATGATTGTTCCTTCGGGAAAAATGCACAGAATGTTAAGCGACTATGAAGTCAGTGCTCCTTTAACCATTATTCCTACCGGAATCAACACAGACAAATATCTGAATGCAGACAAATCCAAAAGAGATACACTCCGTGCGGAATACGGAATAGGTAAAGACGAATTTATTTTACTCTATGCCGGAAGACTTGCTAAGGAAAAAAATCTTGAAGAAATTCTCGATTTCCTTGCTGATTCAAGACTTAACAACTTACGACTGATTGTTGTCGGAGACGGTCCTCACAGAGAGACTCTTGAAAACAAATGCAAAGAAAACGGTATTGAAAACAGAGTTATTTTTACAGGTATGGTTTCTCCCGAAAAAATCGAAGAATATTACTTAATCGGTGATGTTTTTGTCAGCGCTTCGCAAAGCGAAACCCAGGGATTAACTTACATGGAAGCCATGATTTCAGGCTTGCCTCTTTTATGCCGTGAAGACGAATGCCTTACAGATGTAATTCAAAACGGAACAAACGGATATCTTTACAAAGACAAAGACGATTTTATCGAAAAACTGAATGTCCTTTGGAACAATCAGGAGAAAAGATTATCCATGGGACAGAAAGCGAGACAGACCGTGCTTGATGATTTCTCTGAAAGAGCCTTTGTCAAATCCTGCGAGAGACTGTACGTAAATACCGTATCTGATTTCTCACATAACTTTAATCGTAACCTGGTATCTGTATAAACGGGGTCGAAAAATGAACATAAAAAAACTGTTTAACATACTGTCGGTAATCGGGCTTATCTGCACCTTTGCCTACATGTTCTACCTCTGGAAAAACGGAATACTGACCGATCAGGCAAAAATGGATGAATACATAACTTCACTCGGAATAATGGGTATGTTTGTTTTTGTTCTGATTCAGATAATTCAGGTCGTAATTCCGATTATTCCGGGCGGAGTAAGCTGTGTGGTTGGAATCGCCATGTTCGGATATGTTAAGGGCTTTATATTCAACTACATAGGAATATGCATAGGTTCGATAATTGTATTCCTAATTGCCAAGCACTACGGACAGGACCTGATGCGTAAACTCTTCAGCGAAAAGAAAATTGAGAAATATAAAAAATGGACCGAAACAAACAACCGTTTCGCAAAGCTTTTCGCACTGGCAATCTTCTCGCCTGTAGCTCCGGACGATTTCCTCTGCTACCTGGCAGGAACAACCAACATGAAGTTAAAGACTTTCGTTCCGATTATTCTTTTAGGAAAGCCTTTACCGATTATTATTTACAGCATGGGACTTAATGTAATTTTACAATTTATACTTATGAGGATCGCATAATGAAAGTATACATTCACTCATTCGGAATAGGACTAATCGAAAAAAGCGGCGTCGGAAGAGCAATTCATCATCAGTGTGAAATGCTTGAGCGAAGCGGCATTTCCGTAAGCACCAAAAATATAAAAGATTCTGATTTCGTTCACATCAATACCGTATTCCCGGACAGTTTGTTGGTATGTCTTTTTGCACGTATGACGGGGCGGAAAATAATCTATTATGCACACTCAACCATGGAGGATTTTCGAAACTCCTTTATCGGTTCGAATTTAGTTGCACCGCTTTTTAAAAAATGGATTACTTTCTGCTATAACCACGGAGATTTGATTGTCACTCCGACAGAATATTCAAAATCTCTTTTATCGGGTTACGGCATCAGAAAACCCATAGTTGCCGTGTCAAACGGAATTGATAATTCTTTTTGGAACAAGCCCGTAAAAGAGACTGTTGAGTCTTTCAAAAGCAGGTACAATATCGATGAATCAAGACCTGTTGTTATGTCCGTCGGCCATATGATTGAAAGAAAGGGAATTACCGATTTTATCGAACTGGCAAAGAAAATGCCTGAAGTTACTTTTATATGGTTTGGTTATACACCTCCTTCAGTTATTCCGGCGAATATAAAAGAAGCCATAAAAGGCGCCCCTGTTAATCTTATATTCGCCGGATATGTCCCAAAAGAAGAACTGTGCGCCGCGTATCATTCATGTGATCTCTTTTGTTTTATGAGCCATGAGGAAACCGAGGGCATAGTTGTACTTGAAGCGTTATCCTCGGGCATTCCGACCATCGTCAGGGATATAGGCGTTTACGAGGACTGGCTTTCAGACAATAAGAATGTCAAAAAATGCAGCACTCTTTCAGACTTTGAAAATGCCGTTTCCGACCTTCTTCATAGAGACAATTCCACCCTCATAAAAGAAGGATTACACACCGCAAAAAGCAGGGATTACAAAGTAATTGCAAACAAACTTCGAAGACAGTATGAATTACTGCTGTATAAATATATTCTGGATTCCGATAAAAAAAGCGCTCTCAGCTGAGAGCGCCTTTATTTTTTATATATCAACTATTTCTCGGAAATCTTGCCGTCCTTTGCATTCTTCTGTACGGAAGCGATTCCCTTCATACAGCCGTCAAGCTTTGCATAGCCTTCGCCTGTTGCGATGATCTGTCCGTTTTTAGCTTTAAGACGGAATCTGAACTCGCCTTTTTTATCCTTGTAAACTTCAAACTTAGGATTCTTCTCTACCTGAAAATCTTTTACGGTCTGATTTTCAATAGCGGCTATCGGAGCATTTGCGGCAACTGATGCAACGCCTTTCTTTGCGGTAGCAGCACTCTTGTAAACCTGGCTGGATGCGATAACCTCCCCGTTTCCTGCAACCAGATTAAACTTAAATCCCTTTTTTGCTTCAGAAATAACAAATTTACCCATATGAGAACCTCCTTTTATATTTTCATACCATATTGGCATTTATTGTTCGTTGTTCGGAGTTTCAATCGGAACATCTACTATTTCAGGTTCCGGTTTGTTAAACATATCCTGATTCGGTTGGTTTTTTGTTTTTGACTGAGTATCTTCAACATTCTTAGCCTTTGAGCCGTTTACAAATCCCGAAATAAGTGCAGCAATACCGAGTGTGGAACCGGTTGTTAATACTGCGATATCATCAAGGAAGCCTGCAACAGGAATTGCATCGGGAATAACATCCAAAGGAAGAATCGTATATCCTCCGGCCGCTACAAATACAACAACTCCGGCAGCGATAAGAATTTTCTTCATTTTTTCATGATGAGCTTTTTTACATTCGGGACAGCGCTTTGTTTCAGCACCGAACAGCTGTCTGTTGCAGTCCTTGCATCTTGCGATTAAAATACGCTGATGACACTTGGGACAAATTTCTGTATTGTCGGGAAGATCCATTAAATTGCAATGCGGGCAGATAATCATTTTTCTATCCTCCATTTTTCGTTTTGTTTACCTATACTCTATTATACATTTTCTTTAATAAAACATAAATAAAAATTATTCAACTATTCTGATATTCGAAATCGCAACCTGGTCACCGGTTAATGCCACGTAGACATCGGGAACGTCATCGATTATAGTCACTATGCTGTTGATGGATATGCCGAAGTTTTCGGTGATGACCGTAATCTTGTTTTTGTTTCTTTTAAAGGTAACCGTGACATCAATGCCTTTACGGTTGTTCTCTTTCCAGACATCCCAGCCTTCGAAGGTTTCGTCCCTGTTAATAAAGGTTTTGCTTTCGACACCGTCATGCGTATCCCACGCTTCGCCGTCGAGTCGAACGAGTGCAAACTGATGGAAATTCTGACCGTTTACAAGCTTGTCGTCCGCATAGAAAAGCTCGATGTACGGACAGTGCCAGATAAGTCTCGCGGTCGGAAGGCTCTTCGCGTGGAAGGACATTTTCATGCCATCGGTAATACTAAGACCATGCGATGCATCATAACACCAGCCGTCAATCTGGACGTTTGGAACCACACCCACGGGCTCGTCTTTTATGAAGCTTATCTCTTCGGCGATTCTCGGGATATAATCATCATCCACAGGCTCTTCTGCCTTTTCCATGAAGATATTGGTCATCACACAGTGCTCGCCCGTCAGGCCGATATATGCATATCTTACGCTGTCGGGAAGAGCCATGATTATCTCGATGGTCTCAAACTTATTCTTAATTCTGAAAAGAACATGATCCCTCACCTTGACGGCTTCGAGAACATAATCAATTCCCGCGGGATCTAAGAGAGATTTTTCGTTCTTCTTTTCACCCGGATGTGGAATTACTTTCTTTTCAATCTTTCTGGCGCCCAAAACTTCCGTCTCGCCGTCAAAACGAATTTTGCCGTACTCAAAATACAACATTTCTTTAACCTTTTCATCCTCATGCACTCTGCCGTCGAGAGCATCAAAAACGATAATTGAAGGTATGCATTCTTTCTTTAAATGATTCTTATCCGTCACGGAACGGAAACCGAGTTTTGTCAAGTTGGCGGTCAGCTGAATGCCCTCGGAAATATTTTCTCCGAATTCTTTGCATTCAAATTTGCTCTTGGCCGAAAGCGCGGTTTTTTCCTCACGTTCCTTCATTTCATATTCGGCATCAAGGTCGATTAAATGTATCATCAGTTTTGCAAATTTCGGATCAAACTGCGTACCGATGCCTTTTACGAATTCTTCACGAACCTTATCCTGCGGTATCGGATCTCTGTAGCTTCTCTTCGAAGTCATGGCGTCATACGCATCCGCTACGGCGATAATACGCGCAATCTCAGGAATATCCTCGCCCTTAAGGCCGTCGGGATAACCTCTGCCGTCGTATCTTTCGTGATGGTAATGAGCTCCGATGCTTAAGTACGGAGATTTGCTGATACGTGACAGAATCTTATTGCCGTGCACAGGGTGCATTTTTATCGCTTCAAACTCTTCTTGGGTAAGTTTGCCGTCTTTATTGATGATGTCGGTCGGTACCAGGATTTTGCCCACGTCATGAAGAATGGCCGCAAGATAAATCTCATCGCACTCTTCTTCTGATTTGCCGGCCTGTTCGGCTATTTTACGCGAATACTCGGCCACTCTCGTGGAATGACCGTGTGTATAAGGGTCTTTAACATCGATTGCGGTTGCAAGCGCTTCGGTCGTCTGCTCGAGCAGAACCTGAATATCTTTCTGCTCTTTTTTGAGGTATTCGATTTCCATATTGTTGGCTTTTACCGCATCATTGCTGACGTCGATTAGCGTAAACAGGAAGAGGAGAATAACTACCGTGGCAAGAGCTATATTCGTAAAAGAAATGCCCCTCGTCGCAAACTGAATGAGTGAAGCGACAAGCGGAACCAGCGTAAAGATAGCAAGGAACAGCATAACGCTTCTTTTAATTCTTTTACGATATGCGATTATAACCGAAAACTGAATAATCAGGGAAAGTAACGGAATTAAATAACACAGCCAGAAGGTCGAAGGATTTCTCTGGTATTGGTTTAGTTCGTCAAAAGTATAGTAGAGGCCAGTAAACTGTGAAACGGCCAGAAGAAGCATTCCGATTATAGCCAGTATTTTAACGACCAGAAGAGGCACCGGAGCTTTGCCGAGTTTGACGTCCTTCGAATAAAGGTCGGCAAGAAACTCATTAAACATCAGGATACAAAGAAGCGTAAGGAAAAATACGAGGAAATTGCTCACACGAACCATAACAAATCCAAGTTCGCTCACATCGCCTCGGAAAATATATGCGTATCTGTCAAATACCAAGAGAAGCCCGGCACTTAAATCCATGATTATAAGTATCGCTTTTCTGTGGGCCGACATGGTTTTAATGAAGAGCACAAATATAGCAAGGACTGCGCAGATTCCGCTTAAAACCAGCATCGCATTCAATTGATGTTTGGCAATAAACTCCAAAAGCATTTTGTATCTCTCTCCCAAAAAACATACCTAAAAAAATTATACTCCGAATTTTGCAATATTAAATATTATTAACTAAAAAATCATAAATAATTTTACACAAAAAATGACAAAAAAAGGAAGTCCCATACGAGGGACTTCCTCTGTCAGTTCGCTGAATCCTATTTATTATATTTATAATCTTTTTCACATTTTATGGTACTGCCGCCGTTATTGTTCAAATTCGAATTCATTGTAAGAGCGATATAAGATCCGAGCATCTTAATGGATTTGTTTCTGGTATCGTCACTCATTCCGAAGAACACCATATCGGATTCATAATCCGATTTTGATTTTCTCTGCTCATCAAGGAGCATTTTATCCATCAGAATATCGCAGTGGTAACTGTATTGTTCTTCATCCGTTACAACAATCCAAAGCCAGTTGCCATTTATAGTATCCATAGCTTCTTTTATTGAATCGGTCGGTACATCATACTCACGGCCGCCGCCCACATCAATCACATGCTCAACATTAAGCTGTGTTAAAAAGTAATCATAAAGAAGTAAAAAATGCCCGTAATCCAGTTTTTGAGTTTCCGGTACATCAATGATATCGGTATCATATGATGCCAGTATTAAGGTCATGGGATTTGTCAGGGCTGCCGTTTCAAGAAATTCATTATCCTGCTCAAGTTCAATGTTTTCAATCATAAATTTGTAAATCTTGGCCGCACGCTCCATATAATCGTCATCGGCAGTTATATTATTGTTGATTGCATCGGTAACATATTCTTTGAATGCAGTGTATTTTCTCTCAACTTCCGCGATATCCGTATCACTCTCATAAAGCTCTCTGTGATCTTCGGAAAGTGTCGGGAAATAACTGATTTTATATACATTGGGCTCGACCATGGTTATATCAACGCAGGAAGCCATCGGAGAGTTTATTCTTGCAAGTTTTAAACCGCGGTTAAAATCCATATCATCGATTCCGTCTTCTTCCTCAAGTTCAATCTGCTCTTTACATTCATCCAGGGCTTTTAAAATAATTTTGGCTGCCTTATAGGAAGCCTCTTTGTTTTTCATCTCCTCGGTATACTGTATGCTGATTGCTTCGGGATTAAATACAAAAGAACCTGTCTCGTAAATCGAGTCGTATCCGCGATTAACGGTATCTTTATCCACTACAATTTCTTCATCTTCGATTACCTCAGGTACATCGACATCCTCTGTTTCATCCTCCACGATAACCTGAACCTCGGGATAATCTTCAATCACTGCCGGTTTTTTAACACAGCCGTTAGCCATTAAAATTGCAAATGTCATAACAAACGATAAAAGCAAAGAAAATCTTTTTTTTATGTTAGTTTTCAGTCTCGTCTTAATTGTTTTCATTTTCTTTCCTCCCCACCATTTAAACCTTCATCAGGAATTAGTACTCATATGTACCGTATTCCATTGTTTCCACGATTCGAAAAGTATCGTTTTGTGTAATTTTCTCTATAATGTTACCCTTTTTATCGTATTTGTACTGATAATATTCCGTATCATGGTATCCGTCGTATTGGCTGGGTCCTGATTTTTTTAAATGATTCTCATATCTCAACGTCATATTTCCGTTGGAATCATATTCATAGTTATATTCGTCTCTTACATAATCAAAGGGATCGGTAATCGTATAGGTGCCATTTGCAACAGTAATTGTTTCTGTATAGAATCTCTCCAAAAATCCGGGTTCGTAATAAACGTTCATCTTAATGAGATTTCCATCAGAATCATATTCCAATGTCTCAACGTTGTCACGGGTTTTTTCTGCTCCGGTTTTATCAACATAGTGCAGGCATCCCGAAACCGGTTTGCCCTGAGAATTCAGAGTATAAACAATTCGTTCAACTTTATTATAATTATGATCGTAGAAATAATAGTCCGCTTCAGTCATTTCTCCCTGACTATTAAATTTTGCAACGGTTTTACGGTTCTCACCATTATCTATTTTTTCAATTATATTACCGTTTTTGTCATTTTTATATTCTCTATCACAAGTTTTTATTGTTGCACCTGTATATATTGTTTCATATGCGATTTCTTTAGAAACATATCCGTTTTTATCAAACTCAAAATCTTCCCAGGCAAATATCTTTCCTGTTGGCTTGTCGGTAATTACTATGGATTTGGGGAAAGTATTACTCTCCGATCCGTAAGTATATGTATAGACGACAGAATCACCATAAGGATTTCCGTCACCATCAAAATAATCAACATTTATTGTTGTTAACCTGGTACCGGTTTTCTTAGGTTTTTCGTTATTGTTCTGATTATTATTGTTCTGGTTGTTGTTATTCTGGTTATTATTCTGGTTATTATTGTTCTGGTTGTTGTTATTCTGGTTATTGTTGTTCTGATTATTATTGACATTATTGGGATCGTAAGTTCCCTTGTTCTTGGCTGTGTATGAACCCCTGTCGATTTTATAGGTATTACATATTCCGGCAAACTCTGCCGAATTAACAAAGCCTGCAAATACCTCGTCTCTGGTCATACCATTGGCAAGTTTTGTTACCCAATCGGCCTTTCCGGGAGCATCTGATGCTCTGCCCATTAAAGCAATATAAAGGTTCTCAACATAATCCTCATTGCTTAAGCCAAGGTTTTCATATTCCTGACTCTGGATGAAACTTCTTGCACATTCGGAGCCCGTAATCTGCTTGTTTAATAATTTTACAACCCAGTCCTTCTGACCGTCTCTGTCACCAATTCGTTCAAAGCAAACCTTATAAAGTCTTTCTACGAAGAGATTGACATTGTTTACCTGATATCTGTCATATCCGTTAACCCATCTGCCGGCAGTGATTCCGTAGCTTTCACAGATATTATAAAACTCCTGGGAATTTGCAAAGCCTGCAAATACTTCAAGTCTGGATTTTCCTTCATCCAACTGATTCATCCAGTCATTATATCCACTGTCATCCGGATCTCTTCCCATGAAAAGTGTATATAAATCTCTCACATATGCGGAATTGCTCTTATTTTTTTTAGTATATTCGGAACTGAACAAAAATCCGTATGCTACGTGGACACCCACTGCTTTTCCGCTTGTAAGCTGGCCTTTCCAGTCCGCAAATCCTTCAGGATCCGAACCTCTTCCCAGTGTAACCGTGTAGCAGCGTTCTACGAAATCATCCACGGTTCCTGCTGCCGCCTTTGATTTAAAAGAGGGAATTGTAACTACAGATAAAATCAATAACAGTGATAAAAAGATGCCTAGAATTCGATTGATATTTTTTCTCATTTTCTTCTCCTCGATAATCCCCAACAAAACACTTTTTCCAACATAAAATGAAATAAGAGAAGGACCATCTTTTGTCCTTCTCTTAAAAGATAACATATTATTACAGTGTAAACAATGGATTTTATAGGTATTTAGATGTATTTTAGGAACTTTTTGTTCTCATACATTTTAGCATCCGCACGCACGAAAACATCTTAAAAAATCGCCCCGAAAAATGGCAAAAAAAGGAAGCCCCACACTCGCAGGGCTTCCAAAATCGCTTAAATATTCTTATTCATTATAATCTTTTTCACATTTAGGAACACCGGAGCTACCATTTCCGGCTGTATTATTAGTCATTGAAACGGCAAGATAACCTCCGACATAATTAAAAGATTCACTTCTTGTTTTGTCGCTCATTCCAAAGAATGCCATATCAGACTCATAATCTTCTTTTGTTTTTCTCTGCTCATCCAATAACAATTCATCCATCAGAATATCGCAATTGTAAGAATTATTGTCTTCATCATTGACTATAATCCAGGCCCAAATGCCGCCTGCCGATTCCATGTCTTCATCAAGCCAGTCGTAGGCGTATTCTTTTTCTAAGGTACGGCCAAGTACAACATAGTGCTCAACATTAAGTTCGCTCAAAAAATAATCATATAGGAATAAGAATTGATAGTGATTCAGTTTTTTGGTTTCCGGCACATCAATTATATCCGTATCGTATGAGTCTCTGATATCGTACATCGGATTGGATAAGTTTGCTTTTCCCAATATTTCTGTATCATGAACCAGTTCGATGTCTTCAATAAGAGCTTTGTATATCTTCTTTGCGCGTTGCATATAATCGTCATCGGCGGTTATATTGTTGTTAATCATTTCTGTAACATATTCTTCGAATGCGTTTAATCTGTTTTCCACTTCCGACATATCTGTATCTTCATCAAGCTCTATACTGCCATCAGCGGAAACTGCAGGAAAATAATTTATTTTGTATTTATTGGTATCCACCATCGTTATATCAACACATGTTGCCATCGGACTTGTAGTTCTGGCGAGTTTGAAACCACGGTTAAAATCCAATTCATCAATTTCGTCATCGCCTGTAGGTTCAAATTCGGTTTTGTGTTCATGAATTGCATTGAGAATATCTATGCCAACTTTGTAAGAAGTCTCTTTGTTTTTCATTTCTTCCTTAATTGCAGGATTGACGGCTTCGGGATTAAATACAAAAGTACCTGTATCGTATATTGAATCGTACCCACGATTAATAGTATCCTTTGCCACAACAACTTCTTCGTCCTCGTCGACTACCGGAGTCACTTCGACATCTGTGATTTCCTCTACCGGCACTTGAATATCAGGATAATCGTCAATTGTCTTTGCTTTTTCACAGCCGTTTGCCATTAAAAATACAAATGACATCATAAAAGATAAAAGCAAAGAAATACCCCTTTTTAAATTACAATTCTGCCTCGTATTTTCAGTCTTTTTCATTTTCTCTACCTCTCTGTATCTCCACACCCAATCGGAGTCAGGCACCCTTCGGGAGCCAGACACCAACAAATAAGAGAAGGGCATCTTTTGTCCTTCTCTTATAAAGTACCATATTATTAGGTTTTAAACAATTAATTTAGCGCAATTTAAATGTATTTTAAGAACTTTTTGTTCTCATACATTTTCGCATCCGCTCTCTCAAAAACATCAGATATTTTTTTGTCGTTAACCGAGTCGTAATCCGCTATTCCGGTAGCTATTACAACGCCTTCTTTTTTGCCGATGTTTTTTATCACTTCGGAACGGATCTGTTTAAGAAGTTTTTCTCTGTTGATGTAGTCGCCCGCATTTAAAATAACTACGAATTCATCGCCGCCGATACGGTAAACGGGACTGTGCGTAAAAGTTGTGCAGATCAGTTTGGATGCTTCGATTATGTACTCGTCGCCGACCTTATGTCCCGCGGTATCGTTAATGATTTTAAGATTGTTTATATCACAGACAATAACCGCAAACGGAGAAATTGCCGTACCTGCAGATATCTTACGCTGCATGGCTTCCTCAAATTCCTGATATGCGTTTTTGTTCTTGACGCCGGTAAGCTCGTCTTTTCTTGCAAACTCTCTCTGAGTGGTAAGTTCGCGAAGCTGCGCTTCTTCCTTTTTAACCTGTTCGTCAATGTTTTCGAATCCGATTACAAAGTGAACCTTATCGCTTGACCAGAGCACCGTCAGTCGAATATTTTTTTCAACTTCTTTTTCTTTTATCTTAAAATCAACTCCGATTTTTTTCCTGCTTTCAAGATCTTTTTTCAGACTCTCTTTATTTAAGATATCAAGTACTTTCTTTCTGTCCCCGGCTGATAATTCGTAACGCGATTCTTTCGAAATATCATCAAAGAAATCTCCGCCGTTTTCCTTAATCTCAAATTTGCCGGACTTTTTGTTTGTTCTGTATTCGGTATACTCTCCGCTGCCTGAGTTAACATGATAAATAACGGCATACTTCGTTGCAAGCGTTTCCGCAATACGAGTGTAAGTAATCTTTTCCTTTTCGGTATTATCCGATTCCTGCGTATGCGAAATGTAAATCGTTCTGCCAAGCTGTCCCGCTACATACTCGCCCTTATCAACGATATCTCCAGACAGTACGCAAACCAAAATACCGTAAATATAATCCTTGAAAATAATCGGAAAAGCTATGAAGCCTCTTTTCTTCGAGGTAAGTTCTTCTCTCCTGAAAATATCTGCTATGGGACTCTTCTGTCTCTCGGGAGGAATTACAAAGAGCTCGCCCGCTTTTGTGTAACAGCGAAGGCTGACCTCGTCCGGATAGACATGTGCGTTATCCTTTTCAAAAATAGCGGGAGATTCAAACATAAAAAGTGACGCATCTTCGAGTCCGAGTTTGTCAAATCTTCCTACGATTGCATTAATCAGTTCGGTGCTCGAGGTGCTTATATCCATGCACTCGGTCAAGAAGTTTTCAAAGATAATTCTGTTTGATGCAAAGCTCGAAGTCTCGGTGCGCATTCTTCTTGAGAGCGCCTGAATAGCGCTGTTTCTCATGTGAATGAACAGACGGTTTATCGTTACGGCCGTGGAAGGATTTCTCTGAAGAGCGTTGAGTGAATTCTGGAATTTAATCATACTCTTTAACATCTTGGTTGAATCGGTATAGTCGGTCGCATTATTGTCAAAGAAAGTTTCGATAAGTTCCCTGGTCTCTTCGTACTCTTCCTCGCTCATATATCTGTTTTTCAATGCTTTTATGATTCTGCTGATAAACTCATAAAAGAGTCGTCTTAAATCAACCGAATCTTCATCGATGCGGTTATATCTGTATCTGTAAAAGCAGTCGTCGAATATTCTGTAAATAAACTCTTCATCCATATTTAAAATCTCTAAGGATGAATAATCGTTTGATTCATAATCACAGGAATCTCTGCCGTAAAGCTTGGTAGGAATCATTACGGATTCCGCCTGCTCTCCGTCAATCATTTTTAAAAGAAGTTCGAGTGATTTCTGTCCGAGTGTTACACTCTCTGCACCGATGGTTGCAAGAGACGGAATCATATCGCCTGCTTTTCTTGTATTGTCAAAACCGAATACATAAATGTCCTTGCCCGGAACGAGTCTTTTCTTTTTCAGGGCTTCGTAAAGACCTACTGCTGACTCGTCGTTTACGCAGAAAATTACTTCAAGATCCGGACATCTGTTTAAAAGTCTTTCGGACTCGGGAATGGTATTTACGGACATATCCGTAGCTTCGTAACACTCAGGCTTTAATTCGAGTTTGTATTTTTTAAGACAGTTTTCGTAAATGGCTTTTCTTCGACAGGAATCGAGGTTATCGTCTCGACCGCCCAACATTCCGAACTTCGTAAAATTACAGATGTTTACAAGATAATCCACTGCTTCCTTGATACCCGGCTCATTGTCGTAATTGACATTTACCATACCTTCAAGTTCGGATACGAAAAATACCTTCGGAACATCTGCCAGAGTTTCAACAAATCTCTTGATGATAAACTGTTTTTTAACTTTGGCCATACTTCCGAGTGCAACCAGAAGACCGTCAAATTTGCAGAGCTCTTCGAGTCTGTAAATCGAATTGTAGACATTCTTGTAGCGTGACTGCATGTCGTCTTCATGTCCGATATCCACATATTTGCCGGCTACAACCACTATTTCGACATCTCTGTTTTTGGGAACAGAACTGACAATACTGTGAACAACGTCTTTTGCAAATTCGGTATAGACATTCTCGATGATAAGACCGATTGTCAGTTTGTTATCTTTTTTCATCATTCCTTTATCCCCGTAAAATCATTACTCCAAATTAATTTCAGGTGTCGGTTTCGAGAATAAAAATCCCTGAGAATAATCTACTCCGAACCTGGTCATTTTCTCCTGTATTCCCTGATTCTCCACATACTCTGCCACGATGGCGATATCTCTGGTGGAAAAGTTCTTCCATCCTGCAATAATTGCTATCAGTTTTTCGGACTCTTCACTGTCGCAGCATTGTTTTACGATTGAACCGTCAATCTTGATAAAGTCCGAATGAACACTCATCAAGTGCTGGAGATTCGAATAACCGCTGCCGAAATCGTCGATGGAAATCTTGCCGCCGAGTGCGTGGATTCTGTCGACGAAAGCAACCATTACGTCATACTCGTCTATGTCTTCGTTTTCAAGTATTTCAAATACAAAGTTTCCGGGATGTTTTACGGAAGCCATAAAATCAAAAATGTATTCCGTAAGTTCTGAATTCTTGATATCCCTGATTCCCATGTTAATGCTGACACTTGTCTTTTCACAATCTTTGAATATATCAAACACTCTGGAAATCATTTTCTTTGAAAGCGAATCGTACAAATGTCCGAAGCTTCTTGCAACTCCTAAAAACTCGTCGGGGTAATATACCTTTCCGTTTTCGTCCTCGAGTCTCATAAGCGATTCGTAATGGTTAATCTTATTTTCCCTGTTGTCATAAATTCCCTGGAAATAGGGAATAATCTTATCGTGTGCAATCGCATAGTTAACCACATTTACCATGTGATATTTACGGCGGATGCTCTCTTCATCGAGCTGGTCGTTCGTGGGTGATGTAACAAAGAACTGAATGTTTTTGTTCATCATTTCGACTCTTGCCTTGGAATATGCGGATTCCATATTTTCCAGAGTACATCCGTCAATCAGGCAGAAAAGAGGCACAATTGCGATAAACTCTCTGGATGATTCAAAAAGAGTATTCTGTAAAATTTTCATCTCTTCTTCAAAGTCCGAAAGAGAAGTCTTGTACGAAGGCGATCCGATTGCGATATGCCAGCCTCTGATTAAATACATTTTATACTTCTTTTCCTGGCAGAATCTTGAGCAGGTTGAAATATAGTTTTTGTATGTAAGATCGATGAGCTGTTTGGAAAATACGCTCTTCATACCGGCGTTGTCTGTAATGTCTATCATACAGATTCTGTCGTATCCCTTGGCTGCGATATCGGTGTTTAATGCAACTTCATTGGGCAGGGCTTCGCTCTCGTCCATTAAGAGTTTCTTTTCACAGCCTCTTAAGAATTCTTTCAGGCCGTATTCATCGTCATTTTCGTCGGAATCGTCGTTTTTGTATTCACTCTCCATATCGATAATGTAATCGACGAGTCTTACGTTGTCATCTGCAAGCACTTCGGGATGAGAGAAAATAAAAGGATTGTAAATCTGTGTTCCGAATTTTTCTCCTAAAACAGACAATGCGAAAGTACAGTTTGCAAAAGCAAATCTGCCGTTAATCGTCACGATTTCGCCGTCAGTCAGACAGCCGCTCATATTGGAATCGGTATATGCGGAAAGTTCCCATCTTGAAGCATTCGGATAAGCCTTTGAACGTAAGTGGCAGGAATATGCAAACAGTGTTTCGGACTTTTCGAAGTTCTCGATTTTTCTGAACATCTCGCGGTTGTCATCCACGACTTTTTTATCATAAATGAATGCTCTTTTAAGTTTTTTACCTGCTTTTATGAACTGGTTTGCCTTAAGAGGATTATCTTCATAATATTTTACGAATACAGGAACATTGTTGTCGCTGTATGCAAAGGGGAAGAGTTCAAAGAGTTTTTGGTCGGACTTAATCTTCTCGCCGATGCCTTTTTTATAAAGCTCTGCCGCATTTTTTCCGTCAAGGGAAATAATACTTCTGCCGGATGTTTCGGTTACCTCATAATCTTTGCCGACGGTTTCAATACCCGAGGCACACGAAGTAACGCATTCAACATCAGCGCCGATTACCGCTGCGATAAGCACAGCTTCATCGGATGCACCGCTCTCGTCAAATACAAATCCGGGCTCATATTCATTTTCATACATTGCTTCGGAAGAAATGGCGAAACCGCCAAGCATATTAGCGTTGGGATATTTGTCGTTGCATTTATCCACATAGTCGTATACGTTGTAATATTTTGAAGAGAGGAAAGTAAGAAGAAGTTTAATGTTTTCGTCACACAAAACTTCCGCGGTTTTTTGGCAGAGTTCTTCACCCGAGAGAATTCCCTTGTTGTCTTTGTCTGTAAAAGGAATCATTGCGGACTGAAACTTTGCATTGTCGCTCTGTGTGACGGAAACAATACACTGGTTTCTGTAGATTTTCCCCTGGTAAATAACACCGGAAGTACTGGTTCCGATTATTTTAGCCTTGGGTACTATATGTTTTATGAATCTGGCGAGGTCGACAGCCTCATCTTTTTTATGAATGGCCGTATGAATTCTGACCAGTACATCGCCTTTTTCATCATTAATTCGAATCTGATTAAGCGTTTCTGCAAGTTTCACTCTGGAAACGTACTGAAAGTTCCACGTAAACATATTCTCTCCTCCAAAATTATACCCTCAGTATTATTTTACCACCGAATATTAAATCGGCATATTTTTTTGTTGACTTAATATACAAAATTTATATATAATAGCGCTTATTCATTACTAATTTAGGGTATTTTGACATGGACGAAAAGAAGACTAAAAAGGACAATACCTTTAAACAAACTGCATATGCATTAAAACTCGTATGGGAAGCCGACAAACTGCTTCTTGTTTTTTCTATATTCAAAAACTCGATTGAGCAGATATTCTATGTATTCTTCTTCGTATATTTGACGAAGTTTATTTTCAACTGTATCGAAAGAAATATCGAATACAAGAAGCTTTTCTGGTTCTTAATCATCGCCTGCTGCCTCCACGTATGCGTACACTTTACATGCGGCTGGTACGAGGCGTACAGAAAGGTAAAAACGCCCGAGGTCTACAGATACATCTTCCACCGCGTAATGGATCTGTCGGATTCGCTCGAATTAAAAGATTATGAAACGCCCGAGTTTTATGATAAATACACGAGAGCTTTGGATCGCGTTGTAGACTCATCGATTGACCTTGCGATTAAATTCGGTGTCTATTTCGGTAACGTCGTCTCCACAATCGCATCGCTTGTAATTATTGTAATGGTCGACCCTGTACTGCTCGTATTCATGATAGTTCCGATGTTTGTAAGCCTTTACTTCGGTAACAAAAACGGCAAATGCAATTTCGACAGGGAAAACGCCATCACAAGAGATAAGCGAACCGCTGAGTACGTTAAGCGTGTTTACTATGAAAAGAAATACGCTGCGGAAGTGCGTCTCTTTGACATCAACTCAATCATGCTTGATAAGCAGGAAGCAGCTGTAGATACGATGGAAAAGGTATCGATGAAATACCGCATGAAATCCGCACTCTTTTCATTCATCATGAAAGGAAGCTATTCAATCTTCGCAGGTATCATCGCTTACTTTTACGTTGTTGTCAGAGTTAAATTCGGCCATGCGACCGATATTTCAAGCTACGTTGCAATGATTACCGCTATGGCATTCTCGACCAACCAGCTTAAGCAGGCGGTTGAAAACAGAATATTCTTAAGCAACGAAAGCCGACTCTTTAAGAACCTTGAAGAGTTCCTTGAACGCCCCATAAAAGAAACAGAGCAGAAAACAGTTATCGATGAGATTAACTCCATCGAGCTTCAGAACGTTTCATTTACCTATCCCGGCGCAAAGAGCGAAACGCTTAAGAACATAAGCTTTAAATGGAATAAGGGCGACAAGCTTGCAATCGTAGGCTACAACGGCGCAGGCAAAACAACGCTCATAAAATTATTAATGGGCCTTTATGAAATTCAGACCGGAAAGATTCTCGTAAACGGAATTAACATCGAGGAAATCGACGGCGAATCATACAGAAAAAGATTCGGTACGGTATTCCAGGATTTGCAGGTATTTGCAATGCCGCTTATAGAAAACGTACTTATGAGAAGACCTGAGGGTGAGGAAGATTATAAGAAGGCTGAGAAGGCCCTTATTAGCGCTCAGTTTGAAGTTAATCACCCCGGCCTTATAAAAGGACTGGATACAGTTGTAAGCCGCGAATTTGACGAAGAAGGCTTCGTTCCTTCGGGCGGTCAGGCACAGAAGATTGCAATCGCCAGAGTCTTTGCTGCAAAGCCCGACATGGTTATCCTCGATGAGCCTTCAAGTGCTCTCGATCCGTTAGCCGAATACAACATGTACAACAATATGATGAAACTCTCCGAGGGACGCGGTGTGATCTTTATTTCACACAGACTTTCCTCTGCGAGAATGGCAGATAAAATCTACTTAATGAAAGACGGCGAAGTAGTTGAAAGCGGAACACATGAAGAACTGATAGCACTTAATAAGTACTATCATGAGATGTTCACGCTCCAGGCCGAGAACTATCAGGAAAGTCTGCCTGAAGAAATGCTGAAAGGAGCTGAGGCGTTTTATGGCTAAAAACAAAGAAGACAAAATCTCAATTAAACGATTAATCAGCAACACGGCATTTATGATTAAGTATGCTGCCAAGTACGACAAACCTTTAATCGTTAAAATATTCCTGATGAATGTTATCTTAAAGAGTGCGCTCGCGCTTAACGGAACATTCATTTTAAAGATGATTATCGACGGCCTGATGGGCAAATCGGACTTCGGCGATATCGTAATCATCCTTTTAATCTCGCTTGCTCTCGTGGTCTGCATCGAGTGGATAAGCCAGTTACTCGAAGAATGGGCGAAGGCCAAAATCATAAAACTCGACGGCAAAATCCAGAGAGACTTAATCGAGAAAAACAGTAAGATGGATTTAATTTATTACGACAATCCTGACTACTACGACACATATGTATTCGTTGCGAACAATGCGGACCATATGATAGAAGGCGCTGTAGTAATCTCCAGTAAGATTTTCGGCGGAGCCATCGCACTCTTGGTTGCAGCCGCATTAATCATTACCATCAATCCGTTCCTTGCGGTATTCCCCATCGTCGGATTTATAGTCAATCTCATCACGAGATTTAAGATGGAGGAAATCGAATACACATGGTGGCTTGAATTCAGAAAGCACTTAAGAAAGGCTGAATATTCAAAGAGAGTTTTCTATCAGCCGGAATATGCGAAGGAAATCAAATTAACAAACGTAAAAGAACCGTTAAGGCTTCAGTTTGACGAGGCACTCGACGCTGCAAGCGCTGCGGGCAGAAAGTACACACCTTCTTTAACATGGATATCTCTTTTAAACTGGATAACGGTATTTACGGTGCTTTCATTCTTCGCTGTACCTGCGTACTTAGGTTACCTTGCACTTGTGCTTCGTAAAATTGCACTCGGCGAAGTTGCATCGGCCAACAATGCTGCAAACTATGTAAGAAGCAACTTAAACGAAATCAACTACTGTCTCGTTGATTTCCAGATCATCGGACAGTATGCGGAGAAGTTCAGAAAGCTTTTAGACTACGAACCAATCATCGAAGTAGCTGACGGTCTTACGCCGGATAAGGAAGCAGGCTCACTTAAATTAACAAACGTAAGCTTCCGCTATCCTAACACCGAAAAGGATACGCTTAAAGATATCTCAATAGAGATTAAACCCGGAGAAAAGATTGCAATCGTAGGCGAAAACGGCGCAGGCAAAACTACATTCGTTAAACTCCTTATGCGTCTCTACGACGTAACGGACGGAAGCATTGAATACAACGGTCACGACATCAGGGAATACAATACGAAGGCATATCGTAAAAAGATAAGTGCGGTTTTCCAGGACTACAATATTTACGCAGCAACACTTGCGGAAAACGTACTTTTAAGACAGTACAGCAAAGAGGATGAAAAGGACGTAATCGCCGCACTTAAGAAAGCGGACTTTTCAAAGAAACTCTCCAAACTTCCGGACGGAATTTTCACTAATCTTACGAGAGAGTTTTCCGATGAAGGCGTGAACCTTTCAGGCGGTGAAAGTCAGAAGATTGCAATCTCAAGAGTCTTCTTAAACGACGAGGACAGAGCAATTTCAATCTTAGACGAACCTTCATCCGCACTTGATCCGGTATCGGAATACAAGCTTAACAAGAACCTCATCGATCACGCGCAGAACGATACGGTTATCTTTATCTCGCATCGTCTTTCGACCACCAGAATGGCTGACAGAATTTATCTGTTTGAGCACGGCTCAATCATTGAGCAGGGCAGCCACGAAGAACTGATGCAGTTAAACGGCAGATATCGTGAAATGTTTGACCGACAGGCGAAGAATTATATCTCTTAAATGAAGAACGGTGTCAGGCACGCTAAAGCGAGCCAGACACCGTTTTATATTTGTGCCTGGCTCGCGCAGCGTGCCTGGCACAAATTATTTTATAGATTCGATTACCCAGTCCGCATCTTCCACTTTGTAAACATTGTTACAGCTCGGGCATCTTTTATTCTTGTAAGCATCGAAGCTCTTGCCGCAGGTCGGACACATGAATTTTGAAACCGAGAAATCAAGCGCCGTTCTGTTGTTTACATTCTTCTTCATTCTTACATGGAAAATTCTGTCCTGGTTCTTGGCTTTGCCTTTATTCTCAGAAAGGACTTCAGTATAAACATCGAGGTCTACGTGAGCGATATTGTCTACTACTTCCACCTTTTTATAATCAACGGCTCCTCTGAAGAATACATCCACAATATCCTTTGTTTCCTGAGGAAGTGGTGCACCTTCATAGAAAGGAAGGTCGTCGGGATTTTCACTGTAGATAGCCGCTTTTACCTTTGATACGGTCTGTGACATGAAATGATTATCCATGTATTCCTGGCCGTATTTTTTCATTTCCTCTTCGAACATTTTATGAGAGTTGAAAGTTGCCAGAAGCGCTGCGGATCTTGCGCCTTCTCTTCCGAGTCTTACAAGCGTGGGAATCAGTGCAAGCACATATCCGATAAAGGGTGCGGGGAAGAATACAAATGCACCGTAGCCAACTGCGATTCCAAGACCGCCCTTCACTATATTCATCATATTTTCTACGGGAACATTTCCTATTGTTCCAAGCAGTACGCAGACAAGAACCATAATTGCCGTTACAACGATTGCAACAACCGGTATCGAAAGCCATATACACGCTGTGAAAATACCTGTGAATATAAGTGTCGGTTTCCAGAATTCCTTGGGCTTTCTCGAAGGATCGTAGACAATATTGTAATTGATTACCTTCGGATAAAGTTCTTCTGTTTTAAACATCGTACCGCAGTAAGGACAGCCTTCAGTGAGTTCGCTTACCTTCGCGGGATTGCCGCAGTTAGGACATACACAGATATCGTCGTCGATACGTTCGCCGTTTAAATAATCGAGAACCATTGCCCAGACACTGACGGTCTGTTTATGTTTTTTAAGGACTTTATTATTTCTTTTAAGAATGCGGGTATAATAGCTTGAAGCCGACCAGATTTTT
The DNA here is from genome assembly GCA_016284175.1 of Lachnospiraceae bacterium. Taxonomy (GTDB): domain Bacteria; phylum Bacillota; class Clostridia; order Lachnospirales; family Lachnospiraceae; genus UBA3766. The sequence continues at coordinate 11,961 of JAEEOJ010000101.1, read as the reverse complement.
GCAACGTAATGGCCGTCCTTCCATTCATTGGCATGTTCCTGACCTTCTTCATGAAAGCCTCTTCCCATAAAATCATAATCAAGCTCAAGACCTTTGCTTCTTAAACGCTTTTTCTGTATTTCATTGAAAAGCTGCATGTCTCTGTCACAGGAAGTAAGCTTTCTGTCAGTACTGAGCGCATCGCCCATTTCCTCAAGAAATTTCATCATAATGTTTCCCATGGCAAACCCTCCTTATAATTGGATTAAAGGTATTTCTTTTATGATTAATAAATCAGTTTGCAGTTAAGCGGAACCTGAAGCTGAGCTTCTTCATCGCCTTCAGCGTTATTCCATGACTGTCTGTCGCTGATGTCAGACTTATCGCCGTTCTCTATAAGATAAACCAATTTTTCACAGTTGCTTAAATCAAGTTCCTTAAGAGGTAAAAACTGAATATCAAGATACTGCATTTTAGGATTGTTGGTTAAATCAAGTTTACTGATCTTACCGCCCTGGCATGAGAAACAATTAAGTTCCGGATTGTTGCTTACGTCGATTGTTTCAATCTTACTTTCATCTATCTGCAAATCTTCAAGTTTGGGATTGTTAGACAAATCCAGAGATTTCATACTGCTCCATCCGCAGGTTAATCTTCTTAAGTTTTCATTTGCACTTAAATCAATTGTTTCAATAAGCGTATCATCAATACTGAGATCTTCAAGTTTGAGGTTTTTGCTGACATCAATTTCGGTAAGCGGATTGCTTCGAATATATGCAAGCGTAAGTTCCCCGTTCTTGCTTAAATCAAGTTCTGTCAGCTGATTGTAGTAGCAGCGAATAGAATCAAGGTTCGGACATTTGCTTAAATCAAGTTCCGTTATATTGCATTTTGAACATGATAAAGAAGTAAGATTCGGGTTATCAAGTATAATCGAAGTCAGTTCCTCATTTCCTTCGCAATTCAAATAATCCAGTTCGGGACATACGGATGCATCCAGCTTAGTCAGTTTAGAATAACCAATAACCAGATTTGTAAGCTTTGTATTTTTGCTTAAATCCAATTCACTGATTTCATTGAACGAAACACGCATACTTACAAGGTTTGGAAGATACTCTATTCCTTCAAGTGATTCGCAGGTTCCGTATTCGGACGGACCATTATAATTGCCGGATAATACAAGCTCTTGAGCATCTTCAATCTCTTCAGAAGAAAGAACACCGTCTTCGTCTTCATCAAATTGATCGCTTATAGCTAATCTCAGCGCTTCATCGGGGAAATATTTCTCACTGATTTCAATTGATTCATAATCTCCGGTTTCTTCTGTGGTAACCTCTTCAACCGGTTCTTCAGATGTACTTTCAGTTTCGGTTGTTTTTGTTTCTGCCGGAGCTTCCGCAACAGTTTCAACCTGAGCTGTGGGAGCTTCTTCCTTAGTTGCAGTATTTACATTTGGTACACATCCTGCAAGGCTTAATCCGACAATTCCGATTAAAGAAATGTACAAACTTTTTTTCATATTTTCATCCTCCTAAAAAAATTCCTCTTTCACACAGTATGGATATGAAGAGAATTTTCTATCCATGATACTATGATAGGATATTTTTTCAGGCTAAAAAATCTCTATTGTCTCGAATTAAGTGCACTTTATTGCACTACTACAGCAAATTAAACTTCCTCGGTAGCTTTATACAAGTATTCTACGAGCTTGCCGTCGATATTTCCGTCCTTGGCCATACCGCGCAGGATATCAAAGGCCTTCTCACGCGGAATAGGTCTCTTGTAAGGTCTGTCGTCGGCTACAAGGGCATCATAAATATCCGCAACGGCGATGATACGAGCATCTGTATTTAAATCGTCTGCTGTAAGGCCTTTAGGATAGCCTTTACCGTTTAAACATTCGTGGTGCTTAACAGCTAAGACAGGTGATTCCGCAAAGTATTTGTTAAAGTGAACCTTATCAAGAATTCTGCCGGTAATTTCTACATGGCTCTGCATAACTTTTCGTTCTTCGTCGGTAAGAGTACCCTTAACCACATGTAAGCATTCTTTTTCCTCGTCGGTAAAGAACGGTTCTTTATTACCGTCAGCATCTTCGTATTCGTAGTCTAAAACTTTATTTAATTCCGCTCTTACTTCATCATTGACAAAGCCCATTCCGTTGACCTTGTTTATTATTTCAACGGACTCCTTAACCTTCGCGTCAAAGTCGTTATAAGCAGCCTCGTCAATCTTTCCTTCGAGCTCTTCTATTTTCTTTTTAAGTCTGAAAGTATTGAGTCTGTCTTCAATACCTTTTTCTCTTCCGTCGAGTCTGGTCTCTTTGTTCATGACTTCGAGCGGAATCGCTAACTTGCCGATATCGTGCAAAAGCGCACCCATGACAAGCTGCTCTCTTCGCTGTGTCGAGAATACTTCTTCTTCCTCGCCTGCCTCGTGAAGCTTATTGATATAATCCGCAATCATACCGCTGTACTTTGCCACATTTCTTGTATGTGAAGCATTGTAAGGTGTTCTTTCATCGATCGCGGTTGCCATAGCCTCTGTGAAGGACCACATCTGTTCTTTGATTTCTTCCTGGTATCTTAAGTTTTCCAATAGTTCGAGAATGTATTTTTCGAATATGAAATAAAGATCCGCCAAAGCCAGCGAAACGAAAAGATAAATGCACGGTATACAGATTCCGTTGCCGGATAAAATTCTTCCTGTCAGTGCATAAGCGCCTGCTATAACAAATGAAACAGGTATCGTAATATAAAGTACTTTCTTTCTGAAAAGAAGTATGAACAATACAAAGATAAGCGAAGTGATGGCAGCCATCAGATACTTGTTTGCCAAAATCATTGTTCTGCCGTTCATATAGGCCTGAACAATATTCGCATGAATTTCACAACCGTACATAGGCGTATCACGGTCGGATGTAGCCTGATACGAATCCTGAGTACCCGGAGCATATGCGCCGACGATTACGATGGCATCTTTAAAAGCTTCCTTTTTCACCATACCGTCAAGAACCTTCACAAGCGACGACTGAGAATACTCTCCCGATGTTCCGGCATACATGAACTGGAAAAGACTGTCGGTATCGGGCGCAACCGGTGTACCGCCTGTCTCTTCCATATATTTTTTGTAAATACTGTATGCAAAACTGTCCTGAGTTTTGCCGGCTTTATCCTGCAATGCCAAAGGCACGTTAATCGTATTTTTTGCATAACGAACATATCCGTCCGGAGCAATATCAGGATTTGTAAAGCCGCTGGTTACTACGTTTCTTAATGCATCATAAGGCATTTCGATATCGTAAATATGATTTTTGTTAAAATATTTCTTACCGTTTTCTTCTTCGAGCTCACCACGTTTTACAACATTAGTGGCAACGACAACATTTCTTCCCTTACAGGCTTCGACGAGTTTCGCATCATCCTCTTCGTTGAAATCACCGACGAACATGATATCCAGCGCAACAACTGCGGGAGCATTTTCCTCGTCCTCGTAAAGCAGATTAATGAGATCCGCAATCTTATCTCTTGACCAAAGTGTGAGATTACCGTATTCGCTGATTGTTTCTTCGTCTATACCGATTACATATATATTGGGCTCGGGACCGTCATAATGCGCATAAAGATGATCCGTGATATACATGTCGGCCGTATATAGAACAGCCTTGCTCGTTGCAAGAAAAATCAGTACAACCGCAATTGCTATCCATAAAAGAAAACGGTATTTTTTCATTCCTTCTATCCCCTAATAAAAGTAATTACCCCTTTAATCTCTAAAAAGAACTATCCCTGAAGTCCGTTGGACTGACGTATCATGTCTTCAACAACGATGTCGTAAATCTCGCCGACTGTGTTGCAGTACTCAAGTACTTTCCAGGGCTCGTTTGTATGAAAATGGATTTTAATCAGGTCTTCGTCACCTGCGGCAATAAGAGAATTGCCTTCGAAATGTGCTGTGATGTAATCCGAAATTTCATCCTCATCGAGATCCTTGTCTCTTCTGTCAATCAGAAGCTGAGTATCGTAACGATACGCAAACTGATCGTCCTCTGCATCAATGCTTTGAATGGGTTCCATATATGAATTCCTCCTTAAAATTATTTACACTTTATTCGCTCAAGCACCGGAACGGACACTGAAATATAATCAAATCCGATTTCTTTTAATTCCCTCATAAAAGATACATCCGATGCGAGTTCACCACATATACCAACCGTAATTCCCGCTCTATGGGCAGCGTTTACAGTTGTTTTAATCAGCTCTATAACCTTAGGGTCTTTCTGGTTGTAAAACTTTTCTTCTTCGCTGTTTAGTCTGTCAACTCCGAGCGTAAACTGCGTTAAGTCATTGCTTCCTACGGAGAAGAAATCAAACTCTTTTGCGAGCGTATCAGAAATCTCTACTGCGGCAGGAGTTTCTATCATTGCACCAGTCTTTATACTGTCATTAAATGCAATGTTTTTATCCCTTAACCCGGCTTTTACTTCGTCTAATATTTTCTTTACTTCCGCTACTTCATCCATCGATGAAATCATCGGAAACATGATTGAAATATTTCCGTAATTAGAAGCTCGTAAAAGAGCCCTTAACTGCGTTTTAAACATATCAGGCATCGACAAACATAACTTAATTGCTCGAAGCCCGTTCGTCTCTAAATACGCAGGTGTTTTGTCGTCGCCCAAATCGGCGGTTCGTAAAACAATGTCTTTGCCTGCTGCGTTTATTGCTGCGGCTTTATATATCTCAAACTGATCTTCTTCAGTAGGGAAATTATCCTTACCAAGATAAATAAATTCCGTTCTGAAAAGACCAATTCCGTCAGCGCCGTTTTTAATAGCTTCTGCAACGTCTTCAGCGCTTTGAACGTTTGCATAGACTTTTATATCTGCATCGTAACTAACTGCCTCTGCAGATTGGCTAAGCTTTTCTTTTATGGTTTCTTCATCAGGATTGATGTAAACCTTTCCTTCATAACCGTCAATTAAAATACTGCTGCCTTCGAGCGTTGAAATATCTTCTATCTCATTCACAATAATCGCAGGTATTCCAAGCGAGCGGGCAACAATTGATGCATGTGAATGCAATGTATTCTTGGTAGAAATAAGGCCTGCGATGTTTTCTTTACCGCGCTTAATAATCTCTGTAACAGACATGTATTCCGAAACTAAGATAACAGGTCCTTCTTCTTTTTGCACGCTCTCGGGTTCGGATATTTCTTTTAAGGTCGTTCTTATTCTGTCCGATAAATCGTACACATCACTTACACGGCCTTTAATGTATTCGTCACCGCTTTTTTTAAGCTGAGCTGCAAAATGTTCCGATGCTTTTTTGACAGCACATTCTGCGCTTGATCTTTCAACCTCGAGTATGGTTGAAACAAACGAATCATATTCCTCGTCTTCGAGGATTAAAATATAAGATTTGATGATGTCGTAAACATCATTACTAAATTCATTTGCACAAAGAGAAACCAGATCTTTTTTAACAAGACCCTTCGCTTTGAAATATCTCTCCTTTTGTGCACTCGCATCATACAGTCCGTCGTGCTTACATTTTACATATGATGCTATCGCTGCTTTGCCGACAGCTGCTCCCGGATAAACTGTTTTCCCCACAAACACGTTCATAATAGCCTCTCTTGTAAGTAAAAAATTCTAAGTCCTGTGCTACTAAAATTAATTTTCTTCCGGCAGGAATTCCATGATTCCTTCTTCCTCTAATGCTCTTTTCGCAGCATCGGTTTCATCTGTTTTAACCGACTCTGCGGGAATTACCGCTCCTATTGCCTCGGTAATGTTTTTATATTTTTTCATCATACCGTCATGGTTTGCTTCGATTGCGCCTGCATCCTCGGATACCGCAGCGGCTTCAAGTGATGCTGCAAGCGTGGATAAATCTTTTGCACCGATCATCTTGGAAGTGCTCTTAAGCGAGTGAACATGTACTTCGTAATTCTTCCAGTCCTTCGCATCGAACGCTTTCTGAAGATCTGCGCTCTTCTCATTGGATACTTCCGCAAATTCTGCTAAAACGGTACGGTAAAAACTTTCTTCATTCTGACAGTATTTAAGACCTGTCTTTGTATCTATGCCTGCATTTGTAAGTGCAGAGAAATCTCCTTCTTTTACGGGCTCTGCCTGAGCTTTATCGTTCTCGTCACTAACCAGTTCGACCTTTTCTTTAGGCAGATGTTTCATGAGCATCTTTTCAAGTTCGTAGCTGTCGATGGGCTTGGTAAGATAATCCGAAAAGCCCTCTGACAAATATCTTTCTTTGGCGCCCACAACTGCATCTGCGGTAAGGCAGATAACGGGTGCGAGGCTGCTCTGACCACCCTCGGTCGCACGTATGCGGTGAAGCGCTTCTGTGCCGTCCATTTCAGGCATACGCTGGTCCATGAGAATTATATCGTATGCAGTCTTTTCAGCCATGTTAACGGCCTTAGCGCCGCCTGTAGCGGTATCAATCTGCATGCCTGTATTCTTAAGTAAGTTAACCGCAACGGTTAAGTTGATTCTTGTATCGTCTACAATCAGGATATGAGCCGAAGGCGCACGGAAGGATTCTCTGTAAGTCTTCGCTTCGATAACGTTTGCTTTAAAGCGCGCCTGGAAATCTCCGACAGCATTCTCACTTACAACCTTCTGAGGAATACAAACCGTAAAAGTAGAACCTTTGCCGTATTCACTCTGAACGGAAATATTACCGCCCATCATTTCCAAAAGACGCTGCGTAATTACAAGCCCTAAGCCCGTACCTTCAACGGTAGAGTTTCTCTCCATTTCAAGACGCTGGAACTGTGTGAATAATTTCGCACGGTCTTCTTCCTTGATACCGATACCGGTGTCTTCGACTTCAACTGTTAAAAGAATCTTTTCTTCGCTTTGTTTCTCGCCCTTAAGGGAAAGTTTAACGTGACCTTTTTCGGTGTATTTAACGGCGTTGTTTAAGATATTCGTGAGTATCTGTTTTACTCGCATTTCATCGCCGAGAAGTTCGTTGGGCAGAGTCTCGTCGACATCAATGATAAAACTAAGACCCTTATCCTGTGCTTTGAAAAGCACCATGTTGCTTAAATTATTTAAAATCGATGTGAGTTTGTAAGGCGCTTCAACGAGATCAAGACGGCCTGCCTCAATCTTGGAGAAGTCTAAAATATCATTTACGAGTGCTAAAAGATTGTGACCCGCATTTTCTACATCCGCAGCATAAACGCCGATGTTTTTAAGAGCATCTTTTGCAATCTCGGAATCAATTTCTTTTTCTGCTTTGAGAGCACGACGGTCCTCACGAAGAATCATTTCGTTCATACCGAGCACTGCATTGATAGGCGTTCTGATTTCGTGAGACATATTTGCAAGGAAATCACTCTTTGCGTGGTTTGCACTCTCTGCTCTGACCTTCTCTTCCAAAAGTTCACCCTGCTGACGCACGTATGGACGAACGGTAAGAAGTGCTAAAATACCACCTACCAGAAGAGAGAAAATCAAAATAATCAGGTAACTTGAAATCGTTGAACGTGTCTGTGCGGAGAGCTGATCTTCGAACCAGTCCACTGCAAAGTCAACCGCTACAACACCTGCAACATTACCGTCTGAATCAAACACGGGACTGTACGCGGAATAGAACTCGCCCCATTTATCCGTATAGGGAACTTCGTCGACTGCTGCCGTACCGTGGCCCGCGCTATCGAGTGCAAGCGTATATTCAACCTCTTCACCGTATTGTGCGGGAGTTAAGGGGTCTAAGTCGAGTGTAAAGATATAATGCATTTCGCTTTCCTGCTTGATACAGTAAACGTATGTCAGTTCTACGTTATCTCTGAATACCGCAAGCGTCTTATATACTTCCTGCGATTCTTCCCCTCCGACATTGTCTGCCGATAAAAGTTTTAAAACATCACCGTTAACCGATGCGGCGGCGCAGTTGGCGATATCAAGCATTCTCTGCTGAATGGATTTTCTGATACTGGATCTTGCTCTGGAAATTGAAACCGTGCAGAACAAAGAACTGGAGATTAAAAGAATAACCTCCACCATTATTAAGATTTTTGTTGAAAGACTGTTTTTAAACACGCAGCAATCCTCTTTTTAGTAAATTATCTTATGATTTCGTCTATTGTCTGAACTGTACTGAAAGTACCTTTGTTCTTCTGAATAATGTCACGAAGTTTCTGCAGTTCGAAGTAGTTAACGTAGCAGATAAGCGTTTTGTTATCGCCCGCAATCGCACCCTTGGATTCGATGATTGTACAGGTCTTGTTAAGGTCTTCCTTAATCGCATTGATAAGCAGATCTTCGTCCTTCGTAATAATCGTAACCTGTTTGATGGCTTCGAAATGATCTGTGTAACGGTCAATCACGAGAGAAGCCACAACGTATACCAAAAGGCTTAAAAGCGCTGCATTTCTGTCGATTAAAATAAACACAGCCAGATAAACTATCGAGTTAAATGCAATCAGAATAGGCATCATACTGTAGTTCTTGCCGGTCTTGTCGGTAATCTTTTTAAGAATGATGTTGGCTAAAATTTCCGAACCGTCGATACATCCGCCGCTACGAAGAATGATTGAAAGCCCGAATCCTAAAACAGCTCCGCCGAATGCAACAGCAAGGAAGTGTTCGGTATTAAGTTCAAAAGGAATATGCTCAAAAAACGCAAGCCCCAAAGTATATGCAAGCGAGCCCGTGATTGCCTTAAGAGTAAATTTCACACCGAGGAAAAATGCTCCCGCGATTACGAACGGTGCAAAAATCAAAGCGACGCAGACTGAAAGGTTAAAGCCTGTCAGTTTGCTGATGATAATCGAAATACCTGCGGTACCGTAGTCGATTGCATCGTTAGGAAGTAAGATGCACGCAACGGAAAAACTCGCAAGCAGGGCTCCGATTATGATTGATATGTATGAAACTATTCCTGATAAGGTCTTATTCATTCTTCGGGTAAAAACTCCAGTATTTCGTCATCATTTTGTGAAACGGAAACGGTATCGCTGCCGATGTTTTCTCTGATTACGTCAGCGAGTACGGAATACATTTCCATCATCCTGTCGTGATTGCTGTCAATCACAAGCGTATCCTGAACGTTTGATGCAGCCTCGCTCTCTGCGGCAATTTCTGCCAGTGCGGAAGCACCGATCATCTTCGAAGTACTCTTAAGCGAATGCACATACACTCCGTAATTCTTCCAGTCCTTTGTGCGGTAACATTCTTTTATGTTCGCAGACTTTTCAGCCTCTTCCGCAGCATACTCTCCTAAAAGAGACATATACATATCTTCATCGTCTCCGGTGAAAGCAATGCCGATATTAACGTCTACGCCGTTTCTTTTAAGAGCTTTTTTAAGTTCGCTCTCGCTCTCTTCTGCGCTCTCACTCTTTGCGTCTTTTTCAACAATCTCCGTCTTATCCGCAGGAAGATATTCGATCAACATCTTTTCAAGCTTAGCGCTGTCGATGGGTTTGGTCAGATAATCGTTAAAGCCCATCTGAAGATATCTTTCCTTCGCGCCTCTGACAACGTCGGCGGTAAGGCAGATAACGGGTGTATTAACATTAAGTTTATTGTCGAGATTTTTAATCTCATTCATGGCTTCGGTACCGTCCATGCCCGGCATACGCTGGTCCATAAGGATTACATCGTACGCATTGTTCTTTGCAAGCTCGACGGAGTCGGGGCCGTTTAATGCGGTATCGATTTTAATTCCTGTTTTCTTTAAAAGGTTTTCGACTACAAGCAGGTTCATCTTCGTATCATCAACTACGAGAATGCGTGCGTCGGGAGCGCGGAAGGACTCTTTGTATGCTTCGGTCTCCTGAGGCTTGTTAATCGCTTCTCTGTAATCTCCGAGAGGCTCTTCATTCTCAATCTTCTGCCATAAGTCAAACGAGAACGTGCTTCCCTCACCGTACACCGATTCAACCTTAAGTTCTGAATCCATGAGTTCGAGCAGCTTAACCGTAATGGTCATACCGAGGCCGGTGCCTTCGATGTTACGGTTCTTAACCACATCAAGTCTCTCAAAGGATTCGAAGAGTTTTTCCATGTCGGTTTCTTTTATGCCGATGCCTGTATCTTTAACTTCGAAATAAAGTTTAATATTTCCGTCTTTTCTCTCAAGCTCTCTGATCGTAAAATCAACCGAGCCCTTTTTCGTGTATTTAACGGCGTTGGTCAGAAGATTGATGATGACCTGATTGATACGCGTATCGTCGCCGTAAAGTTCCGAAGGGATGTTTCTGTCAACCGAAACGTTAAACTCTAACTTCTTCGAATTTGCCCTGTCGGAAATTGAATTTATCAAATATGCAATCTGTGAGCTCACACTGTAGCGCACGGGTACGATTTCCATTTTTCCGTCTTCGATCTTTGAAAAATCGAGGATACCGTTAATGAGCTGAAGTAAATTATGACCGGACTGCTTGATGTTCTGTGAATAGCCAAGGATGTCCTTATTATCAGTCTCGCGGATAATCATTTCGTTCATACCGATGATGGCATTAATCGGCGTACGAATTTCGTGAGACATATCTGCAAGGAAACGGCTCTTGGCTTCACTTGCTTCGTCTGCCGCCTGTTTTTCGAGGCGGAGCATCTGCTGTTTGTATTCCTGCTCCTGCTTATTGAGTCTGTCGAGAACTCTCGCAAGAACAATCGCTACTGCGACACTGATGACGATTGAAATAACCGTTGCGATGATAAAACCGAGCACGAGGTTTACTACACCTTCTTCGACTTCATTCTTGCTCGTTGCGATACATACATACCAGCCGGTGTTGGTCATCCTTGAATAAACGATACCTCTTTTCACACCGTCGTAGTCTGTGACATAAACCATTTCATCGGAGCCTGTATGAATAGCTTCGATAAGCGGTCCGTAAGGTGAACCCTCAACGCCCATAACGGTTAAGGGATAGTCCTCGTAATCGTATGCATCGTTCGGGTGAACAACCATTCTCATATTCTGGTCTATCAGGAACGCATAGCTGTCTTCAGCGACATTTGCGTCTTCAATCATATCCACCAAAACATCTACGAAAATATCCGCAGCAAGAACGCCGAGTAATTGATCGTCCTTGTAAACCGCTTTGGAAATCGTGATAACGGAGCGCTGCGTATCGGAGTCAAGGTAGGGCGTGGAGAAAAACGTCTCGCCGGTTAATGCGGATGTTGTGTACCACTCTCTTTCATGCACGAAGTCAACCGTTCCGTCAGCGATAAAGTCCGATGCGCAGACCATAGTATTATTCGGATATGTAAAATAAACATCATAAACATATCCGTTTTTATTTAAAAGTTCGTTGCTGTGTTTTAGGTAACTGTGAAACGCATCATAGTCTTCGAGCGTGATGTCGTTTACGGCTATCTCCGCAGCCATTGTATCGATGATTGTTGCGTTGGTATTAATCCACGAAGTAAGTTCAAGCGCGTATTTTTGAGCAGCTACTCCATAATTATCCTCGAGCTGTGCTACCAGACTTTTCCTTGCTCTCTGGTAACTGATAAAAGACAAGAAGACGGAACTGCCCAAGACGAGCAGAACAATCATAATTGTCATTCTGGTTCTCAAACTCTTCATTTTTTAAAAATCTCACTTCCAACTAAAAATTTTTAATCATTTTGATGCATTCAAATGTTCCGCTCTGAATGACATCTTCGGCTTCTTTTGTGTAACCCAGTTTCTCATAAAATCCGATGGCAACCAGACGGCTGTCAACGATTACCTTACTGTAACCGAGTTCTTTAATCCACTTCTCAGCTTCGGTAACAACCAATGCTCCGATCTGCCTGCCGCGGTATTCCGGAAGTACCACAACACGACCGAGCACTACGCTGTCTTTTTCAACCTCATAAAATCTGCAAGTGGCGACAGGATATCCTTCATCCAAAACGACGATATATTTCGTACCGTCACAGTCGCGCTCATCAAATTCATCACGAAGAGAAATATGATGCTGACGATTCATCCCCTGAATTCTGACCGA
>JAEEOJ010000100.1 GCA_016284175.1 Lachnospiraceae bacterium | reverse complement strand
CCGATTAAAACGACATTCGAACTTAACGAAATCATAAAAGCAGCAATACCCGCCAAGATGAGAGAAAAAGGCGGACATCCTTCAAAGAGAACATTTCAGGCAATCAGAATAGAGTGTAACAGAGAACTTGAGGTACTTGAGAATACACTGGATGACATGATTGACTGTTTGAAGGAAAACGGAAGGCTATGTATCATAACATTTCATTCGCTTGAAGACAGAGCGGTGAAAAACAATTTCAAAACGAACGAGAACCCTTGTATATGCCCGCCGAGTTTTCCGGTATGTACATGCGGAAGAATACCTAAAGGAAAAGTAATTACGAGAAAACCGATTACTGCATCGGAAGAAGAACTTGAAGAAAACTCAAGAAGCCAGTCGGCTAAACTTAGAATATTTGAAAAAATTTAAGTAAACGAGGGAAAAGGGAATGGAACAAAGTTTGGAATTCAAGGGATTAAAAAGAAGAAACACAACCGTATATACAAACTCCAATCTGGCAGTAAAAACACAGCCCAAGGAGAAAGTTAAAAGAAATCTTGAAATTCTGCCCAAGGAAATCAAAAAACACAACATATCGGGCAAATTACTCATGTCTTTATTCTATATTTTGTGTATTGGTCTTTTCATAGGGTCAATTTTGATGTATATTAGTCTGCAGGGTAATTTATCTACTTCGGTAGATAAAATCGCATCTCTTCAGTCACAGTATGAGACATTAAAGAAAAACAACGATGCAGATTTAGCTGCAATCAACAATTCCATCGACAATGAAGAGATCAGAAAAGTTGCAATCGAAAAATTAGGAATGCACTACGCATCGGAAGGCCAGATAGTAACCTACACAGAGAATTATGCTAATGACTATGTAAAAGTTCTTTCCGTAATCAATTAGGAATAAAACATGGAAGATCTGAAAAGTTATATAAAACAATACATTCGCGAGACGCTTCCGTTCATGGGCAAAAGCGCCATTGGAATGTTGGGTTTCGGAAAGTTTGAAAAATACGGAGATAAAGATAATAAGAGTAACCAGCAGGTTGCTCTTATTCGCGTATTATTCTTCTTACTTATAATCAGCTTTCTTGTTATTGCAATACGTCTTTCTTATATAGTTACTTTTAAAGGCGAAGAATATAAGAGAACGGTATACTCGCAGCGTCAGACCTCTGATATTGTCATTCCGTGCGAAAGAGGCAGCATATATGATGCAAAAGGAACCGTTCTTGCTTCTAACATAAAAAAGTACATCGTAATTCTTGATGCCAAGCAGGTAACCGATTATTCAAAACAGATGGGCAATTCGGCTTATATTGAATCCACTGCCGAAGCTTTGCATCAGTATCTCGGTTACGACAAGCAGCAGATCGTCGATTTTATCTACAACAATCCCAAAGATGCTTACGAGAGAATTTCAAAAGATGAAAACGGAAAAGTAATCGCACTTGATGCGGAAACCGTAAAACCTCTTATGGAGGCTATTTCTGCTTCCAAGGAAAAGGGCAGTACCATAAAACCCATTTACGGCATTCAGTTTGAAGATTCGTACAGCAGAATTTATCCCAACAATACTCTTGCATGTGACCTTCTCGGATATGTAAACGACGGTGATGTCGGAATGTACGGTCTCGAGCAGTATTATGAAGAAGATTTAAAAGGTGTAAACGGAAGATCTTTCGGTTACATCAATGACTATACAAATCTTGAAAGACAGATTGTGCCTGCCAAGAACGGTAACTCGCTTGTTCTTAATATCGATGCTTCGATTCAGAGAATAGTTGAAAGAAAAATCGTTGAAGTTAACGAAAGCATGGATTATGAAGACCGCTCCGGTTCCTACAACACAGGCGTTATCATTATGGAATGTGATACCGGTAATGTGCTTGCAATGGCAGGCTGGCCCTTTTATGATCTTAACAATCCCAGAGAAGTATCGGTTGATAAATACTATTCAACCAAGCAGATAAACGAACTGATGTCTACATTTGCCAAGAAGGAGGGCTGGGTAAACGGAGTATCAAGCAATATCTTCATTGAAGAAGGCCAGACCCCTTACTTTAAAGTTCTCAACGAAGAGACGGGCAAGGATGATGTTGTAATGCTTACCCAGGAACAGTTAGACAAGCTTGATGATGATTTATCAGGCTATGTACGAGACGGCGTATGGAAAAACTTCTGTATTTCCGATACATACGAGCCCGGTTCCGTTGCAAAAACAATCACAACAGCCATCGGACTTGACTCGGGCAAACTTGTTCCTTCGGACAGTTTTGCCTGTAACGGTGTAATTGAAATCCTCGACAGAACAATTCACTGTTCTCACAGATGGGGCTGCGGCGGCGGAGATTTAAGAATGTGTCTCGTAAAATCATGTAACCCCGCTTATACTCAGTTTGGCAAGAAAATCGGCAAAGAAACATTCCTTGAATATACAAAAGACTTTTACGGAATTAAAACAGGCATAGATTTAACCGGTGAAGTAAGTGCGGAAAACCTTGTATTTAACGAGAAAACACTTAATACCACCGAGCTTGCGACAGCATCATTCGGTCAGGGCTTTAACGCGACTATGATTCAGATGATCTGCGGTTTCAATTCGCTTATTAACGGCGGACAGTATTATGAGCCCCATGTCGTAAACAAAATAGTAGATGAGAACGGATGTATAGTTAAAAATATAGAACCCAAGATTTTAAAACAGACCGTATCGGAATCCACAAGTGACAAGCTTAAAGATTACTGTATCGGTGTTGTTGAAGAATCTGAAGGTACCGGTAAAAGATCCAGACCTGCAGGATACAGAATCGGCGGTAAAACAGGTACTGCTCAGATATCCGGTGTCGGCGGATACCAGGCAGGACAGTATGTTGTATCTTTTATGAGCTTTGCTCCCGCAGATGATCCGCAGCTTGTTATGTATGTTGTAATCGACAGACCGAATATTCCCGATCAGTCTTCGGGTGCGGTTAATCAGGCCTGCGAACTTACAAGAGATATATACACAGAGGTACTTCCGTACCTTAATATTCCCATGACAGAGCCTCTTTCGGAGAAAGAATACGAGGAACTTCTGGAGAAGGGTATTTACACATCAAATATCGTTATTGAAGAGGATGTTCCCGAGGATAACACTGATATAGCTGATGAAATGACAGGCGAAATTATTGAGCCTGCAAATTAGAATAAAGGAATTAAAAACAATGAGTGAGACGACAAAAATAATCGTAATGTTTCTGGCAGCATTTGAAATAATGCTTCTTCTGGCGCCTGCGGGACTGCCTCTTTTAAGAAGACTTAAATTCGGCCAGACGGTAAGAACAGAAGGACCCGAATCGCATCTTGCGAAAAACGGCACACCCACAATGGGCGGAATTATGATTCTTATCGCATTTGCAATTCCCTGTATGTTTGTAATCAAAAATCACGAGGAAGTATTTGCACCAGCTATTATTACGATACTTTTCGGATTTGTCGGATTCTTGGATGATTATCTTAAAGTGAAAAGAAAAAAATCGGAAGGCTTAAAACCCTGGCAGAAGATGGGCCTTCAGATTGTTTTTACGGTAGGCATCATTGTTTTCCTGTACTTCTTTTCGGACATATCACCTGCAATTAAGGTACCTTTTATAAAGGGTGTTGAATTTAACATCGGATGGTGGGTACTTCCGCTTAATTTCATTGCAATCTTAGGTACAGATACCGGCGCAAACTTTACGGACGGGCTTGACGGACTTGTATCCAAAGTAACAATCGTAATTCTGATTTTCTTATTCTTTGCGGCAAGAATGCAGGGAAGCGCGCTTGTATATCCTATTGCAGCTTTAACAGGTGCTCTGCTTTCATTCCTTCTTTTTAACGCACATCCTGCAAAAATATTCATGGGCGACACAGGAGCACTTGCAATAGGCGGATTTGTCGCATTATGTGCT
This sequence comes from Lachnospiraceae bacterium, assembly GCA_016284175.1. GTDB lineage: Bacteria > Bacillota > Clostridia > Lachnospirales > Lachnospiraceae > UBA3766. Next base: position 21,198 of record JAEEOJ010000100.1, on the reverse strand, counting down.
ATTGAACTTAAGCTGACATTATTCCTTATCATCATTGCTTTTGTTTATGTTGCGGAAGTTGCATCGGTAATAATGCAGGTTAGTTATTTTAAGATTACACACGGTAAAAGAATCTTTAAGATGACTCCTATTCATCATCACTTTGAAAAGTGCGGATGGGCAGAAGAGAAGGTTGTAACTGTATTTACCATTGTTACCGTAATACTTTGTCTGGTAGCAATGCTTGGTATGTAGTAAATAAATTATTTCGGGACGAATATGAGAGAAAACATAAAAGAAAAAAAGAATACTGCTAAAGAAAAACTGTTTTCCGCTAAAGAAATCGATATATCCATTATTTTTATCGCGATTTTCTTATCGGTTTTCTGTCTTGTTTTCGTTTATTCGGCACTTGCATTTGAAGAAGGCGCAAGTAAAACGATATTAAATGTTTTAACTCTTAAAAGTTCAGACAGAACGCTTATAAAAACTGTTGTTTATATTGTGCTCGGAGTTACGGGTATGATGGTTCTGGCAACGGCAAATTATAAAGCTCTTAAAAGAGTATTTCCGTTTATTTCAAAAATACTTTCCAATCCGATAATATATTATGCTGTTTCATGCGGCTTGTTTCTTTTTATTGCAGTTATGAAAAATGTCGGAGCCGATGTAGGCGGTGAGAGTGAAAAGACCGCTATTGTCGGCGGAGGATGGCTTTTAAAGGCAAACGGTGCTTACAGATGGATCAGAATTCCGGGACTGAATATCAGTTTCCAGCCTTCCGAAATAGCTAAATTCCTTCTTATCATCTGTTTCGCGATCATGATTTATAATGCAGGAATGAGCTTAAAACACGTAAGAGGTATTGTTGTTTATTTAATTTTTGCTGCAATTCCTACAGCTCTTATTTTTAAATGCTCATCAGATATGTCATCGGCAATTGTAATGCTTGGAATTCTCTTTATCATGATGTTTGTAGCAGCGCCCGATCTAAAGAAAAGTCTTGCAATTACAGGAACTCTGTTTCTTGCGGGCATTCTGGCTCTGACTTTAATCGTTGCAATATACCATGGAAAAGAAGAGTCCGAAATTAATTTCTATCAGGCAAAAAGAATTCTTGCATGGCTTTATCCCGATGAATATCCGGCATCCGCAGACCAGACCAATCAGGCTTTATATGCAATCGGTTCGGGCGGATATCTCGGCGAGGGTATCGGCAACAGTATGCAGAAAATCAAAAAGCTTCCCGAAGCTCAGAACGATATGATTTTTGCGCTTATCTGCGAGGAACTCGGCTTTGCCGGTGGTATGATTGTAATAATTATGTATCTCGTGCTGATATTCCGAATGTACATGATTGCGCAAAATACCGACAACCTGTTTGAACGGATGGTTGTCGTCGGGGTAATAGCCCACGTCGGGCTTCAGGTTATCATTAATATCTGCGTAGTTACGAGACTTTTCCCGAATACGGGTATTCCGCTTCCGCTTATTTCATCGGGCGGCAGTTCGATTTTATTTATGTATCTTGAACTCGGACTCGTTCTTAACATAGGCAAGTCCATAGTGAGAAAGTAATGGCAAAAAAAAGAAAGTTAAAAAAACCGGATATAAATACTTCTAAGATTGGATTGATATTCAAATACAATCTGACCAAATTCATTATTCCGTTTGTCGCTGTAATGGCAGTCGGAATAGGTATTTTTGCGTTCATTGAAGGGTTTAAAGTCAAGAAGGTAACGGTAGAAGGCTCCACACATTATACAACCGACGAAATTACCAACAAGGTCCTGGATTCAAAGTTCTGCAGAAATACAGTTTTTGTATACATTAAATATCACAACAAATCCATAAAAGACATACCTTTTGTAGAGCAGATGAATGTGGATATCGTTGACAGAAATACAGTTAAGATTCATGTATATGAAAAATATACCGCAGGATGTATTCAGAACCTCGGCAATTACATGTATTTTGATAATGACGGAAAGATTATCGAAATATCCTCGGTAAAGACTGAAAATGTACCGATTGTAACAGGTCTTTCATTTGATCACTGTGTGCTGTACGAGCCACTTCCGATTGAAGATAAGGACATTTTCAATTCGATTTTAAACATTACCAAACTACTGAATAAAAACAATCTTGTTGCAGATACTATTTACTTTGACGAAAACAAAAATATCACTCTTTTCTTTGACGAGGTGAGAGTAAATATCGGCGACGGTTCAAACATGAACGAACAGTTCATGACTTTACCCAAAATTCTGCCTTCCTTAGAGGGTCGGAAAGGCATTCTTCACATGGAGAAATACGCGGAAGACAATCCCAATGTCGTATTCAATATCGACACCGAAGAAGAGCCCCTTTTAACAACGGAATTACAGGACACACCCGGCATAATTCTTGTTGAGTAAAAATATTAAAAAAACTTGCTTTATTTTACATAAAATTGTAAAATACTAATATATGTGTGTAAATTTAGCAATATATCTATAAATTGTATATTTCATATTGTGTTTAGGAGGAGTTAAAAATGTCCCAGGTTATGTCTATTGAGATTAAACCAAACGAATTTAATGTGGTTGCCCGTATTATTGTAGTCGGTGTCGGCGGCGCCGGAAACAATGCCATCAACAGAATGATTGATGATAATGTTCAGGGCGTTGAATTTATCGGTATTAACACAGATAAACAGGACTTGGCATGTTGCAAAGCTCCCAAGCTCATCGGCATCGGTGAAAGACTTACAAAGGGCTTAGGTGCAGGCGGAGATCCCGCAATCGGCGAAGGTGCTGCTAAAGAAAGCGTAGACGAACTCGAAGCTGCTTTAACAGGTGCTGATATGGTATTCGTTACATGCGGTATGGGTGGCGGAACAGGAACAGGTGCTGCTCCTATTGTTGCACAGATAGCTAAAGAACTCGGTATCCTCACAGTAGGTATTGTTACAAAGCCTTTCTCATTCGAGGGTGCAGTTCGTGAAAGATACGCAGAAGAAGGTATCGCAAAACTTCGTGAATGCGTTGACTCAATCATAATTATTAAAAATGACAATATATTCAAAGTTGCAGATGATGATATGGATGCAAAGATGGCTATGAAGAAAGCAGATGAAATTCTTGAGCATTCACTTTCAGGCATCACAGACATCATTAACAGACAGGGTGATTTCAACCTCGACTTTGCTGACCTTAAGAAAGCAATGACCGACAAGGGCGATATTTATATCGGTATCGGCCAGGCATCAGGTGACAACAAAGGTATTGATGCATGCAACATGGCTATCGAGAATCAGATTCTTGAAACTGATATCGTCGGAGCTTCAGATGTTGTTTACTATGTTCAGGGTAAGGTTAAATTTAAAGACTTTACCGGTGTAGGTAAGAGACTTCTTGAGAAGTGTGGTTCACAGGCTAACGTATTCGGCGGATTCCTTTCGGAAGATAACGGACAGGATTCATGTACAGTTACCGTTATTGCTACAGGACTTCATTCAGAGCCTATTATTTCAAAGCATATCGTTCCCGATACTGCTAACCGTACAGCTTACAATCCTGACAGACAGAGAACTCCTCTGCAGAGAAGAACAGTTTCACCGACTCCTGTAAGAAAACCTGTGCAGAACACTGCAAGCATCGTTACGAGAGAACAGGGCAAAATTACAGTTCCCACTTTTGTAAAGAAAACAAACAGAGAAGAATAATAGGAGCCTAAAACATGAAATGTCCATTCTGTAATCACGAAAATACCAGAGTTATCGATTCGAGACCTGTTGAGGACAAGAACTCGATCAGACGACGCAGAGTATGCGATGAATGCCAGAAAAGATTTACCACTTACGAACAGATAGAAACCATTCCTCTTATTGTCAGAAAGAAAGACAATAACCGCGAAGCATATAACAGAAAGAAAATTGAGGACGGTATCTTAAGAGCCTGCCACAAGAGACCTGTATCGGCAGCTCAGATAAGAGATTTGGTTGATGAAATCGAGACCGAAATCTTCTGCAATGAAGACAAGGAAGTCGGCTCGGATACAATCGGCGAATTAATTATGGATAAACTCAAAGATCTGGATCCCGTTGCATATGTACGTTTTGCATCCGTCTACAGAGAGTTTAAGGATGTGAATACGTTCATGGATGAATTAAAAAAGATGCTTAATTAGGCAAAACGGGACCGCATAATAACGGTCCCTTTTGTAATATATAATATTATTATAGAGAAAGGGTAGAGTAATGAAAAAGATCAAAACTCTCGTTCTTTTTTGCTTACTCGCTTTGACTACTGTACTGTGTGCGTGCACAGACGATAAGGCAAAGAATTCCGAATCTATAACTATTGGAATCGCTCAGGACATTGATGACAGTCTTGACCCCCACAAGATGGTGGCGGCAGGAACAAAAGAAATCTTCTTCAATGTGTTCGAGGGATTGGTAAAACCTGATAGTGACGGAAATATCGTGCCTGCAGTAGCTGAGAGTGTAGAAGTATCAGAGGACAAACTAAGTTACACATTTAAGTTAAGAAAAGGAATTAAATTCCACGACGGCAAAGCAGTTACGATTGAAGATCTTGAATATTCAATCAACAAATTTGCCGGACGAGACGGAAGCGGAAACGCACCTGTCAGTTCGGCTTTTTCAAATATCTCGGAAGTTAATATTTTATCCGATGATTCCATAGAAATAAAACTTGCTTCTCCGGACCCTGCATTTCTTTCTTATTTAGCCAGCGTAGAAGCGGCTGTTATCCCTAAAGGAAATGCAACACCCGATACCGTTGCAATCGGTACGGGCCCTTACAAGTACGTTTCAAGAAGTCCCCTTCAGAACGTTGTATTCGAAAGATTCGATTCATACTGGGGAGAGGGCGGAAACGTTAAGAACGTAACCTTTAAAATCTGCACAAATGCCGATACCATCGCAATGGAACTTGAGGGTGGCACAATCGATATGTGTATTCACCTTACCAAGGGCCAGAAAATGCAGCTCGATCCGCAGAATTTTACAGTTTACGAAGGTACAATGAACCTTGTACAGGCTTTGTATCTTAACCATGAATTTGAGCCTTTTAACGATGTTAATGTAAGAAAGGCTATGAACTATGCGGTAGATGTAGACGAGATAATGGATTATGTTTCCGACGGAAGCGGATCCAAGGTAGGAACCAGTATTTATCCGAACTTCGGAAAATACTTTGATAAGGAGCTTACCGAAGTATACAATCCCAATCTTGAAACTGCTAAAGAGCTGATGGCAAAGAGTGCTTATCCCAACGGATTTAACATGACAATCACTGTTCCTTCAAACTATGATCAGCATGTTGATACAGCACTTGTATTAAAGAATCAGCTTGCACAGATTGGTATCAATGCCGAAATACAGGAAGTTGACTGGGAGACCTGGCTTAACGATGTTTATTTCGGAAGAAAATATGATGCTACGGTTATCGGTGTAGATGCTGCAAACTTATCGGCAAATGCACTTCTTTCAAGATTTACTTCAGATGCATCTGATAACTTTACAAATTACAACAATCCTGTTTACGATGAGACATTTAAGAATGCCGTAAGCAGTGCAGATGATGAAACAGCAACACAGTATTACAAGGAATGCGCAGAAATCTTAAATTCTGATGCGGCCAATGTATACATTCAGGATCTTCCTGATTTTGTTGCATTAAACAAAAAGTTTGAGGGATATTCATTCTATCCCCTTTATGTGCTCGATTTAACAAAGATTAAGGCGGTACAGTAATAAATGGGTAAATATATAATCAAAAAGTTAATCAGACTGATTATTACCCTGTTTATTACAAGTTTTGTTATATTTTTGATTTTTGAACTGGTGCCGGGCGATCCTGTATTGGACAAGCTCGGTACCAGAGCAACACCCGAACTGGTAGAGGCTTTAAGGGTACAGTATGGACTGGATCAGCCGTTTATTTTACGATATTTAAAATTCATCGGCGGCATTTTCACACTGGATTTCGGAACATCCTATTCTTACGGCGTACCGGTTGCATCGCTCCTAAAAGAAAAGATAGTTATTAATCTGTTTTTATCTGTAATAGCTCTCTTCTTTGTGGTAGTAATATCATTCCCGCTTGGCATATATGTTGCAAAGCATACAGGCGGTATATCGGATAAAATAATAAGTCCGCTCAACCAGGCATCGATGTCGATTCCTTCGTTTGTTTTGGGACTTCTTATAACTTTCTTCTTCGGAATAGTTTTAAGATGGTTTAAGCCGGGCGGATATGTTTCCTTTAATACGAATTTCGGGGGATTTTTATACTTCCTTATTTTCCCCGCTTTTGCACTCGCAATACCAAAGATTGCAATGTGCATAAGGCTTTTAAAAGGCAATATTCTTGAAGAAGCAGGTAAGGATTATTCGCTTACCGCATATGCGAGAGGAAACAACACAACAGGACTTTTGTACAGACATGTTCTTAAAAATGCGATAATGCCGACGATTACTTTTATCGGTATGATAGCCGCAGACATGATCTGTTCAGGCATAGTAATAGAGCAGGTATTTTCGATACCGGGACTCGGACAGATGTTAATCAGTTCTATTTCCACCAGAGACTTTCCCGTGGTTGAAGCGGAAGTTATGATGATAGCACTCTTTATTATGCTTATAAGTTTCTTAACCGATATTATTCATGCTTTAATTGATCCGAGGGTAAGGATTTGATATAAGCCTATTTAAGGCATTGGGGTGTACATATGGTAGTTTTCAGGGTAGATGCCAATTCTATGATCGGTAAAGGTCATATGAAAAGGTGCGTGCGCTTGGCAAAAGCAATCAGACTGCTGGGGGGCAGTGTGCTTTTTGTGACCAGAGAAGATTCGGATACTTCGTTAATCGAAAGTAATTTTATGGAATACGAAACTGTTCCGTCGATGACTCTCGGCAGTGAAAAAGCAATCAATTGTCTTAAGGATATTATTTCCGAAAAGAACGCGAAAGTCTGCGTTGTCGACAGTTATGATGTTTCCAATACCGCATTTAATTCATTAAAGGAAGTATGCAAGGTAATTCTTATAGAGGATTATCTTTATGAAGTTTATGATGTTGACTGCGTTATAAACTACAATTTATATGCGGACAAGATCGATTATATGTCCAAATATAAAGGAAATACCAAGCTTCTTTTAGGTATTGAATATGCTCCTTACGGTAATGAGTTTTTAGGCTCATTCAGGGTAATTGACAGACATGATATCGACAGCATTATGGTATATACCGGTGAACTTGATCCTCACGAACTGGCTCCGGGAATCGTAGATTCACTTTTGGACTGCATTGATGATTCGGTCAGACTTCGTGTTATTACCAGTAAAAATGCTACTACGAGGGATATTCTTTTTAAGATGAGCAATACTTCCTCGCAGATAATTGTAGAACCTGATCTTGCAAGTTATTCGAAGCTGTTAAAGAGCTGCGATTTAGCAGTTACAATAGCCGATTCGGTTTGCTATGACATATTGAGTATAAATGTTCCCGCGGTTGTATTTCAGAGCGATTACAGCCAGAATATGCTTTTAAAGAGCCTTACAAATTCAGGCTTAATGGCATACGGCGGAGATTATGTGAATAAGAGCAATAAATTCTACGGAGACCTCGTAAACGGTGTTAAAAAGCTTACAAGCGAGGAAGAGAGAATGAAGATTCGTGCCAATATAGCCGGACTTAAACTCGGCCAGGGTGCGAATAATCTTGCAAAAGCAATATTGGAATATGAAAAAAATTAAACTCAACAATCAAAAGAAGGCAGGCATCATAATAGTTATTTTTATGATTGTTTTTGTGCTTTTAGGTTTTTTAAACAGAAATCCTTTTGATTTGATGAATAAAGACCTGATTTTAAAAGGTCCCTCTTTTTCCCATCTGTTCGGCTGTGACGAATTTGGAAGGGATATCTTAAAAAGAACTCAGACGGGAATGGGTATTTCGGTTGTCATTTCCGTATTTTCTGTGCTTATCGGCACTTTTTTCGGTACTGTAATCGGAGCATTATGCGGATATTTCGGAGGCATCGTTGATGAAATTTTATCAAGTATCATCGATGTCTTGTTTGCTGTTCCATCGCTTCTTTTAGCATTGGTATTTGTTTCGCTTTTTGGAAGCGGATATCTGCAGGTTACTCTGGCTCTCGGAATTGCAATTATCCCTTCGTTTGCAAAAATGATGAGATCGGAATTTAAAAAGCAGAGAGAACTTGAATATGTAAAAATGGCCAAACTCTTAAAAATACCCACGGCCAGAATTCTTTTTGTACACATACTTCCGAACGTGACCGAAACATTTTTAAACTGTGTATTTATTGCATTTAACAACTGTATATTAGCCGAAGCCGGACTTTCTTTTCTCGGCATCGGAGTACAGCCTCCTTTGGCATCCTTAGGAACGCTTTTATCGGACGGAGGCGGATATATTAGAAGAGCACCTTACATGGTATTCTTCCCTGCGTTAACACTTATATTGCTGCTTTTCGGCATAGGATTATTATCAAGCGGAGAATCTTTCCATCATGCTTACAGTAAAAGATTTAAAGATTGAATTCTTTGACCACGATCTGCCGGAAGTTGCGGTAAAGGACGTGGATTTTACAATTAAAGACGGTGAAATACTCGGTATTGTAGGTGAATCGGGCTCGGGTAAAAGTATGACCGCTATGGCTATTGCGGGACTTTTAAACCGTAAGGATCTTACAAAATCCGGAATGATAGATTTAGACGGAACGGATATTCTTAATTCTCCCAGAAGTAAGATAAGGGAAATTCAGGGTAACGAAATCGGTTTTGTTTTTCAGGATCCTTTAAATTCAATGAACCCCGTGCTTAAGGTCGGAGCTCAGGTTGAAGAGGCCATGAGAATCAGAAAAAAAGAACTCGGTCTTTCAAAGGAAGATATGAAAAACCGTGCTCTGGAAGTTATGAAGAGTGTAGGTCTCGATGATGCGGAAAGAATATACGAATCATACCCTCATCAGATTTCAGGCGGTCAGAGACAACGTGCAATGATAGCCGCAGCACTTATACTTAAGCCGAAGCTTTTAATCTGCGATGAGCCCACAACAGCACTTGATGTAACCGTTCAGAAGAGAATTATAGACGTTCTTAAGGAACTTAATCAGAAGACAGGCACTTCGATTCTTTTTATCTCACATGATTTATCCGTTATAAAAGCTTTGTGCGACAGAGTGGTCGTAATGAAGGACGGACTTGTGGTTGAAGAAGGAAGCGTAAAAGAGATATTCGAAAACCCTTCGAAAGAATATACGAAACAGTTGATTTTTTAATATGTCAGAAAAAGTTTGTGAAGTAAAAAATTTAACATATCTTTACCCGAAGTCGGATAAGGGCGTTAAAAATGTGAGCCTTTATGTGAATAAGGGAAGCATTGTCGGCTTACTGGGCGAGAGCGGATGCGGAAAATCCACTCTGGCTAAATGTATTTCCGCGCAAATTATTCCTCAGTCGGGCGAAATAGTCTGCAAAAAGATAGGCTATATTTTCCAGGATAATTATGCTTCACTTAATCCTGCAAAGAGAGTAGGATGGCTCTTAAAAGAAACCATAAAATACGGAAACCCCGAAAAGTATTCGGAGTATGAAAAACGTATTAAAAATATCCTTGAAGATGTTGAACTTGATGAGAGTGTACTGGATCATTATCCGAACGAACTCTCAGGCGGCCAGAGACAGCGTATAGGCATTGCAATGGCTCTTTTATCGAACCCTGATATTTTAATCGCTGACGAGCCTGTATCGGCGCTTGACGTGACCGTTCAGAAGCAGGTAATCAAACTTATCAAGAAGCTTAACGAAAGAAAGAATCTTGCAATTCTTTTTATATCCCACGATATTAAAGTGGTAAGAGAAATCTGCAATTATATTTACATCTTAAAAGACGGAGAACTGATTGAAGAAGGAGACAGTGAAAAGCTTTTTACAAATCCTTCGAACGAATATACAAAGAACCTTTTGGACAGTTCTTATCTGGAGTAGCATATGTTTAAAAAATTTAAGCCCGATATGGATGTGAAATCGGTCTATGATATAGATTTCGATTCGCTCCATAAAGATGGCATAAAAGGAATAATATTTGATATAGACAACACGCTTGTTGCTCATGATGCACCATGCACCAAAGAGAGCGATGAGCTTGTTAAAAGCCTTATAGATAAGGACTTTAAACTCTTTATCTTAAGCAACAACGATGAAGACAGAGTAAAACTCTTCATTCAGAATGTTTATATTGATTATATTTTTAAATCCGGTAAACCATCGGCTAAAAACTATTTGGCTGCATTCGAGAAAATGGGCCTAAAGAAAGAAGAAGTGGTTGCCATAGGCGATCAGCTTTTTACCGACTGTTTAGGCGCAAAAAATGCGGGTATTAAGTTTATAAGAGTAGGCATAGTTTCAAAGAAAGAGCCACCTCATATCAAACTTAAAAGAATCCTCGAAAAACCGGTTGAGCTGTTATCGAAAATCTAAATTGTGTATGTGTGGAAGCAGGGAATTAAATGATTAAGGTTGATAATATCAGCAAGAAGTTCATAAGGAATATTAAAAACGATTCCTCCAAAAAGTCTTTCGGCAAAAAGACCAAAGAGGAATTCTATGCCGTAAGCGGTGTTTCTTTTGAAGCAAAAGAAGGCGAAATACTCGGTATTTTAGGACCTAACGGAGCAGGTAAAACCACGCTTCTAAGAATGCTTGCGTCTTTAATGACACCAAACGACGGAGAGGTGGAGATCTACAGAGCCGACGGTACTTTAATAGATGATCCGGTTGATAAGAAAAAATATATCGGATACTTATCAGGTAACACAAAGCTTTATAACCGTTTCTCCACCAGAGAAATGCTTAAAATCCTTGCAAATGTATATGGTATGAGCGAGGAAGATACGGATAAACGAATTGAATTTATCGAAGAAGTTCTGGAAATGCAGAATTTCATCGACAACAGAATAGAAAAACTTTCAACGGGCCAGACACAGAGAGCAAATATTGCAAGGTGTCTTATTCATTCGCCCGAAATCTATATATTCGACGAGCCCACTTTGGGTCTTGACGTAATCAGTTCTGACGCTATCGTCAATTTCATGAAAAAGGAAAAAGAAGAAGGCAAGACAGTGCTTTATTCCACACATTACATGGAAGAAGCACAGTATCTCTGTGACCATATTTTTATGATTTATAAGGGTAAGAGAATTGCTTACGGAACTCCTGCAGAACTGATGGAAGCGACAGGTACCGACAACCTTCGTGACACGTTTAAAGCACTTGTTAACAGGGAGGGCGGAAGCGATGAATAGAAAGATCATTTTTACCCTTCTTAAAAAAGAACTGACGGATATTTTCAGAGATACGAAAACCATTATCATTATGGTTATTGTTCCGCTTATTTTATATCCTCTGGTATTCCTTGGCTCGCTTCTTCTAACATCGAGTCTTTTAAAAGAATCCACGGTTAAAACTTATAATGTAGCCATAGTAAGCACTACTGCGGAAACCACGCAGAATATCCGCTCTCTTTTAGACGATGCCCTTTCAAAGCATGAATATCATTTCCACACTGAAGAAATAAATTCATCTGAAGATTACGAAAAACTTATAAGAGATGAAAAGTTCGATGTCATAATTGTTCCGGAAAATACAGAGAACGATTATCCTGACATTACGATTCACAGTCTGACTTCATCAAACAAATCAGGCACGGCTCGTTCAATGGTTGATGTGGTATTTTCCGATTACAGCGACGATATTATCGAAGAGCGTTTTAAAGATGCTCTGGATAATTACGATACCTTAAAAGAAGAGCCTTTCAAACTGGAAAAGAAAGACTATTCAAGTAAGGAAGAAACGACCGGAATGCTGATCGGTTACATTATGCCTTTTATGATGATTATAAGCGTACTTATGGGCGCGTTTACCGTAGCCATAGACATCTCTGTGGGTGAGAAGGAGAGAGGTACGCTGGAGACGCTTATAACGCTTCCGATTAGCAACACACAGATGATGATTTCAAAATTCCTTGCGGTTACAATCTTTGCTCTGTTCTCGGTTGCAATTAACATCCTGTCATTTGCGCTGATGGGAATCTTTATATTCAACTCAATGGAATATGCAAAGACATTTGTCGGAGAATTTAAGTTTACGCAGTTTATTCCGTCGATACTTTTAATGTTCGTACTGCTTGTTCTTTTTACGATGTTTGTATCAAGCGTATGCCTCTGCGTGGATTTTATGGCAAAGAGCGTAAAAGAAGCTAACAACCTTACCACACCATTAATGTTAATTCTTATGACCGGTGCGGGAATGTCTGTTTTACCCGGTGTTAAGCTTAATTTCGGACTTGCACTTGTACCGATATTAAACGTATCCCTCCTCATAAAAGAACTATTCATGCTTAACTTCGACGTATCGCTTGTAGCGGTTGTTTTTGCGGCTACGATTATTCATACGACGATAGCGATTTACATTATGACCAAGGTATTTTCTTCGGAAAACATTCTTTTCGGAGAGGGTATAAGAAGCGTAAGAATATTCGAAAAAAGAGCGAACATGCCCAAAAATCAGATACCCGGAGTCGGAGATATCGTAATGGTATTTGCCCTTATGTTTTTAATCTCCAATTTTGCCGGCGGATTAGTGGTACTTAAATTCGGATTTATCGGATATGCTTTTTCGCAGTTAATAATATTCCTTGTTCCCGTTCTTTATGCTCTGTACATGAGAGCGGATATGAAGAATGTATTCTCGCTTGAAGCACCCGGCATAAAAGAAATGGTCGGAGTACTGTTCTTTGTAAGCGGTTCCTATGTATTTAACACTGTGCTTGTATCGATTCTTTATAATGCATTTCCGGTTATTGCACGTGACAATGACATGCTTTCGGGAGTTGTTTCGAGTGCAGGATTTATCCCCGCACTTCTTGTAATAGGATTAATGCCTGCGATAGCGGAAGAGGCTGCATTCAGAGGTTTCCTTTTCGGAACTCTTAAGAATAAAAGAATACCCATTCTCGCTACAATTGTTATTACCGCAGTTGTTTTTGCGGCATATCACATGAACCTTTTGCAGTTCATATATGTTACTCTGATGGGACTTCTGATGTCTTATATGATTTATAATTCAAAGAGTATTTTTGTTACCGCGTTTTTCCATCTTTTAAACAATTCGTTCTCGGTTTTACTGGAATACCATCCTGATCTGTTTAAGAATGTAACGCTTCTTACAAAAAGGCAGTTTGAGGTAAAAGAGATTATTATCTATATGCTTATAGGACTTGCGCTTGTGGCAATTGGATTCTTTATCTCGGATAATAAAATCGGTATATTTTCAAGATTTTCAAAGAATAAAAAAGAGGGCTGATATCAGTCCTCTTTTTCTGTAAATACTTTTCTGTAATAATCATTTGTAATTATCAGTTTGGCGTAAGTCCATTTGTTCTGGATTATGGACTCTGTTTCTTTTATGTACTTTTCTTCATCGATATTAATTCCCGGATTTGCCGTAAATTCTTTTGTGTAAGCGTCATACTCGCCCGCAGCGGTTACAAAGCTGTATTTGTTACCTACGGGAACTATTACCAGAGGCATAGCCGTTGAAACTTCATCAGGCTCGTAATTTGTGGCAAAAATATCTCTGCCTGAATACAGTCTTGAATCGTATTTCACATTAAACAGATTATTCAGCGTAGGAACGATATCAATGGAAGAGCAGGGTGTATCGACAATTACGGGTTCCTCCATTGAAGCACAGTAAAGAATCAGTGAGTTTTTATATCTTGAAATCGATCTTGTCGTATCATCGATTCCCGACAGTTCTTTGTAATAATCCACGTTTCCTTCAGACATTGCATAAGGATAATGATCCGCGGTAAAGCAGATAACGGTGTCTTCAAGAATTCCTTCTTTTTCGAGTTCTTCGAGGATATATTTGCAGGCATATTCAAATTCGAGATTGCATGCCATATAAGCCTGAACTTCGGTTGATGCATCGGGATAAGCCGCAACAGCCGCGTCTTTGTTCTTCTTTGACATATAATTGCCGCCCCAGTTGTAATTGCAGTGGCCGCTGACAGTCATGTAATATGTGTGGAAAGGAATTCCGGTTTCCTTGGATTCGGCAATTATCTCGGGAAGAGTAACTTCCATCATTTCGCAATCCGAAGCGGGCCAGTAATTCAGATTGACATTGAGACCGTTTCCTACACCTTTGTAATCGTATCCTAAGTTTGGATGAGTTTTGTCACGCTCATAAAAATCATATGTACTGTTGTGGTATGCCCTGCAGGAATATCCCATATTCTTTAAGAGATTGCCTATGGAATAAGGCATATATTTATCTTCGGATACCGTAAAAGAATTACCGTCGTTAATCCACTCGGGAATAATACCGGTCATATTTGCAAATTCACCGCCCGTGGTGGATAAAGACCACGAAGGCTGGTAAAAGTTTTCAAAAACAAATCCTTCGTTGGCAAGTTTATAAAGTGTCGGAGTAAAATCTTTGTCTATTGCGTAAGGTGAAAAAGCCTCTACAGACATAAGGATAAGATTTTTACCTTCAAAATATCCTGTATATTCATTCTGCATGGTAGGTTCCAAAGAACCGAAGTATTCATGCATCTTTTTGGTTGTCGGATTGTTTTCATTTTCAATGAGCGATGCAAAGTCGATATATGCATTGTAATCGTACACAACCGGTTCTTTTATGATTTCAACATCTTCAACAGTATCGGGTTCGTTCGTATTGTTTACATCGGTATTTTCATTGATATTCTGCTGATTGTCTGAAACAGTGTTTTCGTTATCTGTGTTGTTTATAGTGTCTGTGTTATCAGAAATCAGATTCTCATCCTCGGGTGTCCAGAGCACAAATTCATCGTCCTCGATAGGGGCTTTGGGTGTGCCGAATACTGCATAAGTCAGTTCCAGTCCAAAGGTATTTATAATACCTGTATGAGGTACTAAATTAAAAGTAGTAAAGTCATATGTATAGAAATTGCTGAAATCAGAGTTTCTGCATACTAAATCAGTGGAAAGCTGAATAATCAGGAAAGGAATCAGAATAATCGGAATAAGCTTTGGAGTATATTTCTTTTTGGGAAGAATTTTTCCCATAAAGATGAAATATACGAGCAAGGGCAGGAAAAATAACGCTTCCTGTAAAGCATATTCGCCTGCGACTTCCCATACCACGTCTGAAAAATCTCCCATAACCTGACCTGTAACGGAAATGGCATAGGTGATTCCGTAATACATCTTATAAAAATGAAGGCAGTCATGTTCAACGCAGAAAACAAGGTATAAAAAAATAAGAGTAATCGCGGAGAGAATACGTGAGAGTATTACAGGTCTTATAAGCGTAAAAACAAATGCTAAAAAAAGCCCTGCTGCAATAGAAAAAAGAACCGTTATGGCAAGGGACGAATACGTAATTATATTATAGTTGTCCAAAGCTTTCAGTAACAGTTCAAAATATATGATGGCGGCGGGATAAAAAACAAACGCCGGAGTATAAAATTGTAATAATCTATTATTCTTTTTCTTTTCAGTCTCTTTCATAACGGATTATATTATACATCATCCGTGTAAGGCAGTAAATTCATTCTGTCGGTTTCTTCTTTTGCTGTATCCTCAACTTGTTCTTCATAGCCTGTCAAAGCGGCAAAAGGAGAGAATTGTGCTGCTCTGTCGTACATTGACATATGAGGTCTGGTCTTGGACTGATAATGAGGGTGATCTATGATATCGCTGTAATCGCTCATGCTTTATGACCTCCGATCTGTTCGTTTCTTTCCCTGGCAGTGGCTCCTTCAAGGAAGTTGGTGCCCTTAAGGATGGCGTTTTTGCCGTATTTTCTCTTGATTTCCAAAGATGCAAGCTGAAGGGCCTTCTCTTTTTTAAGTTCTATTTCTTCGTTTTCCTTTTTCTCATAATCAACGAATAAGGAAAGCTGTTCTTCTTTGTGGGTTTCCTCGAAATTATATTCACTGACGACGTTTTCGGCAGCGATGCTGAGTCTCCTGATGCAGAGTTCATGGTCCGTGATTTCTTCATACAGACTTAAGGCAGCCTCTGTTATAAGTCTGGAGGAAGAGGTGGTATGGCTTAAATTGCGGCTTCCGTGAGCATACTTTGCCACCAGACGGCCGTAATAATCCATTCGGACTTCACCCTCGTATTTTTCGACACTTTCCAAATCCTTAAAATTCTCATAACCGATATTAAGTACAATCTGTTTGGTAAGAAGTCCCTTTGATACAAGATCGAGTGAGAGATTGTCGGCCATTTCACGAACGATTATGGCACCTTCTTCGTGCGTGTAAGGTCTTTTTAAAACCTGCCCGGTACTGATGGAATTGCTCTCAGGTCTGTACTGTTTGATATAGTCAATAGTACAGGGCTCCCAGCCCCATGCGTGGTCGATAATAAGCTCCGCATTTATACCGAATACCTTATAAAGCCGGTCTTCGTTGTATTCCGAATATCTGGCAAGTTCTCCGAGTGTATAAATGCCCATACTTTCAAGACGTCTTGCTGTTCCGGGACCGAATCTCCAGAAATCGGTAATGGGCTTGTGATCCCAGAGTATTTCCCTGAATTTTCTCTCATCCAGCTCTGCAATTCTTACACCGTCTTTATCCGCAGGAATATGCTTTGCAACGATATCCATAGCGATTTTGCAAAGGAAGAGATTGGTGCCGATGCCAACAGTCGCTGTAATATGTGTTTCCCGTAAAACATCACCTATTATTTTAATTGCAAGCTCATGAGCCGTGAGATTGTATAATTTCAGATAATTCGTAACATCCATAAAAACTTCGTCGCAGGAATAAACATGGATGTCTTCGGGAGAAATATAACGTAAATAAATCCTGTAAATGTCGGTACTGTATTTCATGTACAAAGACATTCTCGGAGGAGCAGCAATAAAATCTATTTTACATGCAGGATTGGCTGCAATTTCATCCGCATCAAAAGAAGAGGAAGTGAATTTCCTTCCTTTAACATGACTTAAACGTTCGGAATTGACATATTCAAGCTTTTGCAAAACCTCAAACAGTCTGGCTCTTCCGGGTATTCCGAAAGCCTTAAGAGAGGGAGATACCGCAAGACAGATAGTCTTTTCCGTCCTTGAAGTATCAGCCACAACCAGATTGGTTTTTAAGGGATCAAGCTGTCTTTCCGCACATTCAACCGAAGCATAAAAGCTCTTTAAATCTATGGCAATGTAACTTCTTTCTTCCATAAGAACATTATCGAACAAATGTTTGCACATGTCAAGAAATGATTTATATGAAAAGTATGCGAAATTTTAACTGAAATATGATACAATAAAAAGCGGGTGTATCAGAAAATAATCATATTTAAGGGGAATTAAAATGACTAAAAATCTGGTAAACAAATTATACGTCATTATCTTTATACTAATATTTTTTATAATGACCGGAATAATGGTTGTCGGACTGATTAATCAGAATAAAGACGAAAAAGTCCAGAGAAGCCGTTATGAACAGATGATAAAAGAGGGAAGCAAAACTGTTCTGACGGATGCAATTCTTGAAGAAGACCATACACGGTATGTTGAAAAGTCCAAAGAATCTACAAAGACTTTCCTTACACTTCTTGCCTGTTTCGCGGCAGTTATCGTAGCATTTGTCGTCATGATGATATTTAACGTGATTTTAAAAGGAATGGAAGAAGGAGCATCTTCAACCGGTTTTCTTATAATGCTCGCTTCTTTTATCATAGCGATGTTTATGGTAGTTTCATTTCTGATAGTGGCAGTTAAATTTCTTGTTCCCAGATTTCAGAATTCAAATATTGAAGACGAGAAATACTATTTTACCGAAATCACCCTAAAAGATGCAGAAAAAAGAGAAGAGACCGAAACCGTCAAAAACGGAGATTCTTATTCGACCGAGACCAGGGTTTATTATTATCTCATAAAAGATAACGGAGAAGAGATAAGTACCAATAAACTTTTGTATGAAAGATTTGTCGGTGAAGGTGTATACTATGCAGGAAGAACCGCGACCGGAAAAATATTCTCGATTTATCCGGATAAATATTTTGAACTGGGTGAATAAATGATTAGGGGAGTTACAAATGGACATACTATTTTCAAAGGATTCAGCTAAAAAAACAATAATTCTTTCCAAAGAAACAATTAAAGATCTTGCGATAAGCGATGTAGTAGAGGAAGCATGCGTTATCAAAGAAGATATTCCTGTTGTAGAGAAAGTTTTATCGGTCATGCCTACAGAAGCCACAGACATGCGTTTCAGAGGCGAAATCTTAAAAGATTTATATGACAATAAGGAACTTTGCGATAAATTAAGCGAATCCGTTCACGCAATTAACAAACTTAAAACCTACAGCGGAAACTATAAGGTTTCGCGCCAGAGTGAGATCAATCTGTATACGCTCCTTGAAGATCTTCGTGAACTGTCTGTATATTCCAAAGTAACAGAGGAGCTGTCTGCAATTTTACATGAATTTGATGTTAAATCCACAGGTCTTATAAGCCTTCGTGAAGAACTCGACGCTACTATTAATTCCAAAGAGTTCGCGGAATTAAAAACCGATATCGAGCAGATGATAGAGGATTTATCAAGCGTAAAAGGTGCTTTAATCGGCGTAAACTTTACTCCCGACCTGGATGTCGAGGAAGTGGCGGCCGTCGATTTTGTTCCTTATAAGCTCGTTTCCAAATACAGTCTGATTGAGAAACTCAATGCAATGCGAATGATAACGCCTACGGATTCGTCAACAAGAAATGCCAGAGTTCCGGATCCTCTGCTTGTTACAATCGCACCCAAAATTCAGAAACATTTAAAAAAGCATTATTCGGATATAAAAAAGAAACTCGAGCAGTATTCCGATTTTGATACACGTCCTATTACAGAAATGCATGAAGGACTGATTTTCTATCTTGTAATGGCTAAGTACGGAAGATATCTTGCGAACAAAGGCTATGATATCTGTTTCCCCGAAATCAAAGAAGACGAAAGAATGTCTGTAAAAGGTCTTTATAATATCAGACTTGCCATTGAAGGCGCAAAGGATATCGTAAAGAATGATTTTTCTTTTAGCAGGGATGAGAGAATCTTTATTCTTACGGGTCCTAACCGTGGCGGAAAAACCATTATTGAACAGGCCATCGGTCTTGCGTCTTTTATGGCTGCGCACGGACTCTTTGTAATGGCTTCATCTTTTACGGGACTGCCTTTTGGAAATATTCTCACACATTTCCCCATTGATGAAAATCTTACTATCAACTACGGACGTCTCGGCGAAGAAGCTGTCCGCATAAAAGAAATAGTCAAGAATTCAGACGACAACACTCTGATTCTTTTTAACGAAACGTTCTCGACCACATCCGCATATGACGGAGTTTATCTTTCAAAAGATCTTATACGTGTATTAAAAGAGAAGGGTACTTTTGCAATTTTCAATACGCATTTACATGAACTGGCTGCGGATATTTCCGAGATGAATAAATGGGACGGTGAAGGCGATATCATCAGTATTGTAATGGAAAGAAAGGATGATAAAAACACATTCCTTCTTAAAAGAGCTGAGCCCGATTCTTGTTCATATGCGCATACGATAGCTGAAAAGTACGGCATTACATATGAACAGATGACGGAGAAAAACAAAGAAGAATAGGCATATGAAAACTCATATTTCAGTAATTATTCCTGCACATAACGAAGAAAAATACATTAGACGCTGCATTCATTCGATTAAGAAAGCGGATGAACGTTTCAAAGGCAACACGGAGATTATTGTAGTCTGCAACCGCTGCACTGACAGGACTGCCCAAATAGCTAAGGAGAACGGAGCAAGAGTTCTTTTTAACGAGGACAGATGTATTGCCAAGGTAAGAAACGCAGGAATTGATGCTGCCAAAGGAAAGATAATTGTTACAATTGATGCCGATAACAGAATGACTCCCGGTACATTGAATGAAATATACAGATTGCTTAGGAGTGGAAAGTATATAGGCGGAGGTGCACCGATAAGGTTTGAAAGATATTCTTTCCCGTTATGGTGCAATGATATTTTATGCCGTGTTTCTTTTATGATAACAGGCCTTTACAGTGGAATTTTCTGGGCTAAGAAAGAAACCTTTGATGCAATCGGAGGATTCGTCGATAAAAAGGCCATGGAAGATGTTGCGACGGCCAAACTTTTAAAACAGTACGGTAAGAAAAAGGGTAAGAAATACACCACTCTTAAAAAGAACGTGCTGATTAATTCAACAAGAAAATACGATGATCTCGGCGACTGGCTATACTTTAAACTTTTAGTAGAGAACGCAGGCACTTTTATAAAGGCAGCGTTCGGAGATAAGTCCGGAGTTGATAAATTACTCGACGAAATGTTTTATGAGTATAATGACAGACACTGATTCTGACGAGAAGTAATAAGGAATGTACCCCGCGGGATAAAAAAAGGGATGGTTTTTCAGATGAAAAAATGTAAAGGAATAATTATTTGTATTATGATCGGATTACTGTTTGCAGGTTGCGGAAAAAAAGAAATGACGGTAGGAAGTGCGGTAAAACAAACGGATATTACAGAGTTTTATTATACCGTGGATGAATCAACCAATCCGCCTGAGTTTTACAGATATCGTTTTCATAAAGAAAATGATCAGTGGATATTCCATTTTGAAAAGAGAGAAGCAGACCACTGGCCTTTAACGGAAGCCGATATCACGGAATTTTGCGATGTTACACTTACCGATGCTGAAAGAGATGAGTTCTTTTCTTACATTACCAACGGAAAGATTACAAGAAGAAGCGATATGCCTTTAGACAGCAGCGGTCCGTATCTGTTCATTTACTGGACCGGCGATAAAGACGAGTATCAGGTCTTTGATTTTGAAGATTACGGGAAGCTTAAAGATTTCGAAGCTTTCTGCCGGTCACTCATTCAGTAAATGCAAAAGCCACATTTAACTGTGGCTTTATTCGTATAAATTTCAGGAGGAAACAATATGAAAAAAATTAAATACATGATGATAACCGCCTGTCTTTTATGCGCGTTTGGATGCGGTAAGAATACACAAAGTATCGACTGGGTATATTTAACTTTTGATAAGCCACAGATTAAAATTGAAAAAGCCATGGATGCTTCCGGAGAATATACAATAACCGAATATGACAGATAC
>JAEEOJ010000099.1 GCA_016284175.1 Lachnospiraceae bacterium | reverse complement strand
TGAATACCGTCTTGTAAGGATTATCAACATATTCGGAATAATCCGTATCATCTTCTTCATATGAATGCATGTATGGATCAGCAAGCAATTCTTCCATAAATGACCACTCATCATCAACAAATATCGGTTTTAGTTTTCCAATTATTTCAAAAGGCTCATTAATGCCTTTTATATCTTTTATTCTGTCTTTATTTATTTCCAGTATTTCCATTTTTTTAGTTCCCGCTTATTATTCTATTGCTTTCTTAAAACTTTCTATCCATTCTTCTTTAAAATTCTTTATGGTCGGAATGTGTATCAAAACCGCATTCCCTTTATATTTTTCAAGCAAATACCAGTATGCTTCATTGCAAAGATATTTGGACGGAACTTTCGATATGTCTGCCTTTATCATAAAAGAAGCAAATCTTTCCTTCAACTCCTCCAAATCCAGTTCGGATTTCAGTCTCTTACCATCTTTTCCTGCAACACACTCAATACTGAATGAATCACTCAAATTCTTGTTTACTCCAAACAAATATACTTCATCATAATCGGGAGAAAGCTCCTCGATATCTTTCTTTAATCCCGTAAAAGAATTAGTTAATAAAATGTGGTTTGATGATAATGAACTAACAAGTATATTGGATGAATTATTATTTCCTTTGAATCCGATAAATAATGTATTCTCCATGATTATTCCTGCCAGTTAAGTATAAAAACATCTTCTCCGTCATTCACTTCGCCGGTTTCCTTAAAGCCGAAAGATTTGTATAAACCGATTGCATTTACATTGCTTGCCTTCGTTGAGAGTCTGATGTTGTTTGCTCCGTTTTCTTTGAAGTAAGCAATGATTACTTTTAATGCTTCTTTTCCATATCCTTGCCCCTGAAGATTTTCATCAATCATAAATCTCCAAAGCCAGTATCTGTCATTAGGATCTTCATATTCTTCATCAAAAGCAAACATCGTAAAACCTACCGGCTGACCGTCTGCATAAATCACAAAAGGTCTTGCAACATCGGCATTTTCGGCTGCTGCCTCCAGCGATTTTTCATTTGTGTCAATATAACCTGACTGTGCTTCAGTTACCTTTAACTTAATACAGTCTTCTCTTGTTGTTTCATCAATTGGTCTTAATTCTATATTCATTTTTTTCTCTCACTATTTATTCTTCTTCACTGAAATCAGTATCCATTGCTACCTGAAGTTTATAATCAGGGAATTCACTTTGAACCTTGCTGCAAACTTCTTTGTATACTTCGCTACGGTCTTTTGCATCAAAGCTAACTACAAAGTCAAATCTGACAGTCTTTTCTGCCTTATCAAGATAGAATCCGTGCATCTGAATTACGTTAGGAATCTCAGAAACTATTTCGGCAACTTTTTTTCTTGCCTCTACTGCTTCAGGATCCTTTGTGTTGTATGAATATACTCCGATTGCCGTAAGGATTACGTTGTGAGTCTCATAAACATTAACCTGTATTTTACGTAAAAGTTTATCAAGATCATCTGCCGACAAAGTATCGGGAACTTCAATGTGAACCGAACCGTTATATGAATCAGGTCCGTAGTTATGCATCACAAGATCATAAACTCCGTTAACCTCTTCGTAATCCAAAATGGTCTTTTTAATATCTCTTGCAAGCTCTGCGTCTACACGTTCACCGAGTATTTTTGACAAGGTTTCTTTTAGCATTTCGAAGCCTGATTTTATGATTACCAAAGCGATAATTGCACCAAGCCATGCTTCCAGAGAAACGTGAAAAATCAGGAAAATTGCTGCTGCCGCAAGTGTGGATGCAGATATTATTGAATCAAGTAAAGCATCACTTCCCGAGTTAACAAGCGAATCCGAATTTACTTTTTTACCTGTGCTTTTTACGAACAATCCAAGGATAATCTTAACAAGCACCGCCACTGCGACTATAATAAGCGAAACCACCGAATAATCAGGCTGTTCGGGATGAATTATCTTTTTAACCGACTCAATAAAAGCAGTAACACCTGCATAAAGAACCAGAATTGAAATAATCATTGCGCTCAGATATTCTATTCTGCCGTATCCGAACGGATGCTTTTTATTCGGTTCTTTTCCCGCAAGTTTCGTTCCTATAATCGTAATTACCGAACTTGCTGCATCGGATATATTGTTAACAGCATCCATTACGATTGCTATGGAATTTGTTGTAAGTCCGATAACTGCCTTAAAAGCCGCCAGAAAAACATTGGCGATTATACCAATCACACTTGTTCTGACTATAACTTTGTTACGATTATCTGTTTCTTTCATATTTTCCTCCAACGGTTCAAATTTTATCCATTCGGACAAATGCTTTTTTGCACCATTCGATTACCGTATTAAATTCCCTGTCAAAATCATAATCATCAGGAAGTTCTGCCATATTTAATATGATTCTGTCTTCTTCACTTACAGCCTCTTTGAGCTCTTTCTTTGTTTTTACAAACTCTCCGCTTTCAAGGTAATGCATATTCTGAATTAAAAAGAAAAAGCCCTTACATGTTCCGCGGAATTTCTGCACACTCTTCTCTCTGTCCGCATGTATGTAACGATGACAGAGCTCGTGATAAATATTTCCGAGGCTCGTTTTGACATATGTGATTTCATCCTGTCTTGTAGCCTTCGGCAAAAGTTCTTCAAGATTTCCGTACAGATCCTTTGTTGTTTGAAGAAGCTGCAATGTCTCAAGCGGAGTCCATGCGTTTATTTCTTCTTTTCCGCAAATAAAACCGCAGGACTTTTCGCTGTAACCAATCCTTTTAAGGATTTCTTTGTAAAGGTCCATATCCTTAACGCAAAAACCGTCAATTACAACCATCACATCTATATCGCTGTTCTCGTGCGCTTCGCCGCGAAGATAACTTCCCTGAAGCCCAACATATAAAAGACGCTCGCCGTAAACCGCTTTGGCTTCATCAAGAAAGTTTTTAAGGTATACATCCAAATCAAACATGATTTTCTCCTTATTCCGTCGCAAGCTCTATAAGTTTTTTTAAGTGTAATTCAACCGAATCAAAACACTTAACGGGACAGTTATCAGAGTTAAGAATTAAAGGAAGTTCGGTACATCCTAAAATAAGCCCTTCTATGCCATCCTCTTCTTTCATTCTGTTAATAATTTCAGTCAGTTCGGCAAGAGTAGATTCTTTTACGATGCCTTTTTCAAGTTCCTCATAAATTCTTTTTCCAATCAGCGCTCTTTCTTCATCGTTAGGAACAAAGACCTCTACACCGTTTGCCAAAAGATCTTTTTTCATATAGTCCTGTTCCATCGTAACTACGGTTCCGAAAAGACCAACTTTTTTGATTCCTTCAGAAACGATTTTTTCGCAAACCGTTTTAGGAATGCTGACAAGAGAAACACCTGTTTTCGCAACGATATCATCGTAAACCATATGCATTGTAACTGCGGTTAATGAAATAACCTCTGCTTCGGAAGAAACCAGGCAGTTTACCTTTTCTGCAATATAGTCTGTTAATTCACCCGTTTGCCCATTCTGTACATAGTCCCATGCTCTTCTGAAATCAACACTCTCAATCGCAATGTCAGGCATGTGTTTTTCATTTGTCAGTAAATCAATCTCGCTGTTTAATTTTTTATAGTACATAACCGTCGATTCGGGTCCTGTACCTCCTACAAGTCCTATCTTTTTCATAAAAACCTCAATTATTTTATAATTCTATCAATATGGATTGTCCGGGAACATGATTTCCGTAGTACCTTTAATAGCTGTTTCAAAAAAATCGGCCAAACCATTTGGATCCCCGGAAGTCAATAATAGGTAAAAAATTCCGATTAAAATTCCCGGTACGGCTAAATCTACAAATAAAAATATAATCCCGCAAATATATATTATCTTAGTCCCAGTTTTGATTTTTATGCTCTTTCGTTTAATTATCCACCTAATCCCTATAATAATTGCCGAAACTATACCGACAGCAAAAATACAAACCGGCATATAAAGATAAAATACCCATGCATCTGCGCCAATCGTAAATTCTAATATTAAGGACACCGCAAATATAACAATGCCTGTCAGTCCTAAAATCAGTGGAATCGCTGCTATTATTTTTTCTTTTTTTTCACTCATACCTATTCCTCCTTTAACAATGATGCCAAGTGAATTTTCTGAAATCTATAAGCATTTTTCACACTCTTTAAGTTTAACTTGAATGGGGCTTTAAAGCAATATTTTAAGGCATAAAAAAGCAGAGGACTTAAGCCCTCTGCCTGTATTATTACAAAAGTTTTATAAGAGTTTTAAACGAATTAATCTACTTTAGGAAGGTTTGCTCTGAACTTTGCAAGTTCTTCGTCTGTAGGAATATAATCATCCATCTTTCCGTCATGGAATTTCTCGTATGCTACGAGGTCGAAGTAACCTGTACCGGTAAGACCGAATACGATAGTCTTTTCTTCGCCTGTTTCCTTGCACTTAAGAGCTTCATCGATAGCAACTTTGATAGCATGTGAACTTTCGGGAGCAGGAAGGATACCTTCAACTCTTGCGAACATTTCAGCTGCTTCAAATACTTCTGTCTGCTTAGCTGTAGTTGCTTCCATAAGTCCGTCAGCGTAGAGCTGTGAAAGAATGGAGCTCATGCCGTGATAACGAAGTC
>JAEEOJ010000098.1 GCA_016284175.1 Lachnospiraceae bacterium | reverse complement strand
ACCCTTCATCAGCTGACGCACAGACGCTGGTTAAGAAACTTCAAAACTACATTTCCGAACATTTCTACAACTGTTCCAACGAAGTTCTCGCAGGCTTAGGCGCTATGTATGCTGGCGGAAATGAGTTTACAACAAACATCGACAATGCAGGCGGTGAAGGTACGGCAGATTTTGTTTCCAAAGCAATAAATGTTTTTACGAAAAAATAATAAAACAAGCAACGCCTAGAAGCAGGCAAAATAAAAGGGTAGGAGACAACTCCTACCCTTGATTTTTTCTTTTATGAGTTTTATAACTGCGAATATCCGAAACCGTTTACCAGAGCTTCAAGCTTCTGTCCTTTGGCGCACATAGGGCAGTTTTCTCTCGAATAATAGCCGTAGTTTGGCAGGTCGGAGGAAGTGAAGATTGATTTTACTTCGATGCCGGCACATTTGGTGACTGCGGAGAAGATTGCTGCGATACCGCCTACTGTTCCGCCGTAGTAAACGACCGAGTCGATTGCCTGGAGTATGGTTTTGCCGGATGTGATTGAGTCTGTCAGAATCAGTACGTTCATGCCGTCCACCATACGGATCTTGTTGTCACGGAAAATCATCTGTCCCATCGAGTTTACTTCAGGAGTGATGACCGAAATATTGTTGCCGTAACTTAAGCATGTTTTATAACTGTGAGAGAGTTCCTCTGCGAGGAAAGCTCCGATTACTTCCGTTTCATCGAGGCATACAATGGTATCCACAGCGAAGGATAGCATATAGTTTTCTGCGAGAGCCTTCGCGGAAACGGATGCGTTGTTCTGTCTGCATTTTACAGTGGACATATCGATATAAGTGTTTATGTGTGAGTTCTGGGTGGCGAAATGCCCCTGCATGATTTTGATTCGAGCTTCCCTGTAGTTGGAAGAGCGCAAATCCACTAGTCTTTCATCCATAATGAAATACCCCCTTGTCATAATTTTTTAAAACGAAATAACTCGTTTATAACCCCATATGACAATTATACCCTATCCGGCGGTGATGGTCTACGAGAGAAAAGGGACAAATTTGAAAATAATTTGTAAAAAATCGGTGACTATTTAGATAAAATACTGTATCTGAAGCATTCTTGTGGTAAAATATGAATAATATTTCTTTTTTTATATAAATTCTGTAAAAGGGGGCTTGTACATGAAGAGATATATTACTTTCAAAGATTACGAAGAAGTTCTCAGAATCGGTAAATTCTGGCTCGACAAATGCAGCGACGATTACTACGATGACGGAACACTCTTTCACCATCTTCCTTTAAAGGATATTTTAGGAGATCCGCTCGATCCGAAGAACTTCTACATGGATGACAAGTATAAAAAAGAATTCCACAAGAGCATGAAAACTCTTGAAAAATATGTTAAGCAGGTTGAGGCAGCAGACAAAAAGGCCATCGTTATTAACTACGAAATCATGGATATAAGACAGATACTCCCGCCTTGGATCGTATATCCTCACTATCCTGCACAGAACGTGTATTTGACACAGTATTATTCGATTTTTGACGACTTTGTCAGCCGTATGACCAAGATGGAATTAAGCGTATACAAAAAGCTTTATCCGACGCCGGCATACATTGAGTCGATTTTCCAGTACAAGGAAGTTGAATAAATTATATATGTGAGGGGGATAAATAAATGGAATATGAACTTCGTATTGGAACCGCTATGCCGGTACCTTTTCAGGATGCGGCATCGGGCAGAAATGTTTACGTAGAGTGTCAGGCGAGCGCAACGGTTGTGCCCATTGATGAGGCAAAATATCCTGACAGGGACGCAATTAACAGACTTGGCGTTCCTACAGCGCAGTCACTTATCGCACAGGTTTTAATGGACTTAAGCGGCAAAGCAGATGCCCTAAAATTAGGCGATCATAAAAGAGAAGTCGAGAAGAATATGACGGATGCCTTAAAGGGCGCAGGACTTCAGGTCACAGGCATGGAGTTTTTCAAACTTGGACCTGACAAAGAATCTGAAGAAAGATTAAAAACGATGTCTGCTGCAAGTCAGCCGATCGATGCTGCTACGGCAAGTATTCTTAATGATCCTGACAAACTGGCAGAAGCAATGAGGCAGGCAACAGCTTTGGCTGCGGCTGCAAAGGCTGCTGCAGGAGAGAAATTCTGCAAGTACTGCGGTGCAAAAGTAACAGGCAAATTCTGTTCAAGCTGCGGAGCTCAGATAGGTTTATAATGAAAGAATTGCGCAGGTGATTCTTGCGCAATTTTTTTTATGCGTGTTTAATAAATGATTTATGAGGGGTGTTTATGAAAAATATTGTATTGGGGAATACAGGAATCGTTACTCCGCAGAACGCGTTCGGTGCTCTGCCCGTTCAGCGTGTGGACATGGCAACGGCAGTCAAACTTCTTAGAAAAGCGTATGAAGGCGGAATGACTTTCTTTGATACCGCGAGAGCGTATTCTGACAGCGAAGAGAAGTTGGGCGAAGCGTTCGACGGTATGCGTGACAAGATCTATATTGCTTCCAAAACTCAGGCTAAAACGCCCGAAGTTTTCTGGGAACATCTTGAGACAACTCTTAAGAATCTTCGTACGGATTATCTTGATATCTA
>JAEEOJ010000097.1 GCA_016284175.1 Lachnospiraceae bacterium | reverse complement strand
AGAAAGTTACTTCAACTACAGTTCCATTTTGAAATTTCAAATCTAAAGCTCTATGAAACATAATAATCTCCATTTATGTATATCATTTCTTTATTTAATTCTAGGGGATTTATCCCCTAATGTCAATTAAAAAAAATAACTCTATTATATAAAAAATGACCTCTTTTTTTACTTCATAAAAAGTTTTAATGCAAAAAAGGCCGCTAAAAAGCGACCTTAGAAAAGTTGTATTTTACCCTACTCGAGACTAGTCTTCTTTCAGAATAATCCTTAATCCATGCTCCTCAAGTTCAAGCGCAACTTCAACGATATCATATATCTCTTTCTCAATAAAGAAACTGAAAATAACATCAATCAAATCCGAATTTGAAAAAGCATATCCGGCTTTCTGAAGTAAATCCTTAGACTGATCCATATTCAGTTTTGCGCCTATACAAAGGCAGAGTGCCGTTAATTTCTTGGGATGATAATCAGCATTGTTTTTTATTTTTGAAAATGTTTTTTTGCCTATACCGGAAGCATTATAAACTTCGATATTATCAAGATTTTTCTCACTTATCAAAAACATAAGATATTCCGAAAAAGTATCGGACATATGTTCAAGACGCTTTTTTATTTCGGCTCTGGCAGCATCTGTTAATCCATAATCATCCAGATATTGTTCGCCTTTTTCCGCAGGCTCTACTTCACAAACATCAGCTAGAATTTCTCCTGCATAGAAAGGCTCTGACTCTTTGGCTTTCCTGCCTAATTTATGGCCGTGCTCTTTCTTCAAAGGCTTGGCCGACATCTCTCCCATTGGAAGAATTGAATCCATTCTGAAGCCTCTTCCTGCAGAACCTTCAAAATGTCTCTCACGAATATCTGATTCGTCAAAATCTTCTGCGGGCTCTTGACGTCTTATGCTGTAAGCAGCATTGCCCAGGAATCTGTCCGAATACTCTTCATCAGTCTTTTCTTCTACATAATTCTCGTCTATGTATTCTTCGAGTCTTGCGGAGATTTTTGCGGAAAGTGTTGTTGATTCGGGATCGAACACAACAATATAAACTTCCATATCTTCCTTAAGAAGAAATGTGTTAATTTCATCAAGCGCTGCCCTAAGTCCTGCTTCTTTGGGGAAGCCGAAACTTCCTGTGGCAATAAGGGGAAAAGCAATTGATTTTATGTTGTTTTTCTTAGCCAGTTCGAGGCTCTTTTTATAGCAGTTTCTGACCAGTTTTTCGGTCTCATCTTCATCCGTAAAATGAGGACTTACCGCATGGATAATATATTTAGCCAGAAGATTAAATCCGGGCGTAATGAATACATCGCCTTCTTTTACGAAGCCGATTTTCTCTTTTCTGTAATTAAGAAGCTCATCAAAGCCTGCTGCCTTATAGACCGCAGAATCACAGCCTGAGCCGACCGTAGGATGGTCGTTGGCGGTGTTTACGATGGCTTCGGTATTCATTTTTGTAATGTCGTTTCTGACGATTTTTAACATATATTACTCCGGCATAAACTCCATTATGTCTTCGTTAGAATTATCCGTTTGCTTAATTCCAAACTTATCTGTTATTTCTTTTAAGACATCTTCATACAGACTGCACATCTTATCCTGCTTAGCATCAATTGTGGCAACATCTTCCTTGCCTGCTGCCGCTTCAAGCTCTGCTGCAATTTCGGAAAGTTCCGTTGCACCGATCATCTTTGATGTGCTCTTTAACGAATGCACGTAGATACCGTAATTGTTCCAGTCTTTATTGTCATAGGTTTCTTTTATGAGGTGTGCTTTATCCTTTGATTCGCTCACATATTCGGAAAGGAGTGTCTCATAAAATTCCTTATCGCCGTTGCAGTATCCGAGACCGACTTTTTTATCAATCAGCTTGCTTTCAAATGAATTTTCGCAAACTACTTCGACGGGTTTTTCGACCTGCTTTGTTTCCACAATTTTTATCTTGTCTTTAGGCAGGTATTTAAGGAGTGCGTCAAGCAGAGCCCTGCTGTCGATGGGCTTGGTGATGTAATCCTCGAAGCCTTCGGACAAGTACTTTTCTCTCGCGCCGCTAACCGCATCGGCTGTAAGGCAGATAACGGGTGTGCCTGCATTTAAGCCGTTGCCGTCTTCTTTTATGTGATGCATCGCAGTGATACCGTCCATACTCGGCATACGCTGATCCATTAAGATTAAGTCGTAGGCTTTTTCCTTGGCAAGTTCTATCGATTCTTCGCCGCTCATTGCGGTATCGATTATTACTCTGGTCTTTTTGAGAAGTCCTCTTGCAACCGTTAAGTTCATCACTGTATCGTCGACGATAAGAATGCTTGCGTTGGGCGCATGGAAGTTTTCCTTGGGTGCCTTAAGCTCGCTGATGCTCTTTTCGAACTTCTCGCGGAAGTTTCCGATGGGTTCTTCGGAGACGATTTTCTGAGGAATCGAAACAATGAATTCGGAGCCTTTGCCGTATTCACTCTCGACACTTATTTCGCCGCCCATCATATCAAGGAGGCTTCCGGTAATTGCAAGACCAAGACCTGTGCCTTCAACCGTGCTGTTATTCTGCATATCGACTCTTTCGAATTTTCTGAAGAGTTTCGATATATCTTCTTTCTTGATACCGATACCGGTGTCTTTTACTTTTACGATTAAATTGGTTGATTTGTCGTCCTCACCCTTACGCTCGTTTACACTGAGCCATATAGTGCCTTTCTGCGTGTATTTTACGGCGTTGTTTAAAAGGTTGGTGATTATCTGGCGTACGCGGATTTCATCGCCGTATAGGCCGTCAGGAAGCGTCTCATCGACATCCACGATATATTCTATGCCTTTGCTCTTCGCCTTAAACGAAATCATATTGCTGACGTCGTTAAGCACGGAGCTTAATTTGTAGTTGCTTTCCGCTATTTCCATCTTACCGGCTTCAATTTTGGAGAAGTCGAGAATATCGTTGATGATGGATAAAAGATTGTTGCCCGCACTCTCGATGTTGCCCGAGTAATTGCAGATGTCTGAGAATATTTTTATAATCTCTTCTCTCTCCTCGGGAAGCATATCTCTTGCCTCAAGACTTTCTCGTAAAATCATCTCATTCATTCCGAGTACCGCATTAATCGGAGTTCTGATTTCATGCGACATGTTCGCAAGGAATTCGCTCTTTGCGGCATTGGATTTTTCCGCGTCTTTTTTCTCTATACGAAGTTTACGGCTTTCGTAAGATTTCTGATCCGAGCTTACAACTAAGATAATTGTCGCCGTAAAAAGAATGATAACAACCGAAACTACGAAAAGCATTACCGCGATAACGCTGAACGGGTCCTTATCGCCGATCTGTCCGATGCCGTTGTTTAATGTGTCTCTCATCCATACTGCGAGCAAACATCCGCCGATACATGTGGTTGTAATGAATATGACATACATCATAACGAATATATTTCTTGAAGCCTTTCTGGACTCGTCGATTTCCACTTTGCCGGTATAGTAAGTTTTGATAGCGGAAAGCGGAAGAAGAATATATCCGATGGAACAGAGTATTGTAGCATATGTGTACGGGTCAATTGCTTCCGTGGACCATGTAAAGCAGGATGCGGTCCATGAAACATATTCAAATAACATCATAAAAAGCAAAACGTATTCAATATACGGTTTGCGCATATTTTCGATTTTTTTACGTTTGAAAATATAACGGAGGATATGGTTTATGCTGACGCATGAAATAAACGTGGAAAGCACAACCTGCCAGATATTGTTAAAATATCCGCCGTACTGAAGATACATGAAAAGCTGAACTATATTTAAAGGAATCGGAATGAGGCAAAGAGGGTTGAAATATCTGATCCTGTCTTTGGTCATCAAAAAAATAAGGAGAATGGTCAGAACAAGAAAAGCCGCATTCCAGCCGACATAGGATAAGAAGGACGACACATTCGGATAATCGTCCATTACGGCCACATAAACTCCCCAGTAATAGTTTGAAAGAAGTGTTGAAAGCAGATACACGATTGCAAAAACAGCTGTTTTTGTAGGGCGCTTGATGTAATCAAAAAGACATATCATCAGGCCTATCACATTGAGTGCAATGGCGAGTCCGCTTAAAACCTGTTCTAAAAGCATTTCAGTCCCCTCATTTTTAGTTTCAGACTATGATTTAAGAAATTGTTCGCAAAGAGCCATTATTTCCGCCATGTTTTTAAGATCTTCGCTCATATTGCCCGTCTCGAGGGAATGATTAGCGTTTTCGTAAACCGTAATCGGAATATACTGCTTAATTGCTGCTTTTTGTATTCTGTCTAATCTGCTCCAGGTATCGGCTGTTCCGCAGAAGCCCAGTGCATTCTGAACAGGGTATTTAAAAGTTTCTTCAAGCGGCGTAAACATTATCTGTTTAAGCGGCGGAAGAACAAACGGTGATCTGTCCTTGTTGAAGAATCTTGCAAGATCGTATTCAAAAGAGGCCGCAGCAATAGTACCGATGCTTTTCGATATGAAAAGTATCTTGTCGTAACTCATCCAGTCTATGCCTTTAAGGTTTTCCTCTGTGAATTTTACGACTCTGTTGCAGGCCCTTCTGTAGGTTTCCCTATCCTGCTTGAGACTGTTTTTGTACGAAAAATCGTATTCGAGCACGCGGCTCTCGTCGTATCCGCACTTTTCAGCCACTTTCTGGGCATAGTATAACAGAGGTTTGTCGCTTGTATAACCTATGCCCGGAAACACAACTACTATTTTTGACATTGTAACCCCCTTTAAGGGAACTATTCTGCTCCCTCTGTGAACTCCTCTAAAGGAACCCATTTCTTTCTGCAAATTGAGAATGAGAAAGATATAATCATAAGAACCAGAGAAACTGTTGAAAGAATTCCCAATACTCCTCCGGATGTATTCATGGTGGAGTAAATTGAATATGCATCCATGCTGCCCCAGTTTAAAAGCATTCTGGTCATAACAGGAAATGCAATTATTGAGAAAAGAGTTGAAAGAATCGGTAATACAAAACTTAATACAACGATTCCGAGTACCTCAACCGCTATTCCTGTCTTGGCTGTCTTTGATGCTGCAATCATGCCAATCATAAATACCAGATAAAGAACGGGAACAATAAATCCGATTATCAGCATACCAAAGTAAAATCCAAATGCTATAAGAAGCATTTTTACAGGTTCACTTGTGTAAGAAAGTGTACGGTTGCTGGTAATAATACCGCTTATGACAGGAATGATTAATCTTCCCACAAGAATATACAAAATCTGAAATACAAACGAAATTATAGCTGTAATCTTAATTGCCTTGCTCATTTTATTCTCCTTTTACACGAAAGAAATATTGGAACAAATCCTGTATAAATATACCACATTTTCACCAATTTGAAAAGAAAAACCCTTTGAGATTTCAGTAATTTTGTAGTAAAATAGAAGTGGTTGGGGGATGTGTTTTTATGAGAAAAAGAATTTGTGTGCTTTTGGCACAGCTTGAAGAAAAAACACAAAACAGATTCATGCGCGCTTTTACCAAAGAAGCATATGCGCATGATTATGATATATGTATTTTTTCCATGTATCAGAAATACCAGGAAACCGATTTAAGAAACGTCGGTGATTCCAATATCTATTCGCTCGCAAACCTTGCGGGCTTTGATGCCGTTGTCATTCTGCTCGACACCATTCTCACACCCGATTTTGATAAAAAACTTCTTAAAAGAGTCAAAAATGAATTTGACGGTCCCGTGTTCGTTATAGACAGAGAGACCGAAGAATTTGATTATATACTGATTGACCACTATACGCCGATTCTTAAAATCATGAATCATCTTATAGACGATCACGGATATAAGGATATTGCGTTCCTGGGCGGTAAGGTGGGACATCCTCATTCGATACAGCGTTTCAACGCATATTTAAACGCGTTAAAATCGCACCATCTTCCTATCCGTAACGACCGTATTTTCCACGGAGATTACTGGTACAATACGGGCGACGAGTTTGCGAAAAAACTCCTGGAAAATAAGGACGATATGCCTGAAGCGGTAATGTGTGCGAACGAATATATGGCCATAGGTCTCGCGGCCACGCTTTCAAAGAACGGTTTTAAGATACCCGACGATATTGCCATCGCGGCGTATGACTTAACGAGCGAAGGTCAGACCTCTCCCGTTCCAATCACATCTGCGGAAATTCCTGCGGACAAATGCGGAGAACTCTGTTTTGCGAAGCTTCATGCAGCGGTTACCAAAGAACCAACGATAGAGCCTGATTTAAACACGGATATTTTTATAGGCGGAAGCTGCGGCTGTAAGAATTTCAAACCCACTTACAAATGCATCAACCGCGAATCCTGGGAGACGGATCATTCGGAGGTAAGTTTCCGTTCCGATTTCAATCATTTCAGTGAAGATCTTTTATGTCAGACGGATTATATGGAGTTTTTCAAAACCATCGCATCCTACTCTTATCAGGTTCGTCCGTTTGAGAATTTTTATATCTGCTTAAACGACAATTTTACCGATCCCTATTCTTTTATAGGGCCGCTTGCAAGACGCGAGGGATACGGAGACAAAATACATACCGTAATTAAGGTTGACGGCGATCCCGATGCCGACAATTCGGGCGCTGTGGATTACTCGAGGAAATTTGATTCAATCGATATGCTGCCTGAGTTAAACGAGGAAAGAGACTATCCGACCACATTTATTTTCACTCCTCTTTTCTTTGACGACAGATGCTTCGGATATGCGGTTATAAACTACGGCAGGGAAATCCGTTTTTATACGGAGATTTATCGTTCCTGGCTTAAAAACGTCAACGAAGGCATAGAAGCTTTTTACCGTCAGAAAGCCCTCACGATGTTAATTGACCAGATTAAGGCACAGCAGATTCGTGACAGACAGACCGGTCTTTTCAATTATCAGGGCTTCCGTGAAGGACTCTCGATTCTTTGCGAAGACAATATTAAAAACGGCCGCTCCGTTGCCATTATTGCAATCGATATCGACAAACTTTCAAGCATCAATGAAAAGTACAATCGTTTTACCGGCGATTCGGCTATTC
This sequence comes from Lachnospiraceae bacterium, assembly GCA_016284175.1. Taxonomy (GTDB): domain Bacteria; phylum Bacillota; class Clostridia; order Lachnospirales; family Lachnospiraceae; genus UBA3766. The sequence continues at coordinate 4,472 of JAEEOJ010000097.1, read as the reverse complement.
AGGCGCTTGCTAAATTTGTATCTACTCACACTTACGAGCGTGAAATCTGCGCTAGATTAACAAATGACGAATTCCTCGTAGGTATCGTTCATTCGGACTGTGAGAAGAGATATAAGGAATTCCTGGCAGAGATTCCCGAAAACGGTATCCTCTTCCATGATGCGACAGGCAAGGAGCACAGAGCACTCTTACACAATGATATCGTAACCGTACGTCTTGATAAAATGCCGGATCTTGACAGCATCATCAACAAGGTTGTCAATGCAAAGAACCACAATAAGAAATTAAAGAGCCAGAAAGAAATCGTTCTGTCCGAGCTTTCAAAAGAAGAAAAGCTTAAATGCAAGGAAGTTGAAAAGATTTTAGACAACAATCTTTTATCATATTTCTTCCAGCCCATCGTAAAGGTAAGCGACGGCGAAATCTTCGGCTATGAAGCACTGATGAGATATGAAGGCGATATAGAATTAACGCCCAGTGAAATCCTTAAATGCGCAGCTTCTCTTGACAGGCTCTACGATATTGAAAAAACTTCGTTTAACGGCGTTATCGACTGCATGGAAAACAATCCGATGAAGTTTATTTCAAAGAAAGTTTTCATCAACAGTTTGCCCGCTCACCAGCTTGAAGGAAAAGACGAGGAAGATCTGTTTGCAAGATTTAAGAGACACCTCGGACGTATTGTAGTTGAGTACAATGAAATCTCCGAATTTAAAGACGAGGCACTGCTTAACAAGCGCAAAGAAGATTATCTTAATCTTTACATCGAAATCGCTTTGGACGATTACGGCAGCGGTTATTCGAATGTTAATAACCTCATCAGATACAATCCGAGATATGTCAAAATCGATTACGGTTTAATCCACGAAATCAATACAAGCGCACAGAAGCGTCACTTCGTAAAGAATATTATTTCATACGCATCCAAGAGCAATATATCTGTAATTGCAGAAGGTGTTGAAACCGAAGAAGAACTTCGTACCGTCATAGATTTAGGTGTAAATCTCGTTCAGGGTTATTACACCGGCGCTCCCAAAAAAGACGCCGTTCAGAAGATTGATAATGAAGTGGCTGCAAAGATTAAGCGTTTTACATACGCAAAATGCGCCGAAGAATTTGATCCGGAGAAGATAGGACAGTAAGAAAAAGAACACCAATTACAATGGGTGCCTGACTTGCGAAAGCGTGTCAGGCACCCGTTTTTCTTTGCTAAAGCGAGATGTGTCCCCAGGTGGTAAAAAAGGCCAAACGGGGACGGTTCCGTTTTGGTAAAAAAGGCCAAAATAGAACCGTCCCCAAATGGCTCATTTATGAGCACTTTTACATGACCCGCTCATTGGGCAGCTCCCGCAGTTACAACCGCAGGATGACTTGCCTTTTTTCTTGTCTTTTATGAGCTTTATTATAATTAACGTCACAATTGCTATAAGGATTAGTGCAACGACTATAGTCCAAATATTGGTTAAAATCCAGGTCATGGATTATCTCCTTTAATTTCTCTTTATAGCTTCATGATACTTCTTAAAGAAGAGCATGTAAACCATAAATCCGAGTAAGAGGACTGATACGATAAGTCCGAAGATATTTAAGTTTCCAGTAAAGATGCTGCCGAACTGGTAGATCATAAGTGCGATTACATAAGCAAATCCGCACTGCCAGCCGATTGCAAACCAGGTCCATTTTGCGTTGTTCATCTCTCTCTTGATAGCGCCGATTGCTGCGAAGCAGGGTGCGCAGAGTAAGTTGAATACGAGAAATGACATACCGGAAATTCCGTTAAACTTCGTAGCAAGCATCTGATATGTGCTTAACTCTCCGCCGCCGTATAAAACGCCCATTGTGCCGACGATGTTTTCCTTTGCGACAAGCCCGGTGATTGAGGCAACGGCTGCCTGCCAGTTGCCCCAGCCGAGAGGAATAAATATCCATGAAACAGCACTTCCGACTTTAGCGAGGATCGAAAGGTCTACTTCTTCTTCCGATACCATAGCGAATGAACCGTCTACAAATCCGAAGTTAGATAAGAACCAGATTACTATTGTGGATAAAAGAATGATTGTTCCTGCTTTTTTGATGAACGACCATCCTCTCTCCCACATTGAACGAAGGAGGTTAGGAAGTGTAGGCATATGGTATGCGGGAAGTTCCATTACGAAAGGTGCGGGCTCGCCCGAGAACATCTTGGTTTTCTTAAGCATTATACCGGAGATGATGATTGCTGCCATACCGATGAAGTATGCGCCGACCGATACAAAGGGTGAGCCGTGGAAAAGTGCGCCTGCGATCATTGCAATAAAAGGAATCTTTGCACCGCAGGGAATAAATGTTGTGGTCATGATCGTCATACGACGGTCTCTTTCGTTTTCAATTGTTCTTGAAGCCATTACACCGGGAACACCGCATCCTGTGCCGACAAGCATGGGAATGAAGGATTTACCGGATAAGCCGAATTTTCTGAAGATTCTGTCGAGTACGAATGCAATTCTTGCCATGTATCCGCAGGACTCAAGGAATGCAAGCAGGAAGAAGAGCACGAGCATCTGAGGAACGAATCCGAGTACCGCACCTACACCGGCGATGATACCGTCGAGGATAAGGCTCTTAAGCCAGTCCGCACAGTTAATCTTATCCAGGATTGCTTCTACAATCGCGGGAACTGAAGGAACCCAGAGTCCGTAGTTAGCGGGGTCGGGCTCTTCGCCTTCATAGGATTCGAATACTTCCATTGCATCCGTGAGTTCATCATATGTGTATGTAACATCTTCGGTTGCAAGTGTTTCTTCATCTTCCAGTGTGTAATCTGCCGTTGTTCCGGCCTCTACTGCTGCGTATGCCTCTTTTAGGGCGTCCATATCGATCTCGTCTTCAAGACCGATGAATGCATCAATTACATTGGCCGCATCCGTGTATTCTTCTGCAGCTGCGTTGTATTTGCCGGAGCCTATTCCTAAGAAATGCCAGCCGTCTCCGAAGAGCCCGTCATTTGCCCAGTCGGTAAGTCTGGTTCCGGGTGCGCCGGGTGCCATGGACAAGAAGTAAACAAGGAACATTATAATAGCAAATATAGGAAGTCCGAGCCATCTGTTGGTAACGATTTTATCAATCTTGTCGGAGGCTGTGAGTTCGCCCTGTTTAGCCTTCTTTAAGCACGCTTTGATAATTGATGCTATGTAAACATATCTCTCATTCGTAATAATGCTTTCGGCATCGTCGTCAAACTCTTTTTCGACAGCCTGAATATCGCCTTCGATATGTGCACGTGTGCTGCCGTCTATATTGAGTTGTTTTAAAACTTTTTCGTCTCTCTCAAAAATCTTGATTGCATACCATCTCTGCTGCTCTTCGGGAAGTGAATGAACAGCTGCTTCCTCGATGTGTGCAAGAGCATGTTCAACGGAACCGCTGAATGTATGCATCGGAACTGTTTTCTCGCCTTTGGATGCTTCGATGGCAGCCTCTGCAGCCTCGATTACACCCTCATTTTTAAGAGCGGATATTTCCATTACTTTGCATCCGAGCTGTCTGGAAAGTTCTTCTATATTGATTTTATCGCCGTTCTTTCTTACAACATCCATCATGTTGATGGCGATAACTACGGGAATTCCGAGTTCTGTAAGCTGTGTGGTGAGGTAAAGGTTTCTTTCAAGGTTGGTACCGTCGACAATGTTTAAAATTGCGTTGGGTCTTTCTCCTAAAAGATAATCTCTCGCAACCACTTCTTCAAGTGTGTAGGGTGAAAGCGAATAAATACCGGGAAGGTCGGTGATGACTACATCATCATGCTTTTTAAGCTTACCTTCTTTTTTCTCAACTGTAACGCCGGGCCAGTTGCCGACGAACTGATTCGAACCCGTGAGGGCATTAAACAAAGTTGTTTTACCACTGTTGGGGTTACCTGCAAGAGCAATTTTTATACTCATTTTTTAATCTCCTTTGATATCAATAATCTCTGTTAATATGAGGTTTACTCGATTTCAACCATCTGTGCATCGGCTTTTCTGATGCTTAACTCATATCCTCTGACGGTAACCTCTACGGGATCTCCCAGGGGAGCAACTTTGCGGATATAAATCTCGGTACCCTTGGTGATACCCATATCCATGATTCTTCTCTTAATCGCACCTTCGCCGTGGAGTTTGACGACTTTCACGGTTTCTTTCACTTTTGCGTCTTTCAGTGTTTTCATTTTCCTACCTCGCTTCTTTTATTTTCGAATGATTTACTAATCCCCTTTTATCAGTTTTAAACCATAACTTTCTGTGCAAGTTCCTTGCTTAAAGCCACTCTGCTGTCCTTGACATTTACGATTAAATTTCCCCCTATCTCGGAAATAATCGTCACTCTTCCGCCTGCCACAAAACCCAGGTTTTCCAAGTGTTGCTTGGTCTCGGGACTGCCTCCGATTCTTAAGATTGTGTTTTCCTCGCCCACATTCGCATATCCTAAAGGCATCATATTCATCCTTCTTTCTT
>JAEEOJ010000096.1 GCA_016284175.1 Lachnospiraceae bacterium | reverse complement strand
CTACGGTTTGTTTCTCGTTTTCATAATAAGCAAGGTCCGCTATTGTACATTTATAAGAATCCATAAAACTGCCTCTTTCATCAAGGAATATAATTAAGTCCGGTATATTTAAGCCATTCATCCGTACTGTCGTAAGTTGCAATTTCTGACATTCCGCAGTGGAACATTGAATGCCTGTACTGTGCAAGAATCATCTGCAGGCGTGTATACTCGCAGTTTTCAGGCTTTTTTGATAAATCTTCATCGCTTAATCCTAAAAGATACTTATTGATTTTTTCTTTTACGTAATCCATATACCGAACAAGTTTTTCTCTGGGGATCACATAACCCTCAGCAGCAATATATCCTTCACGCGATTCTGATATTATACTGTATTTTTCATCTATTCCGATTAGGCTATATACTTCAGAGTAATCGTAATCAAAAGGATTTATAAAATATTTATCCATGGAATGGATCATGTGAAATAAAAACCTGGAGTTGTTCACATTATCAATCATGCATGATAAATCCGCTTTGTTGATCTGCTCATACATATTAATAAAAAGTACATTTGTCTGTTCACTTATTATTTTTATGATATCATTCATATTTTAACCTTTGTTATTCAATGATTGAATTTATAACTTCTCCGTTTTCCCACTCAAGCAGTTTAAGCGTTTTGCCGCCTCGAAGTTTAAGGCCTTCAACTCTTCCCTTCTTCCATTTATCCGGTAACGCAGGAAGCAGTTTCACTTCTCCGTTTATGCTCTGCATGAGCATTTCAGCAATACCTGCGACAGCTCCGAAATTACCGTCTATCTGGAAAGGCGAATGATTGTCAAAAAGATTCGGGAGCGTCTGCTTTTCAATCAGTGTATGCAGATTATCAAGCGCTTCATTACCCATTCCGAGTCTTGCATACATATTGATTATCCACGCTCTGCTCCAGCCTGAATGTCCTCCGCCGAAAGAAAGCCTTCTCTCAATAGTTTTCTTTGCTGCTTCAAACAACTCAGGAGTTTTCTCATTTATCTGCCATGAGGGGTAAAGAGCAAATAGCTGCGATATATGTCTGTGTCCGGGCTCCGCTTCTTCGTAATCCTCATTCCATTCCATAATGGTGCCGTTCTTACTTATCCTAAGTCCGGGGATTCTTTCAAGTGTATTTACAGCCTTCGAAGTGATTGATTCTATACCAAGAACTTTCTCTGCCTCAATGCAGGCATTAAGAAGTTCTCGTATTATTTCGTTATCCATTGTTGCGCCCTTGCAAATAACGCCCTTTTCGCCGTTTGGAAGAATATATGTATTCTCAGGTGAAAGCGTCGGACACAATACAAGGTTTTCATTATCTTCGCATAGGAAGTCCAAGATAAAAACAGCCGCATCACTCATTATCGGATAATACTTTTCAAGGAATTCCCTATCTTCATTAAACAGATAATGCTCCCAGATATGTAAGGACAGCCATGCTCCGCCAAGTACCCAGTAACTTGAAGAAATGCAGACATCCTGCGGCGCAGTATCGCCCCATATATCGGTATTGTGATGTGCTACAAATCCGTCACAACCGTACATCTTTTTGGCAGTTACTTTACCGTTTACTCTTACTCTTTCAAGAAGATCAAACAGCGGTTCCTCGCATTCGGAAAGATTACAGATATTCGCCGGCCAGTAATTCATTTCCGTATTGATATTTATCGTAAATCTGCTACCCCACATCGGGAAAAAATCTTCATTCCATATTCCCTGTAAATTGGCAGGAAGTGAGCCCGGCCTTGAAGAAGCTATAAGCAAATAACGACCGAAATTAAAGAATCTTACACATTTTTCGTCTCCTTCAATTTCAAGTTTTACTCTGTCATATAATGCTCTGTAATCTGCAGTATGCTCTGCAAACAATTCGTTCCAGCTCTTATTACCATTCTTCTCTATATCGGATATTGCTGCCTTTTTAACCAACCCTGCTTTTATTGCATCAGAAGAACCGTAATCCCTACATACTCTGAAAGATGTTTCAGCCGCAAGTATAATTACCGCCTCATCCGCGTCCTTAACAACCACAGTATTTCCGATATCTTCCACTGTTTTGCCTGTAACAATCGTTTTAACCGCACATGAAACAAGTATCGGATCTTTACCGCCTACAGTAGCATTCATAACCTGAAGATGTGTATCCGAAAAATTAATATCATCTACAAATTTATTGTAATTCTGCTTTCTTACAACCTGCTCTTTGTAAGGCACATTTTCCCACGGTGCATATCCTCTTCCTATATTGACCCTAAAAGAAAGCATGCCCATCTTATCCGCAGAAAGCCTTATGACCATGCAGCCTGCAGGATACGAAGAAAAGACTTCTCTTTTATAAGTAACATCTCCGATTTTATACGAAACAGATACTAAAGCATTCTGAATATCCAGCTCTCTTTTATATTCAGTATACTCATAATTATCCTGATCAAACTCTATGAAAAGATTGCCCAGAGGCTCATAGTGGCTTTGTTCTTCAGGAAGTCCCGATAAAGCAAGTGCACACAAATCCTCTGCTTCTTTTATCCTTCCTTCAAAAATAAGCTTTCTGATTTCTTCCAGTTTCTCAAACGCGGAAGGATTATTTCTGTCTTTAAAACCACCGTACCACACAGAATCCTCATTAAGCTGAATTCTTTCGGTATGAACATTACCGAAAACCATTCCGCCTAATCTTCCGTTTCCCACAGGAAGCGCTTCATTCCAGTTATCAGCAGGCTTATCAAATTCGATTCTATGTACATCAATACTTTTAATCATTATTTACTCAGGTTATTTCACCTAATAATATGCATTAGCGCACATTAATCCTCGTACATACGCATATAAAGAAAACATACGCGAAAGTATAATTATTATAACAAGATTATTATACAACAATTTTATGTTTTGTTCAGAAACAAAACGAAAACAATACTCTAACCTCTTGACAGAGTTCGACTGACGTGTTAATGTAGTATTGTAAACTACATCTTGTAAATTTAAGATTTAGGAGGTGGCGATTATGAGCGATTTAGAAGTTTTCAAATCACAAAGCTTAAAAGAAGAAATAAGTAATGCAATATCTCACGGAATAGCCGCTGCCCTTTTCATATTCGGTACTGTAATATTGATAGTCGAAGCGTCCGTTAGACATAAAGGTGCAATGGCAATAACAGGTGTTTCGATATTCGGCGCGAGTCTGATTCTTTTATATCTTACATCCTGCCTTTATCATTCACTTACAAACTACAATGCCAAAAGAGTATTCAGAAAACTCGATCACTGTATGATATTCATACTGATAACCGGTACCTACACTCCTATCTGCCTTTCAATCATCAGAGGCTGGGCAGGCTGGACCGTATGGGGAATCAACGTAGCATGCTGCGTACTTGGTGTAACCTTAAATGCAATATCAGTCAGAAAGTTTGATAAGATTTCTCAGATTTTATATATAATTATGGGCTGGTCAGCAATCATCTTCTTATATTCGATGATTAAAACCATTCCTCCCTTCGGTCTTGTGCTGGTAGTTTTAGGAGGAATAATTTACACAATCGGTACATACTTCTACAGGAAGAAAGATTTAAAGTTTGCACACTTTATCTGGCACCTGTTCGTATTCCTCGGAAGCTTACCTCATTTCGCAATGGTACTTTACTATGTATGTCTTAAGTAATCATAAAAGATAAATCAAAAAAGGACGGAAACAAATCCGTCCTTTTATTTTTTTTAATAAACCTGTCTTAAATCGTCATCATCACAGATTACATCAAGATATTCTGAGAAATCATGGAACTTGCCTTTTGAATCTCCGATATCGTTTGATTTTTTTACGAGCCATATTGTAAAAAGTGCTGCTACCGATATTCCGAAAGCCAGACCGGCAACAACGCCGTAAACATATACTAATGTCATATTATCTGTCCTGCCTTTCTTTTGCAAATTTATTTATCTTATTTGCCGTTGTAAGACTCAGGCTCTTTTTCAATGCCTGAATTCTATTTTTTGCACCATTGGCAATAAGGAAAATACCTATCGGAAGTCCAACTGTATAAGCCCATGTAATCTTTTCGTCAAATCCTACATCGACGAAGAAGAAATATGAAAGCGCTGTGCAGGCAACAATACCGAATGCACATAAAAGCAACGCTACAACCGCAAAGATCGCATATGCCTTGAATTTTACGTAAGGCACAGCACCGACCATCTTTCCGGTCTGACCGTTAACCAGAATTGTAAACGGTTTATCTTCATATGTGAATGATAAAAACCATGCGGGAAGCAAAGCATATTCGGTTTTCCAGACATTAAAATCCGGATCGTTTTTAACAAGCTTTGAGCCCTTGTGCTTTATCTCCATCTGGGCCTGTTCATTAAAGAGTTCGCCTGCTCTTAAAACAGCATTACCTGTAATATCAGCCACTCCGACATCAAATCTGTCCGAATAATAACCGGAAAGGTAAGCCATATCGAACTCTTCCAGCTGTCTCATATCATAAGGCTCAAGTCTGGCGGATGAATCATCGTTTAAATTTAGTGATGCATCCAAAGTAAGCTGTTTGAAGACGGTTTTTGCTTCAAAATACTCATATCTTGTTACAGAGGATTTGCCCTGTTTCTTGGTATATTTATAAAACTGTCTGTCACTGTACTGCATGTCAAACAGCCAGAAAGGAACATAAATACCTCTGATCTTTTCAACTTCAAAATTCTTAATACCCTTAGGTACGAAAAATCCTTTATTTAAGTGCATACGAATGGTTTTTTCCGCAGCATCCCTTGTAACCTTAAACGGAATTATATAATCAGGCTTAAGATATTCGTCCACTCTGTCTGAAACAACAGTTGCCTGTCCGCAGTAAGCACAGAAAGTGGAAGTTTCAACACCGTTTACAGCAAGTTCTGCACCGCAGGCTGTACAACGCATGATCTGCATCTGTACGGATGCATGCATTCTTAATTCTTCCTTCGCCTTCTCTTCATTCTTCTTTTTAAGAATTGTATTCCAGTCGCCAACTTCGTCTGAGGCAAAACCTGAAGAGTTTTTAAGCGTAAAAATAGTAGAACCTTTTACAATCCTTTTTTCATCGTTTGATGGAGCGGTTTCTGCAGGCTTTTCAGTAATATTTTCTTTTTCGGCTTCTTTTGCTTTTTCAATCTCATTTAATTCTTCTATGGTGTATGAACTGCCACAGTAAGAACAAACCATTTTGTTGAGTTCAGCCGAATATTCAAGCACGCCGCCGCAATTCGCGCATCTTAAGACCATTTTTTACTCCGTAAGAAAAGATTTATTTTATAACACCAGCTTTTGAAAGAATGCCAAGAATAACAAATCCGAGGGCACCAAGAAATGCTATTGCATTAAGAACCATACCGATGATTCCGAGTATTGTCTGTACTCCGCCGAGTTTGATACCGTTGATTCCTTTAACAAAACCTACAACGGGGAATATAACAAAAATTCCGCCAAATAAATAAACCGGTAAGAATACCATTACACAGTTAACAATGTTGAAAATAACACCGATAACCAAAGACCATAAGCCTTCCTTATCTCCATTTCCTCTTTTACCCATTTTTTGATTCTCCTTTTAATTTTAATAGGGTTTACGTTACTGATAAATGTTCATTGCAAAATAATAAAGCATTTTATTTTGTTTATTTAGCAAAAAAGCATCGAACCGTCCGAAGGCAATCCGATGCTTTTATACTCATTTATTAAGCGTTAACAATCTGTCCGAAGTCAGCCTTAAGAGACGCACCGCCTATGAGGCCGCCGTCGATGTTGGGCTTGGAAAGAAGTTCTGCTGCATTGGAAGCGTTCATAGATCCGCCGTACTGAATACGTACTGCATCAGCTGTTGCCTGATCATACATCTCAGCGATAAGCTCTCTGATACCCTTGCAAACTTCTTCTGCCTGGTCTGAAGTAGCTGTCTTGCCTGTACCGATAGCCCAGATAGGCTCGTAAGCGATAACCATTGTCTTAACCTGGTCTGCGCTGACACCTGCAAGATCTGACTTAATCTGAAGTCTGATCCAGTCCATGGTAACGTTCATTTCTCTCTGCTCAAGAGATTCACCACAGCAAAGAATAGGAGTAATACCTGCTTCGAAAGCCTTTAATACTTTCTTATTTAAGAAAGCATCATCTTCCTTGAAGTATTCTCTTCTCTCTGAATGTCCGATAATAACGAATTCAACACCTGCATCCTTAAGCATGGGAGCTGAAATCTCGCCTGTGTAAGCACCCTTATCTTCAATGTAGAAGTTCTCAGCGCCTACTTTTACGTTTGTACCCTTAACAGCTTCTGCTACGGGAACAATATCAATTGCAGGTACGCAGTAAACTACGTCAACTGCATCATTCTTTACAAGATCTTTTAATTCTGCACAAAGTGCAACAGCTTCGCTGGGAGTCTTGTTCATCTTCCAGTTGCCGGCAATAATTCTTCTTCTTGCCATTTTTGTATCTCCTTATTTCTTTGAGCAAAATGCTCTTTTTTTCATTATTCGGGACCGATTTTCTTTCTTAATTTCAGAGCTATGATAAACAGTACAAGTCCGATACCGCCGCAGATACCTACGATTAGAAGACCTATCTTAACCATCTGCGTGCCCATTTTATGATAATAAGCGATAAAAAGTTCGGGAACTCTGATATTGTTTACATTCCTGGGTTCGTTGATTGCATAATATACATCAACTTTGTCTCCGACATTAAATTCGTCGGCATAAACCTGAAGCTCTGAAGTCAGTTCATTTCCCTCTGCAACATACGAAACTTCTGTCGATGTAGCAGTAATCGAAGTAATTGTGCCTTCGACTTTTTCTCTGGTGTTGGCAGAACTCTCGATATCAATGTTAACATTGTCTTCTGCGACTAGGTTCTGAACTCCGATTTTTAAAATTGAAAATCCGAATAATAATGCTATCAGTAGTAAGACGATGCTTACTACTGATACTGCACTACTTATTTTTTTGAGTTTAGCGTTACTCATAATTTATCCTTATTTGTCGTCTGCTGCGTATACGCCGGGAAGTTCCTTGCCTTCAAGGAATTCGAGGGATGCACCGCCACCTGTGGAGATGTGGCTCATCTTGTCAGCAAAACCAAGCTGGTTGCAAGCTGCTGCGGAATCACCGCCACCGATGATTGTGGTAGCGTCTGTTTCAGCAAGTGCCTTAGCTACAGCGATAGTACCCTTTGCAAGAATAGGGTTCTCAAATACGCCCATAGGTCCGTTCCAAACAACGGTCTTAGCGTTCTTAACTGCATTTGCGTAAAGCTCTGCAGTCTTAGGTCCGATATCAAGGCCTTCCTTGTCAGCAGGAATCTTGTCAGCATCAACTACAGATACTTCGATTTCAGCATCGATAGGATCAGGGAAACCTGCAGCGATTGTTGTATCGATGGGAAGTAAGAGCTGCTTTCCTAATGAATCAGCCTTTGCCATCATTTCCTTGCAGTAATCAAGCTTTTCGTCATCAACAAGTGAGTTACCGATTTCATAACCTTTAGCCTTTAAGAATGTGAATGCCATACCACCACCGATGATAAGTGTATCGCACTTCTCAAGAAGGTTATTGATTACGTTAAGCTTGTCAGCAACCTTAGCACCGCCGAGGATTGCAACGAAAGGTCTTACAGGGTTCTCAACAGCATTGCCGAGGAAATCGATTTCCTTCTGCATTAAGTAACCAACTGCGTTTGTGCCGCCCTTTTCTGTGATGTACTTTGTAACAACTGCAACGGAAGCATGTGCTCTGTGAGCTGAACCGAAAGCGTCACATACATAGTCATCAGCAAGATCAGCAAGCTCTTTTGCAAAAGCTTCGCCTGCATCCTGAGGCTTTGTCTCTTCTTTGCCACGGAAACGTGTATTCTGAAGAAGTACAACATCACCTTCTTTCATAGCGTTAACTGCAGCTGTTGCAGCTTCGCCTGTTACATTGTAATCAGCAACGAAAACAACTTCTTTTCCAAGCTTTTCGGAAAGTCTCTTTGCAACGGGTGCAAGTGATTCTTTCTCGTTAGGTCCTTCTTTAACTTTGCCGAGGTGAGAACAAAGGATAACCTTTGCACCATCGTTAATTAATTTTTTAATTGTGGGAAGTGCAGCAACGATTCTTGTTTCGTCAGTAATAACGCCGTCCTTTAAAGGTACGTTAAAGTCACAACGAACGAGAACTCTTCTGCCCTTTGCGTTAAAATCATCAACGCTCTTTTTGTTTAATGACATAGCTATGTCCTCCTTTAAAATAATTTTCCGTAATCTGCGCATCATTACGGAGAATATAAACTAAACAATACCGCTTGCGATTTTTTTCACAAGCGGTATTATTATACCAAATCAGACGGTTTATATCAATATTTTATTCGCTCATTCCTCTCTTATTTTTCATAAAAGAAATTACGAATTTCCCTCTTTCATTCGGCGTTTTTTCTTGATATGATACATTTCCCTGTCGGCCGATTCGAGAAGTTCTTTTAAGTTTATGCTGTCATTGTACTCATATACGTACATTCCGAGTGAAATCGACAGTCTGTATTCTTTGTCCGATTCCTCGTTGTATTTTCTGACATTATCCTCAAAATCATCAAAGAACTGCTTCTCTTCTTCCCTGTCATTCGTTGTAAATACAAAGGCAAATTCATCGCCGCCCATACGTGCTATTATTCCTCTCTCGCCCAAAGTAGAGGAAAGAATATTTGAGCTTTGAATAATAGCCACATCACCTTCGTCATGACCGTATGTATCGTTGATGGTTTTAAGATTATCTGTATCCGCAAAACCGACCATAATGTATTTCTTCCTCGAGGATGCTTCTTTTAGGAGGTTGTCGGACTCAATATAGAATCCTCTTCTGTTGTAAATACCGGTCAGTTCGTCCTGTTTTGCAAGTTCGTCGAGCCTTAAATTGTTCTTTGTAATGATTTCCAGAGATTCCTTTAGCTGATTACTGGTTTCCTCCGTAAACATCAAAAGATGAAGGATTCTGATAGCGCAGGATACCTGATAAATAAGGCTCTCATAATACGAGAAAATGTTATATGGAATATCACATACAAGCACTCCGTAAATAACATCTCTTACATAGAGGTTAAGCATTACAAGGTGTCCGCTTAGTTCCATCTTCGAAAAAGCAAAATCAAACATTTCCGAAACAGGTATCATCTGCTCTCTGTCCGAAAGTGAGAATACTCTGTCGTTAATCTGCATTGCTTTTAAGTAAACAAATTCATCGGGCGAAAATTTGTCATCAATTCCGTGTTTGATGGGTTCCTTGAAAAGATAAAGGAAACTGTGATTAATACCGATTTTCTGGAAATTGGAAATAATCGATGCGTAATTCTTCTCGGAAACCGCTTCAAAGCCAATCATATCCGCTGAAATTCTGTAGATTTCATGCTGAATCTTTTTTAATTTGTAATTTTCATTACTCTCTCTTAAGGAAAGAATGGATGCTAGTCTTCTGTAAACATAAGCCGAAATATTTACAATAATATTTCTCTTAATCTTGGAAGTTGTATCATCCATGATGCATTCTTTTACCATTTCCATTAAAATGGTGAACTTTCCTATATCAATCTCACATCGCTCGTCAGTATCGAAAAGTTTGTTGAAATACTGCGCAAGTGATGTCAGAAGATCTTTGGTTACTCTCTCGTTCCTATAGAGCTTTTCTATTTCAAGGATGAAATAAAGGTATGCTCTGTATATATTATCCCTGTTTGCATTATTGATGGTCGGATTGTAAATAAACAGAAATGTCTGCTTCGCAAAGGTATCAAAATCCGTCGAAGGCGTTATCTTAAACTGATGAGGCTGAAGATTTACAACATCTCCGCTTCCAAGATAAATAGAATCCCTCATTACAAAATGAGTAGGGATTATTCTGTCTTCATCATCTTCGAAGGTAAGATAATCAAGTGCCATATTGACTGCTTCATATCCGATATTCTCGGCATCCGCAACTACAGATGCAAGAGGAGGATCGAGGTTGATATCTTCTTCGATATTATCAAAGCCCATAAAAGAAACGTCTCGCCCGACTCTAAGTCCCAATTCCTTCATGGCTTCATATCCGCCGATAGCCATTCTGTCATTCGCAAAAACAACACCGTCTATTCCGCGCACACTCTTAAACAGATTGATGACGTCAAACATACATTTTTCTGTGAAGTCGCAGTGAATGATAAGACGGTCCTCTACAGGTCGTCCATGCTCTATTAATGCTTCCTTGTAAGCCTCCACTCTTTCGATTGAGTCAAGGTTTTCTTTAGGGCCTGCAACCATGGCAATCTTTGAGCATTTCTGCTTTGTAATCATGATTTCCATGCCTTCTTTTATACCTGCCTTGTTGTCATAGCAGATATTGGGAAGCTTGTTTGAATCGCCGGATACGGTAATGACAGGTATGTCTTTTAGATTCTTAAGAAATTCGTTTAAAGAATTTCTCGACATAGAACCGGAAACAATACCTACAACACTCGTGCAGGCAATAATAATATCGATATTCTTTTCTTTGAAATAGGTAAACAGAGTCTGATACTGATATTCGTACTCTTCGTATAGAAGTTCCTTTCTCGCCTGAAAATAGCGACCCGGAACTATTAAAAGATTACAGTCTGATTCGTGAGCAGCGCGCATAGCCCCCTTGGTTACGCTGTTGCTGTATACGTCTCTGATGTCCCCCACAATCAGAGCCACATTAATTCTTTTGCTCATAAAAAAATAACCCTTTATTCACATTATAGTTATATTATAAACACAATGAAATTATATCACAAAAACAAAGTTTTTAAAAGAAAAAAAGGTCGGCTGAAATCAGCCGACCT
>JAEEOJ010000095.1 GCA_016284175.1 Lachnospiraceae bacterium | reverse complement strand
GCATGTATAAGAGCACAACGATGTTCTTTGATTCGTGGGATAAGTTTGAAGAGTGGAAAAAGAAGAATGGGCAGTCCTAAGTTTAATACAAAAATACTGACAGGCTCTTGGTGCGTTAATTCGCTTGAACTTCTTTCCAGACTGACGCATGTTTCCAAAAAGACTGCAGATTCGCATCTTGAGGAAAACGAGAAAAACTGGGCAGAGTATAAAGACAAATCAGGTATACGTTATATCGAAAGACAGCACGATTTAACTATGCTTAAATACGGATCGTACAGAAAGACTTTCCAGAAAATGTTTATGGGCGAAAAGCCTTTTGTTGCCGCATATAACAGCTGTGAGGTTATTTCCGTATACAATGCTCTTGAAAACTTGGGCATAAAAAACGAAGAAACCACTTTTCCGAAACTGCTTAATTACTTTGAGAAAAATGCAAGCATTTTAAAAGGATATTTCGGTACTTCTTTTACGGGTATCATCAGATATTTTAAAAAGAACGGATACGATTATATTTCTTTTATGGGCAGAAAAATTACCAGGGAAAATATGGATCTGGTCGAAAAGAATTATTCGACTTACATTTTTATGTCGTACAACAATACCGAAAATATCGCAGACATGATTCATACCATGAGCATCACCAAAGAGGAGCAGGGCTTTTTTATACACAATTCGTATTGTAAGACCACCTGTTATGAGACTCTTTATGATGCGGTTGTTAAATACAATTCCGATAACGGCTTTACTTCGAGACCGATTATCGTTATGGGCATCAACAAGCCTGAAGAATAATTATTTTATGAGAGTTTTAATATGAAAAAAAGACATTTTCCTGTATTATTAATATTTCTTTCAGTTTTGACATTACTCTTTTCCGGATGTGATTTAGACAGTGTAACTGTTATTAATACCGACGGTTCGAAAATTGAAGCTGACCTGCAATCAGGCAAAATTTCTGTAGGTGAAATTGATCCGACTATCCCCGAATATCATATGCCTGTCGGGGATTATATTAATATGCAGAATGCCCAGAACTCTTCTGCAAGTAATAATACGAATGCCGTTACAGATGAGGATAATGCAGAAGATATTTCTGAAGATTCAGATTTACCTGAAGAGTCGGATTTAAATGATGATTCGGATATTTTTGATTCTGATTCGGGAAATGATATTGTCCCGGAAACACCGCAAGCTGTTGATTCGGGTCTTACAGTCAGTGAAGACGGAGAATATACTTCTAAAGAAGAAGTCGCGCTTTACATACATCTGTACAACCATCTGCCAAGCAATTACATTACTAAAAGTGAAGCACAGGATTTGGGCTGGGATTCAAGTAAAGGTAATTTAAATAAAGTTGCACCGGGCAAGAGTATTGGCGGAGACAAATTCGGCAACAGGGAAGGTCTGCTTCCGAAGAAAGAAGGTCGTGTATATTACGAGTGCGATATAGATTATAAAAAGGGCAGTAGAAATGCTAAAAGAATTGTATTTTCAAATGACGGCCTGATTTATTATACCGAAGATCATTACGAGAGTTACGAACTTTTATACGAATAACATGAAACTTAACGACAAACTTAAATCATTCTTCGAGGATGAGAAAAAACAGAATATAGTTCTTTACATATGTGTGGCAGTCATAATTCTTTTATGGCTTCCTTTGGCATTCACGAAAAACCTCGCATATGACCAGGGCTATACGATTGCGATGGTACGCCATTCGTTTAAAGATATCATAAGGCTTTGCTCAAATGACGTGCATTCGCCTTTGTACTATTTTATAGCGAAGATTTTTTACCATATTTTCCTTAATAACATTTTCGGTACCAAAATCTGCTCGCTAGTTTTTATGGGTATTTATTTTTGGCTCCTCGCGGTTCCTTTTAAAAAGGAATTCGGTTTCAGAATGTCGATAACCATGATTATTTTATCCGGACTTCTTCCCACATTTCTCACACACAATACAGAGCCCAGAATGTATGCCATGGCAATTACTTCTTTTTCGGCTGTGTGTTTCCTCGGATATAAACTCGCCAAAGAATTCAAAGTATCCTATGCAGTATGGTTTTTCATCGCATCGGTATTTTCTACATACATTCACACCTATACAATGCTTTGCACGGTATTTGTTTACTTCTTCCTTGCAATTGCAATTATCGTAAATAAAGAAGATCGTAAAAGAAAAATCACATGGTTCCTTGTAAATGCCGTAGTTGTTTCGCTTTGTTATCTTCCCTGGCTTTTCAGCCTCGTATCACAGTTTGGCAAAAAGGCCGAAGGCATTAATACGGAATATGATTCGATGTATTTCGTAAAAGATATTTTATACGAATTCTTTTCATCCATTTCATATCCTAAAGACTGGCAGGTATGGCTTTGGCTTGGAATCGTTTTTATATCGCTTGTTTTCCTGATTATTTTCAAAAGTAAATATATAAAGTATGTTTCACTTACATATATAATGCTTTTCGTAGTAAGTTTTATTGGTATTTTTCTGTCGGTTAATAATTCACCGTGCTTCCTGGGAAGATATGTATCCTGCGCAGCTCCGTTGATTTTATTTGCGGTTGCTGCAGGTTTAAATGAAATGAAGATGAAAGTTTTATATGTCGTTATATTCTTAATGGCATTTGTTCCTGGTGCTCTTGTTTACCGTGACAGAGTAAGATACGAATATGAAAAAGGCATAGATGATTATCTGGCTTATGCAGAGAGTAATTTTGCGCCCGATGATGCGATTGTTTACGCTGATCTTCACAATAACTACCTAAGCGTATACTACGACGAGAATTATTCTTTTATATATGGATTTGAGGATGATTTCAATCCGTTTGAAAACGATGAAACATTTATAGAGAAAGAACAGCTTGAAAGAGTAGCGGGAAATGTTTACCTGATATGCTTCGACAATAAAAACCCCGGATGGTTTTTGGAGTGCGATTATGAGAAGGCTTACGGCTTCCATTTCCTTTATTATGATTTCTCGATTTACAGAATATATAATTTCAGATAAAAATAAAAAATCTCAAAGATGTATTTCTTTGAGATTTTTTTGTACAGGGGAAGAGAGATTCGAACTCCCGTGAACGGTTTTGGAGACCGTGATACTGCCACTGTATGATTCCCCTAAGCGGTCAACGAAGTGTATTATATCAAAACAATTTAAAGTATGCAAGGATTTTTACGAAAAAGGAATTTTAAACTTCTTAAAAAAAGATATTGCTTTTTAATTTTCTTATGATATACTAAAGGCAAATAGAGATTGTTATTTTTTTATCAATCTTTTATGAGATTAAATATCTACATACGGAAAGGAGAAACACAATGGCAAACAAATACGGAATTATCGACAGTGTTGAGAAACTTCAGAAAGCCTTGGAAGAATTAAGAGAAGCTCAGAAAGAGTTTGCGCTTTACTCTCAGGAACAGGTCGATAAGATTTTCAAAGAAGCTGCTATGGCCGCAAATGCCGCCAGAATTCCTTTAGCCAGAATGGCAGTAGAGGAGACGGGCATGGGTATTGTTGAAGACAAAGTCATCAAAAACCACTATGCAGCAGAGTACATTTACAATAAATATAAGGACACCAAGACCTGTGGCGTAATCGAAAAGGATGAAGCATTCGGTATTGAAAAGATTGCAGAGCCCATCGGTGTAATCGCAGCGGTTATTCCTACCACAAACCCTACATCTACAGCAATATTCAAAGCATTACTTGCGTTAAAAACAAGAAATGCCATTATCTTCAGTCCCCACCCCAGAGCAAAGGGTTCAACGATTGAAGCTGCTAAGGTTGTGCTTGAAGCCGCAGTAAAGGCCGGAGCACCCGAAGGCATTATCAGATGGATTGATGTTCCCTCACTTGATATGACCAATGTTGTAATGAAGGAATCGGACATCATTCTTGCAACAGGCGGTCCCGGAATGGTTAAGGCTGCTTATTCAAGCGGAAAACCCGCACTCGGTGTTGGCGCAGGAAATACACCCGCAATTATTGATGAGAGCGCAGACATTATTTTAGCCGTTAATTCTGTCATTCACTCCAAGACATTTGATAACGGTATGATCTGTGCATCAGAACAATCCGTAATCGTAGATTCTAAAATATATGCAAAGGTTAAAAAAGAATTTAAGGACAGAGGCTGCTACTTCCTTAAAGCCGATGAAATCGACAAGGTCAGAAAGACCATCCTTATTAACGGTGCTTTAAACGCAAAGATTGTAGGTCAGACTGCGTTTAAGATTGCAGAGCTTGCAGGTGTTAAGGTTCCCGAAAAGACCAAGATTTTAATCGGTGAAGTTGAAAGTGTTGAACTTTCCGAAGAATTTGCTCACGAGAAGCTTTCGCCCGTACTTGCAATGTATAAGTCCAAAAACTTTGAAGATGCTTTAAATAAGGCTGAAAGACTTATTGCAGACGGCGGATACGGACATACTTCTTCAATATATTTAAATACACTCACAGAACAGGAAAAAATAGCTGAATTCGGCGAGAGAATGAAAACCTGCCGTATTCTTATCAATACTCCTTCTTCTCACGGCGGTATCGGAGATATTTATAACTTCAAACTTGCTCCTTCGCTTACTTTAGGCTGCGGCTCATGGGGCGGCAACTCTGTCAGCGAAAACGTCGGAGTTAAACATCTTTTGAATATCAAGACCGTTGCGGAAAGGAGAGAGAATATGCTCTGGTTCAGAACACCTCAGAAAGTATATATTAAGAAGGGCTGCCTTCCCGTAGCTCTTGATGAACTTAAAAACTACTATGGAAAGAAGAGAGCCTTCATCGTTACGGATACATTCCTCTTCGAAAACGGCTTTACTAAACCCATTACCGACAAGCTCGATGAAATGGGCATTATCCATCAGACATTCTCTAATGTTGCGCCGGATCCTACACTTGCTTCTGCTAAAGAAGGTGCAATGTTAATGAATGAATTCAAACCCGATACAATCATCGCATTAGGTGGCGGTTCTGCAATGGATGCTGCCAAGATTATGTGGGTATTATACGAACATCCCGAAGCAGATTTCCTTGATATGGCAATGCGCTTTATGGATATCAGAAAGAGAATTTACGAATTCCCGAAGATGGGTATAAAGGCATTCTTCATTGCCATTCCCACATCTGCAGGTACAGGTTCGGAAGTTACTCCTTTCGCAGTTATTACTGATGAAACAACCGGAGTTAAATATCCTTTGGCTGATTACGAACTGCTTCCCAACATGGCAATCGTAGATGCAGACCTTCATATGAGCGCTCCAAAGGGACTTACAAGCGCATCGGGTATTGATGCCGTATCTCATAACCTTGAGGCAATTGCTTCGATTATGGCTACGGATTACACGGACGGTATCGCATTACAGTCTCTTAAGATGATATTTGATTATCTCCCGAGAGCTTACGACAACGGACCTAACGATCCCGAGGCAAGAGAGAAGATGGCCAATGCAGCTACAATGGCAGGTATGGCTTTCGCAAACGCATTCCTCGGTGTATGCCATTCGATGGCTCACAAACTCGGTGCTTTTTATCATATTCCTCACGGTGTTGCAAATGCGCTTATGCTTGATGAAGTACTTATGTTTAACGCAAGCGAAACACCTGTTAAGATGGGTACATTCTCGCAGTACGATCATCCTCATACACTCGCAAGATACGCTATGGTTGCAGATTACTTAGGCCTTGGCGGTAAGGATGACGAGGCTAAACTTAAAAACCTCATAAAAGCATTAGACGAACTTAAAGCAAAAATCGGTATCAATAAGTGCATCGCCGATTATGGTGTAGATGAAAAAGAATTCCTTGAGAAACTCGACGAGATGGCTACACTTGCATTTGATGATCAGTGCACAGGTGCTAATCCCAGATATCCGCTTATCAGTGAGATTAAACAGATGTATCTGAACGCTTACTATGGAAAGCATGAAGAAGTATAGAGGAGGGGTTAATATGAAACTTGATAAAGTTATTGCCGAAAGAAAAAACAAAACAGTTTACCGTGACGGTAATCTTGCAATAAAAGTATTTTCAAACGATTATTCAAAGGCTGATATTTTAAACGAAGCCTGCAACCAGGCAAGAGTTGAAGACTGCGGCTTAAATATTCCCAGAGTCCGTGAAGTCTGTAAGATTAAAGACAAATGGGCTATTGTAACTGAGTTTGTGGAAGGCGTTACCCTTCAGCAGATGATGGACGAACATCCTGAAAAGATGGATGAGTACTTAAACCGCTTTGTGGATTTGCAGATGGAAGTTCATTCCAAAAAGGTTGCAAATTTAAATAAGCTAAAAGAAAAGATGCAAAGAAAGATAAGCGCAACCACACTTGATGCTACTACACGTTACGAGCTTCATACAAGACTTGCATCACTTCCTGAGCATGACAAGGTATGCCACGGAGATTTCGTTCCCTCAAACGTTATCATTACACCCGACGACAAGGCATATATAATTGACTGGGCTCATGTAACAAGCGGAAATGCATCCGCTGATGTTGCAAGGACATATCTGACATTCTGTCTTAAAGGCAAACAGGATATCGCAGACAAGTATTTAAATCTTTTCTGCAAAAAGAGCGATACGGCCAAGCAGTATGTTCAGAAATGGCTTCCCATCGTAGCTGCAAGCCAGTCCGTAAAAGGTAATGAGGAAGAAAGAGAATTTCTTTTATCATGGACCAATGTCGTTGATTATGAATAATTGTATTACATATCTTAAAGTGATATCATTAAAGCAAGGATTTATTCCTTGCTTTTTTGATTAACTAAAAAAGGAGATAATGAATATGGATTTTATTTATCCGAACGGAAAGAAACAGGCTTTGACTTTCAGTTTTGACGATAATCAGGATTTTGATATAAGACTGATTGAGATATTTGATAAATACGGAATGAAATGTACATTTAACTTAAATTCCGGAACTCTGGGCGGAACGGCAGACCAGAACAGCGACGGAAACATATACATTAAACCTGAAGAAGTAAAAGAAGTTTATAAAAACCATGAAGTTGCTGTACACGGCGTAGAGCATAAGTATATTGCCAATCTTACAGACCCCATGATTGTAAACGAATTCATGGAAGACAGAAAGGCTCTTGAGGCATTAACCGGCAAACTCGTGCAGGGCGCTGCCTATGCATTCGGAAGTCATAACGAACGCATTATGAATATTTTACGAATCGTGGGTATTAAATATTCAAGAGGAGTAGAGGATACAAAGAATTTCTTCCCTCCGCAGGATTTCCTTGACTGGTGTCCGACATGTCATCAGGCCGATCCTAAGATTACTGAAATAGGAGAGCGTTTCCTTAACTGTCCGGGTTATATAGAGCTTCCTTTAATGTATGTATGGGGACACAGCTATGAATTCGGCAGATCCAAAGACTGGAGCGGAATAGAAAAGTTCTGTGAGATGATGAGCGGCAAAGATTTTATCTGGTATGCAACCAATATGGAAATCTATGAATATATTAATGCGACACGTTCACTTGAATTCTCAGCTGACGGAACTAAAGTTTACAATCCGACTTTAATCGAAGTATTTTATAAAACCGGCGACGGTTTCTCGAGCATAAAACCCGGAGAAACAAAAATCGTAAAATAAAAATATTATTTCAAAAAAGTTTTATCAGGAAAAATTTTAGAAAAACAGAAAAATGGTCAATTGATGGTCAAATAAATGACAACAAACGCCACACAAAAAACCTCCCGGGAAAAGGAGGTTTTTTGCTGTGTAAAAGGGGAATTCTTTCGGAATGATCTGTTTGTAAAATCAATTCGAATTACAATTAAGATTATATTGCCCGTGAAACATATTAGATATAAATATTTTGCTTAAAACTAACAATATATTGCTCACATCCACTTTTTGACACTTTTTAGTCATCGTATTATAATTAATCCAGGTGGGGTAAAAATATGTTAAGTTTATTCAATATCTTCAATATTGTTCATGTTGTCGGCACTTTACTGACGGCAGTTTTATGTATAATTATTATTCGTGAAAAATCTTCGAGAATGGAAAAACTTCTCGGTCTTGTAGGTATCAGCATTTTGATAGATATGATTGCATATTATCTCGAAATGAATGCAGTCGATCTTCATGCTGCCATTGTCTGCACCAAATTCCAGCTTATTGCAATTTTATTGATGAATACATTCTGGCTTGTACTTATATTCAGACTCAGTGATGTTCCTGTCAAAACGCCTTTTCTTATTGTACTTATGGCCATAGATATTGTACTTGGCTTTTATTATGTCGGATTCGGTTTTGACAAGGTTTACAACTCCATTCAATTTGTAAACACAGGAGCATTCCCTCATCTTGAGATAAAAGAGGGAATAGTATTCATGATAAGCTGCGGCTTTTATATTTTTATAAGCATTCTTATGATTGTTCTTATTATAAGAAGAGCTTTTAAAGACGGTTCAAAGGTTGCGAAGGAATACATTTTCCTTATCTTATCGTTTATTTTCCCTGTTCTTGCGCTTATTTACAGATTTACGCCTTTTTATTCGAGATATACCTATATACCGATTCATTTTGCATACGTCTTATCGTTTGCAATGGTAACGCTTATTATCTTCAGATTCCGTATGTTTGACACGGTTCAGGCGGCTAAGGAAGATATCGTTAACAGTATAGAGGATGCTGTAATAGTAATTGATGTAAGAAAGAATCTTCTTTATGCAAATGAGGTGGCATACAATATTCTGCCCGAGCTTAAATTCGCCAACAGATCCGATAACATGATTAACAGAGTGTATCGAAACAACAAAAAAGTTCTGTCCATCGGTGCGAGAGAATTCCAGGTATCGGTCAAACCCTTTTATGATAAGAAGATGTTAAAAGGTTATCACCTCTGGCTTTATGACAAGACAGAAGAGAATAAGTACAACAAAAACCTTATCGAAGTAAAGGAGCAGGCTGAAAAGGCCAACCAGGCCAAAACAATGTTCCTTGCAAATATGTCGCACGAAATCAGAACACCGGTTAACGCCATCATGGGTTCAACTGAAATGATTCTTCGTGAAAAAGATAAGAGTGAGAAGATTGAAGAACTTGCTTACAGTATTAAGAATGCTTCGTTAATCCTTATTTCAATCATCACGGAGATTCTTGATTTCTCCAAGATTGAAGCCGGTAAGATGAACGCGGCTGAAAACGAATACGAGCCCGGCGTTCTCATAAAAGATATAACCGATCCTATCAGAACCAAATTAAAAGAAAAGAATATCGAGCTTTATATAAATGTAAATGAAACTCTGCCCAAAGTTTTAAGAGGCGATGAGGTTCATGTAAGGCAGATATTTACGAATATTTTAAACAATGCGGTAAAATATACCAATTCGGGTTCCGTGTCCTTAAACGTCGACTGGAAGCTTCAGAGCGGTATGGCTTTAATCAGAGCATCAGTAGAAGATACGGGTGTCGGAATCTCCGAAGAAGCACTTCCTACGATTTTTGACTCGTTTGAACGTGCGGATATGATAAAAAACAGAACCATTGAAGGTACGGGCTTAGGACTAGCGATTACCAAGAGACTTGTTGAAAGTATGGGCGGCTCCATTAATGTAAAGAGTACTTACGGAGTCGGATCTACATTTTCTTTTACGATATTCCAGAATGTAGTTGATTATACTCATACAGGTAAGATTGCAGATATCGTTGTGCCTACAAAGGGTGATGATGCGAATGAATCGTTTATCGCTCCTATGGCAAAGGTACTTGCTGTCGACGATAATGCCACAAATATCAAGGTTATTCAGGGTATCCTTGCAATGTATCAGATTAAGGTTGATACAGCCATGAGCGGTCAGGAATGCCTTGAGAAGGTTATGAAGAATCATTACCATCTGATTCTTATGGATCAGATGATGCCCATAATGGACGGCATCGAGACAGCTGCGAAGATCAGAAACCTTCCTCAGAAAGACAAGAAGAATGTTCCTATTATTGCGCTTACAGCCAATGCTATAAGAGGTGCGAGAGAGATGTTCCTCGAAAAAGGTTTCCAGGATTATCTTTCAAAGCCCATGAACATAAACCTTTTGGAGAACCTTCTCATAAAATATCTGCCTGACGAATTCATTCATTTTGTGGATAAAGAAGATCCGAGCCTTAAGGTCGGCAAAAACATTTCGATTGCGGGCGTTGATACACAGGCCGGTATTAAGAACTACAACAACAGCGTTTCAAGATACGTTCAGGTGCTTAAATACATCTATGACGACGGCGGCGCACAGATTGAGCGTATGGAGAATATGATTGCAAACGAAGAGTTTGAGCAGTACACATTCGAAACCCATGCTCTCAAAGGTCTTGCGCTCGGCGTAGGTGCCAATTCGCTTGCTGAAAAAGCAAAGGAACTCGAATTTGCCGTAAGAGAAGGCAATTACGAAAAAGTAAAATCCGAATCGCCGGTTCTTACCGATGAATACAGACGAATCCTGGCAAATATTAAATTTGTGCTCGTGGATAACGGAATTGAAATCGGCAAAGATATTGAAGTCACAAGAGGCGAGATTTCCGCAGAAGATGAAATCAATGAACTTGTTTCTCTGCGTGAGAGTCTCGAAATGCTTGATATGACTGAGTCCGACAAGAAGATTTCGGAACTTCTTAAAGCTCAGAGTACTCCGGATAAGAGAGAGAAGTTTAAGAAGATAAGAAATGCTGTCAGAGAATTTGATTATGACGAAGCAATTATTATCGTGGATGAAATCCTAAAAGAAAGCTAAGTAAATTACAATCATAAAAGAAGCCCTCCTTACGAAAGTAAAGAGGGCTTTATTTTTATTTCTTGGAAGTTGTACTTTTCTTTGTCTTTGCTGCGCTTTTAGGAGCTTTAACAAATTCGGGATTAAGTGTAACCACGCGCCCTAAGCTTGTTACTTTTACGCTGTCTAAATCGCTTAAGAGTTTTGAGAATCTGTTGTAGCCGTAGTTTTCAAAAGAGAACGTAGGATGTAATGCGATAAGCTTCTGGTTTAACTGGCCTGTATTGCAGGAATTCTTTTCGCACTCATTAAGGAGAGAAATGATGTCATTCTCAATAGCCTTAAGTGAAATCTCCGAATCCTTCAGTATAGCGGTAACTGTATTCTCAGTGAATTTAAGATCAATATTCTTAAAGTTCTCAAGGAATTTCGAAAACTTTGTATAGCCGTAGTTTCTGATGTCAAATGCGGGATCGTATTTGGTAATACGGCTTCCGAGTTCGCCGATATCCATTGCGCTACCGTTGATACCGTTTTCCATAATGATTTTGCTTATGAGTGATTCAAGAGCGGGGATGGGAGTTACGGCATCAGCAGCTTCTTCATTCTCAGCCTTTTCATCAATATCCGTATCTTCGTCATCGGAAAGAAGATCGATAAAGAAGAATCTTTCGCATGATACTCTGAAGGGCTCGGGAGTTTTCTGTTCGCCCATACCGATTACGGTCATTCCTGATTCACGAAGTCTCATTGCAAGACGTGTAAAATCCGAATCGCTCGTTGCAAGACAGAAGCCGTTTACACTGCCTGAATAAAGAATATCCATAGCATCGATTATCATTGCTGAATCTGTAGAATTCTTGCCCGTTGTGTAATTAAACTGCTGAAAAGGAACAATCGAGTGGGAGAGCATTGCGTTCTTCCAGCTTCTATTATTCGGTCTGGTCAGATCGCCGTACAGTCTTTTATATGTAATTGTTCCATATTTTGATAATTCTTCGATTATTATTTTGATATATTTTGACGATATATTATCTGCATCGATTAATAATGCGAATTTTTTCTCTTCCATAAAAATCCTTTCTTAAGTATTTGATGTGGATATTATAACAAAAAAATAACAGATTTTCACGCATATCGTAAAAATCTGTCGTAAGTATGCAGGAAAAGGGATTTGAACCCTCACGATGTTGCCATCACACGGACCTGAACCGTGCGCGTCTGCCGTTCCGCCACTCCTGCACAAAACCCTATAAGTTTTAAAAAACCCTTGAAAGATTTTTCAAGGGTTCCTAATGCGGGAAATGGGACTTGAACCCACACGTCGTTGCCAACACTAGATCCTTAGTCTAGCCTGTCTGCCAATTCCAGCATCCCCGCATGTCTTTAGCGA
>JAEEOJ010000094.1 GCA_016284175.1 Lachnospiraceae bacterium | reverse complement strand
GTTATTACAGTTTTAAAGGAGGAAAAAGCATAATACAAATAAAAAAGCCCCTGACATAATCTGCTGATTCTGTCAAGGACGAATAATCTTATCCGCGGTGCCACCCTGATTCACGATGCGACTCGTGCGCTTAGCGAGATACCTTCATATCTCCGGCAATTGACGTATGCCTTACGTCGCAGAATACTTTGAAAAATCATTTCACTGCGCCCTCAGCGGTCCATTTGACAATTTGTTTCGCACCCGGTTCTCATCATCCCGGATTCTCTGTAGGGGCATCATTGCCGTTATCTCCGCTTCAACGGTTTAAATTCTTAAATTTGAAAAAAGAATATCACACGAAAAATAACAAGTCAACAATTTTTTTAATCATTTACGATAATATCCGCGGTAACGCTTCGTGTGACCGAAATAAGATCGGCGGGCGAAAGCTCAATCTGTGCTCCGACTCTGCCTGCGCTGACATAGATTTTCTCATACGTGGGAGCCGTTTCATGGATAAAAGTTTTAAACTGCTTTTTCATTCCGATTGGCGAACATCCGCCGTGAACATAGCCTGTTAAGGGAAGCAGTTCTTTCTGCTTTATCATGTCGATTGATTTCTCGCCTGCTGCCTTTGCGGCCTTCTTTAAATCGAGCTCTTCTTTTACGGGAACTACAAAAACATAATATGTGTTGCTCTTCCCCTGAGTGACGAGCGTTTTAAAAACTTTCGCCGGGTCCTCATTTAAAATTGCTGCAATTTCTTCACCTGTTAAGGTTGCGTCAGGTTCGTATGTATGGCTTTCGTATGAGATTTTTTTTGCGTCGAGCACTCTCATAACGTTTGTTTTGTCGTTGGCTTTCATATTCTTTTTCCTTTTATTTTAATTCAGCATTGTTTCTTTTTAAAAATTCTATATCATTTCCGTATTGTAACGCGGTTTCCTCATCATTTTCAAGGAAAAGTTCATACAAATCGCTTGGAATTCTGCTTGGTTTGGTTCGCTCAAATATCGTCAGATTCCATGAATGTTTGCATTTCTTGCAACGGTAAATAAGCCAGACATCGACTTTGTTTCCGTTTGCATTTACCCTGAATTTCCCCGAATTCACAAATTCCTGTTTTTTACCGCATCCTCCGCATTTATGATATACATGCTGCATTAAGCTCATTTTTATCCTCCTTATATTACTTTTGGGGATTCATCTGAGCTTAGCTTTATTCTTTTTTATTTAAGCTCAGACTACTGAGCTAATACGTATCTGTTTCTCATAAAATAAATGTCCTTTCCTAATTAAAATTCACAATATCCGTAGCTACCTTTTCCTGAAAACGAACGTCATGTTCCACGATTAACATGGTCGGTTTGAAGTTTAAAATCAGTTTCTCGATCTGCATGCGTGAAAATACATCAATGTAATTAAGCGGTTCGTCCCAGATATAAAGGTGTGCGGGGGTTATAAGGCTTGATGCTATAAGTACCTTTTTCTTCTGGCCTTCGGAAAACTCTTCCATGTTTTTTGCAAACTGTGTCGCTGAAAAATCCAATTGATTCAGTATTGCAAGGAAGAGGCTTTCCTCGAAATTGTTGGCTTTGCAGTAATCTTTAAGATTACCGGATAGGAATGAAGTATCCTGATTAATGTAGGAAATGATCAGTCCCGAAGCCACATCAAGCGTTCCGTTTACTATTAAGTTTTCGCAGCCTGGAATGTTTTCTTTGTAAGCGGCCTTTTTAAGAATGGCTTTTATGATGCTGGTTTTACCGCATCCGTTATCGCCTTTTAAAACTACTCTGTCGCCCTGTTTAATCTGAAATCTCATATCTTTAAACAATGGCTTTTCGGACTCCTCGTACTGAAGGGATAAATCTCTTGCAAGGATGAGCACTTCTTTGTGGTGCTTAAGAGGCATTACTTTTAGGCTGATTTCTTTTTCGATATCCTGAAGTAAGCCTTCCTTTTCTTCGATTTCCCTGTCAATTCGGTTCTCAAAGTTTTTAACCCTGGACTGCATCTTCTTGGTTTTGGCGCCGATGTACGCTCTGGTATCCATGAATCTGTCATGCTCCTTGGTCGGGTCAAAACCGATTTTGGTGGCCTCATTTTTATCGGCCCATCTTTCTGCGCGGTCAGCCGCAACCTTAAGCTTGTTTATTTCTTTTAGGTGTTTTTCATTCTCGGCCTTTGCAAAAGCATCGGCCTTTTCCTTGTTTTCCCACCATGAAGAAAAGTTGCCTGTCTGTACTTCGATTGTTTTTCTGTTTAAAACAAGTACGTGGTCGCAGACCGCATCAAGCAGGTCACGGTCATGTGAAACTAAGATAAAGCCTTTCTTTTTGGATAAAAATTCTTTTACGATTTCTCTTGCCTGGGAATCCAAGTGGTTCGTCGGTTCATCGATTAAAAGGAACTCTCCTTCGACGGAGAAAAGTACCGCAAGCATTACTCTGGTGCGCTCGCCGAAGCTTAGTGTTTTAATCGGTCTGTAGAGACACTCCGGATCCATTCCGATCTGGTTCATCTGAATCAGTATCTGCCAGGGTTCGGCCTCGCTCTTCCATTTGTATGCGAGCTCGTCCGCCGTTTTTGAAAGGTCGTCCTCGCTTATTTCATAAGGGAAATAGTCAAATCTCGTGCTGGATGAAATGCTTCCCTTGTTGCATTCATATTTGCCTAAAAGAAGATTTAAAAGAGTAGTTTTTCCTTTGCCGTTTCTTCCGATGAGGCCGAGTTTCCAGTCTGTATCAATACTGAAGTTCACGTCCGTGAGGACATCGTCAAAGCTGCCCTCGTATGAGAACGTGACATCATTTACTTTTATCTGTGCCATGTCATTTACCTCCGGTCAAAAGCCCCGTAAAATAAAAAGAATCCGCTTTCAAGCCGAAAGCAGATTATACGTACAAATATAGATTAATATATGCCGAAGCACACCTTGGGCGGGTGAAATCTAAAATGAATACGATAATCTAATTCGGCATACACAAACAGACCCATGGGGCCTAAAATCAATTCGTCTGCATTTACCAAATCAAACTATCTAACTATCATTCTTTCACCTTCACACTTTTCGTGTGCCTTTCTTTTACTGTCGCAATAATATCATGAAAGTTTTTTATCGTCAACACCCATTTATTTTATGAAGACAAATATCCATACGGTTATCATCGCATCGTAAATTCCGTGGCAGATAATAAGTGAGAGCGTCGTGCAGTTCTTGATATACTTTCTTAAGATACACCAGAAAAGTCCGAGAAGCGTTGTAATTATAAGCTGGGCTATGTTAAACGAAGCGATGTGGAAAAGTCCGAACAATACGGATGAAACTATTATCGCAACGATTTCCTTATCGCTGATTTTTTTAACCTTTGAAAAAACAAATCCTCGGAAACAGAGTTCTTCGACTGCTGCTACTGCTGCCGTGCAGTAAAAAAATTCGTAAATAAACTGCCAGAGGTATTTGTATCTTTGGCCGTTGTCAACATAATCACCGAAACCTGCAAGATGGGGAACAAGTGTCAGTACCAGAGACATACCGATTCCCAAAAGAATGCCGATTAAAATCTGAAGTCCGATTTTTTCTTTCGAAAAGCCCAGATCGGACAGTTTATCTTTGGAGAATATCATGACTAAAATCGGAACTGCCGCAATTATCCAGTAACTTAAGATTAGTGTAAGCATTCTGGGGATTAATGGAATCAGCATAACCACATAGTGGTTAAACATTACCAGTCCGAACAGACACGAAAAAATTCCGATAATACCGATTATAAGCCCTGCCCATTCAGTTTTCTTACTGTTTTTTTCCATGTTTTTAATCCATTCTTTCGTTTTCGTTAGTAAAAAGTTCTCTGAACCTGCCGGAGAATGCAGGCTCCATTCCCGCCACATAAAGATGCGAGGTATCGCCGAATGTGTGCATTCTAAACTGTGCAATACCTTCTCTTCGCTCTTCCGTAGCAACCGTCGTTATTGAAGTCGGCGCTGCAATTGTACTGTGCCACAAAACAAAAGGCGGAAGATTTAAAAGATATGATAAAAGAATGCACTCCAATCCGAAATGGCAGAAGAATACAATTACATCGCTGTTGGGATTAATTACTTTAAAAAATTTACCTTCTTTTTTATATCCGTGCTGCTCTAAGAATTTATCAAATTCGGAGTATATCCAATCAACTTCTTCTCTTACTTTGGCTTCTTTAAGAGCCGGATATTCCGTCCATCTGTCAAAGTCAAAAGCATACGGCATATTCGTCCAGTCTTTAGGAAGCCAGTCCCACGCAACACCTGTTTTCTCGGGACGCTTAACCAAAGGTGCGAACTCTCGCAACCACTCAAGTTCGGTTGCTTCCATGTTCATCTTCCTTAAGCTTAGGCTCGCCGTATCCTTTGCACGTCCAAGCGGAGAAACATAACACTCATCTGCCTTAACGTTTTTCATTCTCTCGGAAAGCGCCTCGGCTTCCTTCCATCCAAGTTCTGTCAGTGAATCATTCTCATAGTCGGGATCACCGTGGCGCACAATTATTAATTTCATTTTTCCTGTTCCTTAAATTTCTTTTAGGGTATTTATCTTTTGCCGGACGCATATTCGCCCGTATTGATATCTATTACTTCTCTGATTGGCTGAATCAGTGAATTTTCATACTGAACATTCCACTGAACATCCCTGCTCATCATACCGTCTTTTAGTCCGTCCACATGATCGCCCGGCTTAATCGGATTGTCGTTATCATAAATATAAAGTAAAAGATTATACGCATGATTAACAACATCGTCGGGATTAAGTCCGTGGAAATGATACTGTAAATCCGGCAGGAACAAGGTGCTCATTCCAAGTGTATCGACCATTCTGTCCTCGGTTCCCTGGATATTAAAGAATCTTGCATTTACCGCATAATAAATGAACCTTTGTTCCTTTGGAACCGAACAGTTTAATATTGCTTCTCTTGTAAACATTTTCTTCGAGTTGTCAAAAACTACCGCCTTGCAAGTCGGGAACATTTCAACCAAAGCTTCGATGTAGTCGACCAGCAAGTCCGCACGATCTTTATACGGCAGACATGCTGCAAGAATATCATTTGCGAGTACCTGATATTTACATGATTCGAGAA
>JAEEOJ010000093.1 GCA_016284175.1 Lachnospiraceae bacterium | reverse complement strand
GTATATCCTCTGGCTTCGAATGTTGCACGAAGTCCGCCTGAAGGGAAACTTGATGCATCGGGCTCACCTTTTATAAGTTCCTTGCCCGAAAACTCCATTATCATTTTACCTTCCTTGTCAGGATGGGAAATGAAGGAATCGTGCTTTTCCGCAGTAGTTCCGGTAAGAGGCTGGAACCAGTGCGTATAATGTGTCGCACCGTTTGCGATAGCCCAGTCTTTCATTGCACTGGCTACAATGTCGGCAGACTTTTTGGAAAGTTCGCCGCCGAAATCGGCTACATGCATTACTTCCTCAAATACCTCTTTGGGAAGCCTCTCTTTCATCTTTCCGACGGTAAAAACATTTTCGCCGAAAATCTTTTCAATGTTGATAATGTCTTTCATCTTACACTCCGTTGATTAAATAGATTTATTTGGAGTTCTTAATATGTCTCCCGCTTCGGGAAGCACGCTTAAGAATATTCTTAATTTCTGTTTTGAATGAGGGCAGGATTCCATTTCCTTTCCGTCCTCGTCATGAATAGCCAGAACCTTTGTCGGAATATTTCTTCCATCAGGCTTCATTATCTCGATTTCATCTCCCACGCAGAATTTGTTTTTCTGCTCGATGTATACGGATTCACTGTCCGTTTTATCGGACATACCCAGATAAATGTATTCGTTGATGTATGTGTTGTTATCATATATCTGCGACTCTTCGGAAGGCTTGCCGAAATAAAAACCTGTCGTAAACTGTCGGTATGTACACTTTGAAATCTCGGATAAATACCAGTCCATATTTGCGCGGTATTTCTCTTCGCTTTCAAGATAATCGTCAATCGCTTTTCTGTATGTTCTCGCTACGCACGCAACATACAAAGCGGTCTTCATTCTGCCTTCGATCTTAAAAGAATCGATTCCCGCATCAATCATCTCGGGAATATGTTCTATCATGCAAAGATCCTTTGAATTGAAAATATATGTGCCTCTTTCGTTTTCAAATACAGGCAGATATTCACCGGGTCTTTTCTCTTCTTCAACAGCATATTTCCATCTGCAGGGATGTGTGCATTCGCCCTGGTTTGCATCCCTTCCTGTGAAGTAATTTGATAAAAGACATCTGCCGGAATATGATATGCACATTGCTCCGTGAATAAAGCTTTCAATCTCCATGTCTTCGGGGATATTGGCTCTGATTTCTTTTATCTCCGACAGAGACAATTCTCTTGCGCTCACCACTCTTTTAGCGCCATGCTCATACCAGAATCTGTATGTAAGATAATTGGTATTGTTGGACTGTGTGGAAATATGTCTTTCAACTTCGGGGCAGTATTTTTCGGCCAGAGAAAACATTCCGGGGTCTGAAATAATCAGTCCGTCGGGCTTAATTTCAGCCATCTCCTTAAAATATTCTTCTGCCTCTTTTAAATCGTTATTATGCGCGAAAATATTGGCAGTAACATATACCTTTACATTCTTTGAATGTGCATATGCTATGCCACGGATCATTTCTTCTTTTGTGAAATTTTTAGCCTTTGCACGAAGAGAAAAAACATCTCCTCCGATATAAACCGCATCGGCTCCGTAATTCACCGCAGTGTGCAGTACTTCAAGACTGCCTGCGGGAATAAGCAATTCCGGCTTTCTCATAAAATACCTATTTTTTAACACTTAATGTCGCTCCGTCTCCGGAGGATAAAATCACACTTTCAAGCGATTCTTCATCGCGTAATCTTAAAAGAAACTCTCTCATTCTCGCATGAATGGTTCTGTCTCTTCTTTCAACCGCATATCTTGATTCGAGGATATCTCCCTCTTTGAAAATATTGTCCGTTACAAGCAGTGCACCCTCGGGCATTATTCGTAAAATATCATCAAGATACGATTCGTACTGTCCTTTCGGACCGTCTAGGAAAACTAAATCATATTGTCCGTCAAGCGATTTTAATACCTCGCCCGCATCGCCTTCTATAAGATTTATTTTTCCGAATTTATCATAAAGTTCAAAATTCTTTTTTGCTTTTTCAAGTCTCGGTTCGTAGTTTTCGATGGTTGTGATTTTTGTGGTTTCATCAGAATATTCAGCCATCAAAAGTGATGAAAACCCTACCGCGGTACCGATTTCCAATATGTTTTTTGGTTTCTTCAAACATAACAAGAAACGAAGTAACTCCTGCGTACCCTTTCTTATAACAGGTACGTCCTGCTCCTTCGCTTCTTTTTCAAGCACCTCAAGGTATTCAGGAAATCCCTTGGAATGCGCTCTTATAAAAACTTCGGCTCTTTCTTCGTCAATTTCCATCTTCGGTCTTTTCGTCTTTATCGTCTTTTATTGTATCGTCCGCCTCATCCCAGAGATTGGCTTCGTTCTTGGTCGGTACGTAATTCTCGTCGTCGATGTTTTCCGCATCTTCATCCGCATCCGAAGCAGACATCACTTCCATCATTTTGTAGGGAGTCATTGCGGTACTAAGTTCATACACACCGGGTTTTAACTGATCTTTGTATTCGGAAAATTTAACCTGTACCATGAAGAGGAACCCACTGTCGATAAGACCTTTTTCAGCAAGCACGTCTCCGATTTCCTTATCAGTCTTTCCGTCTACAATAGCCACGGTTTTAACAATACCCGGTTCGGGATCCTTGGCTTCGTCGGCAAATATCTTAAATCCGAAATCATACGCCGCTGAAATGCAGCTGTATCCTGCATAAATAAACGCGACAATAATTGCCACCCTTACCGCTATAAAAACTATTTCCTGTAGAATCTTTCTGGTCATTTCTTACCTCTATTCAAACTCTATTGATGAAGTGAGTCTGAAACAAATATCCTGTACTAATTTGCAGAGAGCAACTTCCGCTTCAAGGAATTCTCTCGCCTGCTTATTCTCGTAAATATACGCGTGATCTCTTTCGAACCAGTCCGCTTTATCGTACAGTTCATCTGCGGATGTGTTTTTCTGAAGTTCGAATCTTTTGTTTCGATACTCCTTAACTTTCTCCCACATCTCCTCGTCTTTTTTAAGAGCTTTGAGTTTGTCTCTGTACGTTTTATAGGTCGGAGTCTTCTTAAGATCGTCAATGTAAATTTCGGTCAGTTTGTCAAAACTTTCCATTTTTTATACCTCTGTAATAATCGGTAAAATCATAGGTTTACGCTTGGTATTCTTCCAGAAATATTCGCTTAAGAAATCCCTTATGATATTCTTGCAGCGATACATATCCGCCACATCCCTGGAATTTTTGGCTTCAAGATAATCTCTTAGCTGTGCCATTGCATTGCCTAAAAGTTCTTCGGATTCTTTTTCGTATACAAAACCTCTGGTAACGATTTCGGGACCTGCATATATTTCACCCGAATAGGAATCAAGCGCAAGTACCACAACCACGATTCCGTCTTCGGCCAGCTTCTGTCTGTCTCTTAAAACAATGTTTCCGACATCGCCCACACCGAGTCCGTCGACAAATACGGGGCCCGCTTCGACATTGCCTATTATCTCGGCCTTTTCGCTGTCAAGCTGCAATACATTGCCCGACGATAAAATGAACACGTTTTCCGAATCCATACCGAGTTCTTTTACGAGCTTTGCATGAGCTATCAGATGCTTGTATTCACCGTGAACGGGTATCGCATACTTCGGATTGGTAAGCGAGTAAATAAGCTTAATCTCTTCCCTGCAGGCATGGCCCGATACATGGGTATCTTCAAAGATAACATCCGCGCCCAATCGTAAAAGATCATTCATTACCTTCGTAACGGCTTTCTCGTTGCCGGGAATCGGATGGGAAGAAAAGATAACCACATCCTTGGGTGAAATCTTGACTCTTTTATGAGTGCCCATAGCCATACGGCTTAAAGCTGCCATACTTTCTCCCTGGCTGCCCGTGGTGATAAGCACGGTCTGCTCGGGAGGATAATCTTTGATATTTTCAATGTCGATAAGGGTATCTTCGGGAATCGTAATTCGCTCTAACTTGCTCGCAACATCCATGATGTTGACCATACTTCTTCCCTCGACAACAACCTTGCGGTTGAAACGCTGCGCGGAATTAAGTATCTGCTGAACTCTGTCAACGTTTGATGCGAATGTGGCTACTATGATACGCGAATCCTTGTGTTCGCTGAATATGATATCAAACTTACGTCCGACGGTTTTCTCCGAAGGAGTAAAGCCTTCTCTCTCCGCATTGGTCGAATCGCACATAAGTGCCAAAACGCCCTTGCTGCCAAGTTCTGCGAACCTTTCAAGATCGATTCGGTCACCGTATACAGGTGTGTAATCAACCTTAAAATCGCCCGTATGAACTATGACTCCGGCAGGTGTGTGGATTGCAAGCGCGGCCGAATCCACGATACTGTGGTTGGTCTTGATAAATTCGACACCGAAAGGGCCGATTTTTACGACATCACCGAAATGAACCGTGTGACGCTCCACCACATCGAGAAGTTCGTGCTCTCTTAATTTGTTTTCTATCAGTCCCTGTGTAAGCGTTGTGGCAAACACCGGAACATTGATTTTCTTTAAAATGTACGGAAGAGCTCCGATATGGTCTTCGTGTCCGTGCGTGATCATAAAAGCACGAACCTTTTCCTTGTGCTCTTCCAAGTATGTTACATCCGGAATTACCAGATCGATACCGAACATATCGTCTTCCGGAAATCCGAGACCGCAGTCGATAACGATGATTTCATCGTCATATTCGATAGCGGTTATATTAACGCCGATTCGCTCCAAACCTCCGAGAGGTATGATGCGAACGCTATCTTTATTTTTGTTCAAAATATTCTCCTTGATTATTTCCTAAAACTATTCAAACGAAATATCTTCCATAAGGCTTTCGAAAATATCTGCAAGAGCTTTTAATTCTGTATCGTCAGAAACGATTTCGTATACCGCTTCTTCGTCGTCTGCGTTTGATGTGTCTTTTAGGATCAAAGCCTCGCTGTCCCCGTCCTCTTCCTCGGTTACCAGAATATAATTGATACCCGATACCGTGGTCTGCTCGAGTACGTAAAATTCAACGGGATTTTCTCCATCTGCCTTAAATAAAATTTTTTCCATATTTCGTACCTATTTTTCTTTTTGTGAGTCCATGTAACCCTGTAATATAATTGAAGCAGCGATTTTATCCACGAACTTCTTCCTGTCGATTCCTTTTACACCGGCTTCGGTCATAATGTCATGAGCCTCAACCGTTGATAATCTCTCGTCCCAGAATACTATCTCAAGACCTGTTCTTCGCTCAAGCGCTTCCTTGAATTCCTGAGTTTTTCTGACCCTTTCGCCTTCGCTTGAATCCATATTTAAAGGGAGCCCCAAAACAATCTTGGTCACTTTATACTCTTCGATAAGTTCTTCGATTCTCGAAAATGTCTTTCTTAATTTGTCTTCTCTTTCTCTCTCGATGATTTCAAGAGGAGACGCAATAAGCCCGGTCGGATCGGAAAGCGCGACACCAACCGTTTTAGAACCGAAGTCAAGCCCCATGAGCCTTTCGTTATTCATCGGTTTCCTCGTCCCATGCATTTGAGAAGATGTACTCAAGAAGCATCTCTTCTACGAGCTCGTCTCTCTCAACCTTCATAATAAGGCTTCTTGCACCCTTGTAGCTTGTGATATATGTGGGATCGCCGGACATAATATATCCGACAATCTGATTGACGGGATTGTAGCCTTTTTCTTTAAGAGCTGTGTAAACCTCTTTTATGATATTGTTAACTGAATCTCTCTCGTCCCATCCGACGTTAAAATATTGGGTTTCTGTGGATACAGCCATTTTGTTTCCCTCCATACATTTATGTTAAATAATTGTTTTTTAAGTAAATCCTGACTTTTAATTATACCATATTATGTTAATTATTTGAAGTAATATCGTTACTTTTAGGATTTCGTGATTATTTGGCCAGATTGTCAGGCCCGAAACTCTTCGGGAGCAGATCTCTTAAAAGATACTCTTCGTACTCTTTTTCATTCTTAACCACGAGAATTTTAAACTTCTCTTCGTCGCAGAACTCCCTCATAACCTGTCTGCAGACACCGCAGGGATATGCAAAAGAATCGGCCTCCATGTCCTTAATTCCGCCCGAAATCGCTATTGCCACGAAATCCTTCTCGCCTTCGGAAACCGCTTTGAAAAATGCAGTTCTCTCTGCACAGTTCGTCGCTCCGTAAGATGCGTTCTCTATATTGCTGCCTGTAATAATTCTTCCGTCCTTGCAAAGAAGCGCCGCGCCCACAGAGTAATTCGAGTAAGGACAGTACGCATAGTTCCTTGCTTCCATCGCAATTATCATCAGATTTTTAAGTTCTTTTTTCATGTTGCCTCCCCATACACAATTTCGTCATTCAACATGCTTTTAAGCAGTATTTCAGTCTTTTGACCGATAAGGTCAAGATTGTTGTTTCCAGTATCTATCGCACACATAATGTATTCCGGAGTATGTCCGACAAGATATTCCTTCCCGTCAATGACTTTTGTCTCTTCAACAACGATATCCGTAGTTTCGCCGAGTTTGCTCTTTCTGAATTCGGCGGAAAGTTTTGCGTCAAGTTCAAGGAGCTTTGATACACGTTCCTTTTTCTCGTTCATGGTAAGCTGCCCGGGCATTTTGTCTGCCACCGTGCCTTTTCTTCTTGAGTAAGGGAATATATGTGTTTCAAAGAATTTAATCTTCGTTAAGTATTTGTAAGTCTCTTCGAATTCTTCGTCCGTCTCGCCGGGGAAACCTACGATAACGTCTGTTGTTAACGCACAGCCGGGGAAATACTCTCGTAAAAGAATCGTTTTCTCATAAAACTGCTCGGTATTGTAATGTCTGTTCATGCGCTTAAGTACACTGTCACATCCCGACTGAAGTGATATATGAAAATGCGGGCAGAGTTTGTTTATCTTACTTAACTTCGCAACAAAATCTTCAGAGAGAATCATCGGCTCGAATGAACCGATTCTTATTCTGTCTATGCCTTCGATTTCGTTTATGTCTTTTAGGAGCTCTGTTAAATAATCGGCATTACCTGTGTAGTCAAGAGAAGGTTTTCCGTCTTTTAGGAAGTCTTTTCCGTAGGATGAAAGATGAATTCCCGTGATAACCACTTCTCTGTATCCGTTAGCGGCTATTTCTTTTATCTCTCTGACCACATCTTCGGGTTTTCTCGATCTTAAATTACCTCTGACATACGGAATAATGCAGTATGTGCAGTATCTGTCGCACCCGTCCTGGATCTTTACGAACACACGGGAATGCTCTTCGCTCTTGTTGATTCTTAACTCTTCATAATCGCAGTGATGTACATCCGTGATTGTTGTACCCTGCAAATCCTTGCTCTCGGATCTTTGATTTAAATACTCTTCGAGGATTTCAAACAAATCCTTCTTCTTGTTGTTGCCGACTATTAAATCGATGGCTTCGTCCTTTACAACTTCTTCGGGATTTGCCTGTACGAAACAGCCCACCGCAACCACTACGGAATCGGGATTTTGTTTTTTGGCTTTATGTAACATTTGACGACTTTTTCGGTCTGCAATGTTTGTTACGGAGCATGTATTTACCACATAAATGTCACTTTTTTGTTCAAAGTCGACAATTTTGTATCCTTTTTCGATACATTTTTGTGCCATTGCATCCGTCTCGTATGAATTCACCTTACAGCCTAGGTTATGAAATGCTATAGTTCTCATTTTTTGACCCTTTATTTTCGGCACTTTTTGTAATTGACTTTTCTTTCCATATACCATATTATAAACTCGTGATTGGAAATAATCACAGGTAGAAACAGTATAAAGGAGGTTATTCAACATGAAGACAGTTACAATTTCTTTAAACTCAATCGATAAGGTAAAAGCATTTGTTAATGATATTACTAAATTTGATTATGATTTCGATCTTGTATCCGGAAGATATGTAATCGATGCTAAGTCAATCATGGGTATTTTCTCCCTTGACTTATCTAAGAACATCGAGCTTAACATTCATGCCGAGAATGATTGCGACGAGGTATTAAAGGTACTTGCACCTTACATCGTTTAATCAGATAATCAAGTAAGTTGAGTTTAAAGCAATGCAGTTCACTGTGTTGCTTTTTTCTTTTGTTATATACTATTTATAACATTAGCCGGACACCCTTCGGGGAGCCCGGCATTTTTTTTAATTAATCTCTATTATTTCTCTCTCTTCGATTGCTTTCTTGTACATTTCATCTATGCAGTCGTCAAGATTGTGTTCGTGTTTTTCGATTACCGCTGGGTTAGGCTTTGTTACAGGATGTTCCGCTACGAATATCGTACAGCAGTCTTCGTAAGGAAGGACGCTGGTTTCGTATGTATTAATCTTCTCGGAAATATCGACTATATCCTGTTTGTCAAACGCGATAAGCGGTCTGTATACGGGAAGCGTGCAGACTTCGTTGGTACACATTAAAGACTGCATTGTCTGGCTTGCAACCTGTCCTATACTCTCGCCTGTGACAAGGCCCATACAGCCGTTTTCCAATGCTATATGCTCAGCGATTCTCATCATATATCTTCTCATGATGATTGTAAGTTCATCGGGAGGGCATTTCTGATATATCGCCATCTGAATATCCGTAAAATTAATTACATGAAGCTTAATCGGACCTGTGTATGCGGAAACGATTTTCGCAAGATCCACAACCTTTTCCTTTGCTCTCTCGGATGTATATGGAGGAGCGTGGAAATAAACCGCTTCAATCTTTACGCCGCGCTTTGAAATCATGTATGCGGCTACGGGGGAATCAAGTCCTCCTGATAAAAGAACCATTGCCTTTCCTGCGGTACCGACAGGCATTCCGCCGGGGCCGGGAATGGATTTTGAATATACGTAAATTCTCTCTCTGACTTCTACTGTTATAAGCACGTCAGGGTTATGAACATTTACTTTAAGATTGGGGTATGCGTCAAGAAGCACTTCTCCGAGTGCACAGTTCATTTCCTGTGAATTGAGCGGATAGTTTTTTCTTGCTCTTTTGCAGAGCATTTTAAAAGTGAAATCCGCTTCGGGATGAAACTCGGCTACGTATTTTACGAGCTGTTCTTTTAAATCGTCAAATCCCTTGTCTTCAAGTACGCGGACCGGACAGATAGCCGTGATTCCGAATACTTTTTTAAGTGCAGCGATTAACTCTTCTTCGTCAAAATCGCTTTTACATTCAACATAGACTCTGGAAAGATTTTTATAAACCTTAAATCTTCCTTCAACTTTTTCTACGGCTTCGGTAACTCTGTTTACAAGTGCATCTTCAAAAATAAATCTGTTTTTGCCCTTTAAAAAAATCTCGCCGTATTTGATTAAATAAGTGTCTGTCATATATTACTGCTCGAATTCTATAAAATCTTTTTTAACGTCGGTATACTGCAGCTGACTGATGGGAATCTCTATACCGTTTTTCGTTAAAAATCTGTATCTTGCTATAT
Organism: Lachnospiraceae bacterium; assembly: GCA_016284175.1. Classification (GTDB taxonomy): domain Bacteria; phylum Bacillota; class Clostridia; order Lachnospirales; family Lachnospiraceae; genus UBA3766. Next base: position 37,933 of record JAEEOJ010000093.1, on the reverse strand, counting down.
CCTTAACTTCGGACAGATTGATAATGTAAGATCTGTGGCATCTTACGAATCTGTCGGAAGGAACCTGCTGTTCCATATCCGAAAACTTTGCATGAACGCAGATGGTTTCAGTCTTTGTAACAACATATGTATCTCTTCCCATACTTTCAAGATAAACAATGTCATCGAGATTGACCTTGTAAAATCTGTCTGCAACCTGGAAAGAAAGATACTCTTTTTTCTTGGCGCCCTTGTTGGCATATGCTTCAAGAATCGCTTCTTTAAGCTTGTCAATCTGTACGGGTTTCTGTAAGTATCTGAGCGCGTTGACACGATAGCCGTCCAGCGCAAATTCAGCCGTTGAAGAAATAAATACAATCGGCAGTTTATCGCCGAGTCTTCTGATTTCTTCCGCAGCTTCGATTCCGTTCATTCCTACCGCAAGAATATCCGATAAAAGAAGATCGAAATCCGCATTGTCATCCATGACTCCCTTAATCATGGACTGCATGTCTTCGAACGTTGTAATCTCGTATTCGATGTTGGCTTCTTCGAGTACCTGCTCGGTAAGCGCCTGGTTAATCATCAAAGATGTCATTTCATCATCGCAAATCGCAACCTTGAACATTTTCAATTCCCCCTTGGTGATGCTTTTGCATCTTTAAAATTATACTAAAAAAACCGCCTTTTGACAAGACGGTTGCCCTTTCGGGCGCTTTTTAGAAACGCATTTATGAATGTTTGTTCATTTCGATAATCGCTTTGGTGATTGAACTGATCAGTTCTTTGTATTCGTCAAGGAATTCTCTGTGGTTTGCCCTAATGAATGCTTCATCCGCATTTTTGCCCGCAAGCTCGAGTTTATAGGCCTTTTCAGCGATATCATCGGCACCGATGTTTCTGCACGCTCCTTTGGCAGAATGTGCGATTACTTCGTAGTTGCTCCAGTCTGCAGCCTCGTAATATGATTCAAGTCCCGCAGGAAGATTGGAAGATGAAAACGTTCGTAAAATCTGTATGTAAACATTTCTGTTTCCGCCGCAGTTTCTGATACCGTTTTCGAAATTGACGCCTTTTAATGAGAAAAGCATATCCTCTTCTCTCTGTTCCTTGGTCTTTTCCTTGCTGGTCGGGACGGGCTTCATTTCTTCGCCGTCTACGACACGGATCTGCTTCTCAAGAGGAAGCCATCTCTTTAAGATATCGTTCAACTGATCGACATGAATGGGCTTGGAAAGATAGTCGTTCATGCCCGCATCCTTGAACTGTTTTTCAACACCTTTTATAGCATTTGCGGTAAGTGCGATAATAGGTATTTCCTTGGCATACTGTGAGTCCAGAGCCCTGATTTTCATGGTTGTTTCAACACCGTCCATAAAAGGCATCATGTGATCCATAAAAATCATATCGTATGTTACAAGATGTTCATCAATTCTGTTAAATGCTTCGGAGCCGTTATCAATCGTTGTGGCTTCAAAGCCGAATCTTTTCATGATTTCAAAAGCAACCAGAAGGTTGACCTTGTTGTCGTCTACAATCATTACACGTGCAGTAGGCGCCTTAAAGGAAATCTTAAATTCGTCGTTCTGTCTGACAACGATATTGTGATCGTTTTTATAGTTCGAAGGTCTGCCGTCCTTTACTCTCTGAGGAAGTGAAAAACTGAATGTTGAACCGTAATCCGGTGTACTGGTTGCCCAGATTCCGCCGCCCATGAGTTCAAGTAAGTTCTTGGAAATGGCAAGTCCGAGGCCGGTACCTTCAACGTTTCTGTTCTTTCTGGTATCTATCTGTCCGAAAGCTTTAAAGAGCTTGCCCATGTTTTCCTCGGAAATACCGATACCTGTATCTTTTACCTCTACTTCGAGAACACCTTTATCAACTCCCTGGGGAACCCATACAATTTTTAATGTAATGCTGCCTCGGTGGGTGAAGTTTACGGCGTTGTTTAAGAGGTTAATTAAAATCTGTCTTATACGAAGTTCGTCACCGATCATGATTCTCGGGATATTCGGATTAATCTCGGTAATCAGTTTGACGGATTTATCTTTTAATCTGAATTCGATGATACTTAAAACATCGTGGATAAGGGAGTTGAAATGATACTCCTCTTCGTTAATTTCCATCTTACCGGAATCGATTTTGGAGAAGTCGAGGATTTCGTTGATGATGGAAAGAAGACTCTCACTGGACTTCTGAATTGTTTCGACATATTCGGTCTCTTCGTCACCTAATTCTCTCTCCGACAGAAGCTGTGCCATACCGCAGATGGCGTTCATGGGAGTTCTGATTTCGTGGGACATATTTGCAAGGAAGTTGCTCTTTGCTTCGAGAGCGTTCTGTGCCTCTTCCTGTTTTTCTTCCATCTTCTGTTTGTAATTTTTTATACCGCTCGCCATAAATACAAGCGTCACCATACCGAATGCATAGAGAATCAGGTAAATGTAATAGATCTGTGAAGGGCAGACTTTGTCGATTGCATCCATCTGGAAAATCGCCATCGCTATTAAAATGACAGCAGACACTATTGAGTATTCGAGCATGAGTTTCCGGTTAGAGTGAAGTGCAATCATTAATGCACCGGCAAAATAAACCATGATTAACATACCGAGCGTCTGAATTTTCCATGCAATGAAATAACTTGCGATAAGCATCGAAATGTAGAAAACTCTGATAATAATCGACTCTTTTTTGACTAATCTGAAAAGAAGCACCGTTAAAAGAATCGGAATAAAACCGACAGCGGAAAGAAGCGTTTCTTCCATTCCGAAATGGCCGAACGCATATATTACGTGGAGTACAACCACGCAGAAAAATTCGATTAAACTAAGTACCATAGTGGTGGAAAAAGGTAACATTCGCTCTCCTTTAACGTCTTACGTAAAGTCTTAATTTCTCTATCGTTTCTTTGAAGTTTTCAAGTGCATAATCTATCTCGTCTTTTGTGGTTAAAACTGAAAAACTGAATCTTACGGTCGAATCTAAAAGGTCCTTGTCCACGCCGATAGCCTTTAATGTGGCAGAAACCGCAGGTTTGTTGGATGCGCATGCGCTGCCCGAAGAAATATAAATACCCTTCTCTTCAAGAGAATGAAGAAGCACTTCCGCTCTTACGCCTTTTACCGATGCACTGACAATGTGAGGAGCACTGCCTTCTTCGTCCGCACCGTTTATTGTAACGCCTTCACATTCCTTAAGGCCTTTAATCATGTATTCGCGAAGTTCCCTCATGCGTGCGGTATCTTCATCGAAATTATCGAAGATTCTTTTAACCGCTGCACCGAGTCCCATGATACCGCATACATTTTCGGTTCCGCTACGCATATTCTTCTGCTGACCACCGCCGAAAATAATCGGTTTAATCTTAACCTTGTAAGACACATAAAGAAAACCGATACCCTTTGGACCGTGGATCTTATGGCCGCTGACCGAAAGTAAATCAATGCCCATTTTCTTAGGTGTTAGCTTAATCTTTCCGTATGCCTGAACGGCATCAACATGGAAAAGGGTATTGGGATTTTTCTTTTTGATGATTTCGGAAATCTTCTCAATCGGTTCAACGGTTCCTATCTCGTTGTTAACGCCCATTACGGAAACAAGAATCGTATCTTCCCTGATCGCATTTTCCAGTTCCTCGAGATTTACGACGCCTTTTGAATCGGTTGAAAGATATGTTATTTCATAGCCTTCTTCTTTTAGAAACTCTGCGCTTTGAAGTACTGCGGCGTGCTCTATTGAAGAAGTAATGATATGTTTTCCGCTTCTTTTATAAGCTCTGGCAATACCGATTAGCGCCATATTGTCGGCCTCGGTACCGCCCGATGTATAAATAATTTCGCTCTCGTCGCACTTAAGTGTGGAAGCGATAATTTTAGTCGTTTCTTTTATTTTTTTCTCGGCTTCAAAACCCTTTATATGCATGCTTGAAGGGTTGCCGTAATATTCGCTCATTTCTGCCTTCACGGCTTCGATGACTTCATCAAAAGCTTTCGTGGTGGCCGAATTGTCAAGATAACATTCCATGACTTAAATTTCCTTTTCAGATTTCCACAAAAATAATACCATAAGAGCGCTTATTTTTCCATTAAATAAATCTAAAAAATCCCACCGGTCACCCGGTGGGATTTAGCGATTTACTTCAAGTTTATATCCGATCCAGGCCAGAACGGTCATGCCTGCTGTCTCGGTGCGAAGGATACGTCTGCCCAGAGAGATTGGTTTTATACCGGAATTTACAGCTTCGTCGATTTCACTCTCGTCGAATCCGCCCTCCGGCCCGATGAAGACTGCAATTGTTTTGCCTTCTTTTATGGTGTCAAATGCCTCTTTGGTAGTTTCCATTCCTTCGGCAAGTTCATAAGGAATAAGTTTAACGTCGGCTCTGGCAGAATCTTTGACGGCATCCTTAAAAGAAATAACCTGTCCAATAAGCGGTACATATGCCCTTTTGCTCTGCTTGCCTGCGGCCTCAGCGATTGCCTGCCATCTGGTGATTTTTGAAGAGGCTTTTTTATCATCGAGCTTAACCACGCATCTCTTGGATGCCACGGGGATTATCTCGCTTACTCCAAGCTCAACGCATTTCTGGATAATCATTTCCATTTTGTCGGCTTTCGGAAGACATTGATAGAGGATTACCTTTGAAGGAAGTTCAACGTTTGCTTCTTTTATGAAAAGAAGTTTACAGATTACCCTGTCATCTTCAAAGCGCTCAATCGCACATCTGTATTCGTTTTCGTCTTCACCGTTTCCTACGGAAATCTCTTCGCCCTCACGCATACGAAGAACATTTTTGATGTGATTAAAATCCTGTCCTTCGATGATAACAGTCTTGTCGATTATATTACTTTTATCCACAAAGAAATGATACATTTTATTCCGGCTTTCTTGCAGTTATGCTTACCCATTCGCCCTGTCTTGTGACATCGAGTACCTCGAGACCGTCACGCTTCATTACATCAAGCATAAAGCCCTCTTTTTCATCGATAATGCCCGAGGTGATATAAATACCGCCCGGCTTCAATTGATGCAAAATAACGGGCGTTAAAACATCCAAAACGTTATGTAAAATGTTTGCAACGACTATATCGTATTTTTCATAGCCGGCCCAGTCCTGAACTTCCTTGTCGCTTATGATATTACCGATAATGATTTCGAAGTCTTCGGGAGATATTCCGTTGTTCGCAAGGTTCTCTGCCGAAGCATCGATTGCGCAGGGATCAAGGTCCGTTCCCTTGGCATGTTTTGCGCCGTACATAAGCGCTACGATTCCTAAGATTCCGCTGCCACATCCGACGTCGAGAATTTCGGTATTCTCGTTGACAAACTTTTTAATCTGTCTGATGCAAAGCTGTGTGGTTTCGTGCGCACCAGTACCGAATGCCGTTCCGGGATCGATATGTAAAATCTTGCCTGTATGCTCGGGATTTTCAATTTCCTCCCATGAAGGAATTACAAGAAGATCGTCGATGTAAAACTGATGGAAATACTTTTTCCAGTTGTTAATCCAGTCCAAATCCTCGGTTTCCGAAAGCATTACGCTTCCTTCGCCGATATCGGTAAAATCTCTGATTGCCTCAAGCTCGGTCTTAACGTTTTCAACTATCTCGTCAATGTTTAAACCTTCTTCGTCTTCGACAAAGAAATTAAGATACGCGATTCCGTCATCTTCTTCACTTACAGGCGGAATATCTACAAACATCTTTTCTTTTTCAAGCGGTGTCAGAGGAATTTTATCTTCTATCTGCGCACCTTCAAGACCTATGTCTTCCATGTAGCAGATAATGATATCTTCAGCATCCGTAATAGTTTTAATTGTGATTTTGTGCCATTTCATTTCTTTTATGATCCTTTAAATTTATTCTCTGTCCGCAAGATCGATTTTTAATGTCTCAAGGTAGGGTACAAACACATCCGAATCCCTCGGAATAATATATGCGGGATTTAATTCGTCGTGTCTGAAGCTCTTTCTTCCGCCTTCTTTTGCTCTCTGCCAGAATATCTTTAAATATTCAAACGGAAGATAATAGAGTTCGTCTATCGAGGTGTAATAAATCAGAAAAAAAGCAACGCCTCCCTGCGCCTCAAAGTCTTCCATGAATTTGTACTGATGCTCGTGAATATTCTGAAGCGAGAATGTTTCGCTTGCACTTTCCTTTGCATCAAAGCACACGGGAATTCCCTGAACGGCGCCGATATAGTCGACGGTACTTTTCTGATCAAAATATGCAAGAGTGATGTGTCTGGTGCTCTGATCGATTTCTATCGGCGTGATCGGCGTCGGTATTTTCTGAATGAGCGCCAGACCTTCATCTCTGTATTTTTCATTTGTACGGTTTATCAGTTCCTCGAGTGCGGAACCTCTTAAACCTCTTGATTTCCAAGTTGCCATTATTTACCTGACTTATTTAGAAATTTTTAAGAGCAATAGCTGTCTTAAACATGAGAACATATTCCCAGATTAATATACCGAAAGCTCCTATTGCAGCGATAACAAGCGCTATTATTGCAATTATCTGAATGATAGGAATAAAGCAGAGAATAACACATGCAACAAGTCCTATAAAAAGATATATTATAACTTTTCTGAACGTCTCCCAAGTGGATGAAAGATAATTGTCGACACCTGCAAGTATGTTAACAGAACCGTTAATAAACTCGAACAGATAAAACAGTCCTGCTATTAAGGCTAAGATCTTAACAATCGACTGAAGGAATCCTTCAGGCAGGAACTCTGCGACAGTATCAAACAAAGTAAGCAAAATATAAGCAATTCCTGCTGCTTTAAAACAGCTTTCATCTCTGCCGAGAAGGAACATAATAACGGCGATTGCAACACCGATAGCCAGTGCGATAACACCAAGCAATCCAACAACAAGATTTTCAGCACCCTTCGAATTAAGAAGAACCGCAACTACAGCGCCGATAATTGCCAGTACAAAAATAGACGGTGTACCGAGAACCGAAAGAAACGAAAAAATAAGGTAGAGTTTTCCGTTCTTATGACAACGCTCTCTTTTATCCTGCATCAGCTTATCTTCGCGTTCTCTGTCAGAATTAATGGAATCGTAATTCGGGTAATTTTCAAACATGACATTTCCTCCTAAAAAATAAATCCCCTTATCAGAAAGCAGATTTTCTGCTTTCGAAAATTATTATATCATAAAATAATATCTCTGTCAGATATCAGAATCGGACTTTATGATTATTCAATTACACAAGGTCGGTAAAATACAGCATTTAAATTGCTTTTTACGAATAAATAACCCGGAACATGAAAAAGGATTGCCCCGCGCAGGACAATCCTCAAAAGCAACATTTTAATTTTCGATTCGGAAGGTTATTTTATATAGGCATCACTCTCCTTAAAGTATTTTAAATTTTGTGTTTATAAAACTGCGACTTCCTCAACGGGCTCGCTTTCTTTATCAAAAGTAAGAGTGACTTTAAATAAATCTCCGTCAACATCTATTTTAAATTTACCCTTCATGGCTTCGGTCATGGTCTTTGCAATCGCAAGGCCCAAACCGTTTCCTTCCTGATGTCTGGATTCATCGTTTCTTGTGAATCTTTCGGTCAGTTCATCCGGAGAAATCGTAATGATGTCTCTGGATGTGTTTTTAAATATAATATTTATTTTGCCATCTGTTTCTTTTGCTTCAACGAAAACCCGTGTTGAAGGAAGTGAATATTTGTAAATATTCTGCAAAAGATTATCCACCACTCTCCAGAGTTTTCTGCTGTCGGCTTTTATGTAAAGACTTTCTTCCGGAATAGCGGCAATTGTTTCGAGATTCTTTTCCTCGAATCTTTCCTCGTACTCACCGAGTGCCTGGGAAATAATTGTTCCCACATCAAGCTTTTCCATAATAAGTTCGATGTTTCCACTGCTGGCCTTTGACACTTCAACAAGATCGTCCAAAAGACGTTTTAATTTGTTGGACTGTCTGTTTAATACTTCCGAGTATTCGCTTATCTTTCCCATGCTTTCGGCTGCATCGGTATTCTCATCAAATGATGCTGCCTCGGTATTGATTAAGTCCGAATAATTTATTACTGATGTAAGCGGAGTTTTAAGATCGTGAGAAACATTGGTGATAAGTTCGGTCTTCATTCTCTCGCTCTTCATTCTTTCTTCAACGGCATTATTTACAGAACCTGAAAGATTGTTAAGATTCTCGGCATGTTTTTTGTAGATGCCAAAGAAACCTGCTAAGTTAATCTTATAATCCGTATCGCCTTCAGCAAGTTTTTCACCCGCATAAAAGAGCTGACGTATCATAAGAACTATGTATAAAGCAATCGGATAAATAATGGATTTTTCAAACATAATTGCAAGAAAGAGGAGGAAAATTACAGCCGGTTCCCCAACCATTCCCGCTATACATATCGATCCGAACAGTTCCACTATAAGTATTACGGCACCTATCAGAATTGCCTTCCAGATAACCGAAATCTTTAAGTTCATTTTTGCAAACAAAGCGAGTATCTTATAGCACAAAGTGCTTTTAAAAATATTCTTAAGTTTTACTCTGTGTACGAAATTGATAAAAGCTATTATGAACAAAAGGATGAAGAGACTTAACGAAATTACCTCACCCTCAGCATCATCACATGAAACCGCAACACCAAATAAACAGATTTCGACAAAGATGAACAGTAATGCTGCTATATCGAAAGGAATCTTGGTAAAGAAACTCTCTTTTACTTCTCCGTCCTCATAAGAACGTCCTATTACGCTTATGAATAAAGCTGAAAATACAAGTAACAAAATGGCGCTGACAACGCTCCCGACCAACACCCAGATACGGAATTGGTATTCAAGACTGAAACGTGTCAAATTACTTTTATATGCATCATCCTCCGCATTTAAATCAGGTAGAAGATAAACGCTCCATTCAATGCCTTCATCAACGCCTTTGTAAACATATTTCGTCGGAACCTGATCCGCAGAATAAGGTTCCCTGAAATAAGAGTATCTGTAAATCTCCGTCTGGCTGGAAAGAGGTGTTAAAATAAGTGCTGCAATATTTCTTTCCTTAAGGAAATAATCCGCATCTTCTTTCATATCCATGGAAAGATAATTTTTGACCGTTCTGACATTTCTTTCGGCGTTATCCTCAAAGTGCTCTTCCAAAGTACGTTCAAGTGCATTTTCGGGTCTGTACAATCCGTTCTGTCCGATATCAAGTATTACCGCTATACAAAACAAAAGTACTGCCAGTGCACCGGCGCTTGCTGCGAATAAAAGCACTTTTGCCACGGGATGTGCAAGCCAGTATTTTTTTACTTTTTTATCTATGTTTTTTTCTTTTATGGTTTCTGTTTCAATAATGTTTTCTTCGTTCATATCCTATCCTTACTGTCCCTCGATTTTGTATCCCTGTCCCCAGATAACCTTTAAGTATCTCGGTTCGTTGGGATTGATTTCAATCTTTTCTCTAATATGTCTTATATGAACCGCAACTGTTTTTTCGCACCCGGGCATCATGCTCTCTTCCCAGTTTTTCTCGTAAATTTCTTTGGGTGAAAATACCCTTCCGGGTGACTGCATAAGCATTTTCAATATATCAAATTCTTTGGGAGTAAGCGTTACCTCTTCATTGTCAGCAGTTACGGTTTTAGTAGAGTCATCGAGTGTAACGCCTCCTACAGTATACATGCTTTCCGTTTTAACCTTTCCTCCGAAATCGAAGTATCTTCTTAAAGCCGAACGTACTCTCGCATTGACTTCTATCGGATTAAAGGGTTTTGTGATGTAATCATCGGCTCCTACGTTAAGCCCGAGAATTTTATCTGTATCTTCGCTTTTGGCCGAGAGCATTATTACCGGAATATTACTGAATTGTCGAATCTTGGAAAGTGCCTCTATTCCGTTCATTACAGGCATCATTATGTCAAGTATAACCAGGTGAATTTCGTTGGATTTTAAAATGTTTAGTGCCTCTGCTCCGTTTTCGGCTTCGTAAAAGTTTAAATCAGGGGATGATAAATAAATCTTCAGCGCATTTACGATATCTTTCTCATCATCACAAATTAAAATGTTGTACATGTTAATTAACTCCCAAATATTCATTCAAGGAATCCTGCAGGTCTTCCGTACATCTATAATAATAGCCATCCGATTATTAAGAAACAAGGGGACAATTGGTTAAGATTTTATTAAGACGGCAAAAAATATGGTTATATTTTACCCTAATAAACTATTTATCCTTAACCAAATATACTTTATAATAGTATCATGTTATAAAACTGTTTTAGGAGGTTACAGATGAAAACAGAAGCTTTGAACTGCAGATGCTGTGGCGGTGTGTTAAATGTTCAGTCGGCAATGACCGTTTGTGAATACTGCGGCGCAACCAACTTTATATCGGATACGGCCGGAAAATACATTAACCAGCTTAACCGTGCCAACAAATTACGTCAGCAGAAAGAATACGACAACGCTATCCGTATTTACGACAACATTTTATCGGAGAATATTCCTTCAGCGGATATTTTATGGTTAAGAACCCTTTGCGAATACGGCATCGAATATGTTCCCGATCCTATCAGCACAAAATACTTCCCTACACTTCACAGAATAAAGGACGAGAGCATTCTTAATTACTATTCTTATCTCGATGCACTCAAACTTTCCACCGAGGAGCAGAAAGAAATCCTCATAAAAGAAGCCACAGAGATCAACAGAATTCAGACCGAATATCTGGAAATCGCCAAAAACGAGGCTCCTTACGATGTATTCATCTGCTATAAAGAGACCGATGAAGATACAAGGCAGACCACCGAGGATGTGGCATACTGCACACGTCTTTATGAAATTCTGTCGAAGAGCGGATACAAGGTATTCTTTGCAAGAGAAACTCTTAAGAATAAATTAAGCGTTGATTATGAGCCCTATATTTTCGCTGCATTAAAGAGTTCAAAGGTTATGGCTGTTATCGGAAGCAAATCCGAATATTTTACCGCTACCTGGGTAAAGAACGAGTGGAGCCGTTTCCTTAAACTGATGGAAAAGGATACAAGCAAGCAGATATTCTTTGCATGCGACGATCCCAACGAACTTCCCCGTGCATTCAGTTTAAAACAGGCACAGCTTCTTGCACATCCTCAGGCAATGGAAATACTTGCCAAAAATATAATCAACTACCTTGCAAATATCTTAAAAGCAGGCAAGAACGGCAAAGTCGGAGCGGTTAATGCTTCCGATTTCAATATTGACCTGGATTCTCCTGCAGGTATTCTTGCAAAAGCAAAAAAACATTTAATTCAGAAAAACTTTGCAGCAGTTTATTCCGATATAAGCGATCTGCTTGAAATCGATCCTACAAATGCAGAGGCATACTGGATTCGCACACTTGCAAATGCACGTCACAATGAAGAAAACATTATTTATGCCAAAGTCGATTTAACCAAAGACGAAGACTACGACAAAGCACTCACATTCGCAAGTGGAGAGTTAAAGGCAGAGATTGAAAAAATAAAAGACATATGCCTTGGAAATATCGATTTCCAAAAAGAATTTAACGCACAGATGGATAACGCTGCGGATGACTTCAGAAATACCGTTGCAAACAGTAAAACCTACGCCAAGAGAAAAGATATCATCAAAGAACTTGAGGATCTGAAAAAGGATTATGACAATGCCGTTCTTTCGAAAATCGGCGGGGCAAAGATTATGCAGGAAATCTCCAAGAAGGTTTCCGAACTGGATACTATTTATAAAACAATCCTCGACAGTATGTCTTCAAGAAGTATTTCCGAGTACAGAAAGTTCTGTGAAGAACATCATCTTTCAAATCTCGTGGAACTCGACATGTCTTCGGAAAAGATGAAAGTTTTAAGAAGCGAATACACCCAAGAAAACAAAAAACTTCGCAACAAGTATCTGATTACCGGAGGAAATTACGGTTTAAACGAAGAAATAAACAGCAGGAAAGACGCACAGGCCAAGAAGCAGCAAAAACTGAATGTTTTGGAAGAATCACTTTATGAAATCAACAGTGCCCCTTCCAATTTTGGCGAAAAAATGATGCAGATGTTCCTTGAAGATTAAAAGATTTATAAGACTAAAAAAGGTGCCTGACATGGCACCTTTTTTTATTTAAATATTCCTTTTTTCTTCTTTTCTTTGGGAATTCCGTCCTTAGCGGCATTCTTTGTGGCATTAAGATAATCTCCGCTCGCTGCATCGAATGCTCTCAACGCTTCCTTAGCTTCTGCAGACAAATGATCCGGAACTTTGACTACAAGTTTGACATAGTGGTCTCCCCTGCTGTCTTTATTCTTTACATTTGGAACACCTTTACCACGTAGTCTAAGAGTAGTATCGGTAGGAGTACCTGCCTTTATGTCATATACCACTTTGCCGTCAACGGTATCAATAAAGATTTCACCGCCGAGTGTAGCTACAGAGAAAGGAAGTGAAACCGTTGAATAGATATTCATACCTTCTCTTTTAAATGTGGAATGTGAACCTACTACTGCGCCTACAAGGATATCTCCTCTCGGTCCGCCGTTTGAACCGGGCTCACCACGACCGGGTATTCTGCATGCAAGCTGTCCGTCGTCGATACCTGCGGGGAATTTAACCGCATATTTTTTCTTTATGGTTGTATAACCCGTACCGCGGCATTCCACACATTTATCTCTGATAATCTTTCCTTTACCGCCACATTCACGACATGTCTGAACAGTCTGAATCTGACCGAAGAGTGAATTGCTGGTAACAACCACCTGGCCTTTACCCTTACAGGTAGGACAGGTCTCGGGGCTGGTTCCGGGTTTTGCGCCGCTGCCGCCACAGGTCTTACATTCTTCTTTTACGTTTACTTCTATTTCTTTTTCACAGCCGAAGATAGCTTCTTCAAAAGATATTCTTACTCTCTGAATTATATCCTGACCGCGCTTGGGACCGTTTCTTGTGGCTCTTCTGCCGCCGCCGAAGAAATCGCCGAAACCGAATAAATCGCTGAAAATATCACTGAAATCAGCGCTGTTAAAATCAAATCCGCCTGCTCCGCCGCCTGCAGCACCGTCAAATGCAGCATGACCAAACTGATCGTACTGACGTCTCTTGTCTGCATCACTAAGAACAGCATACGCTTCCGATGCTTCCTTAAATTTCGCTTCGGCATTCGGATCGTCAGGATTCATATCCGGATGGTATTTCTTAGCCAGAGCTCTGTATGCTTTTTTAATCTCTGCTTCGTCTGCATTTTTATCTACTCCGAGGACCTCGTAGTAGTCTCTTTTTGCATCTGCCATAACTGTTTACCTTTTTTCGTAAATATGTGTCGGGGCATTAAACCCCGACACACTTTTATTGCTTATGTCTTTTATGAGAATTATACTTCTCTGAAATCACCGAAATCGCCTGCTTCGGAACCGTCTGTAGGACCGTCGTTTGAAGCGCCCTGTGTGAACTGGCTCATGTCGGGACCTGCGCCCTGTGCTCCGGCAGCACCCTGCATCTGCTCATACATCTTGGTGAATAAGCCCTGAGCTTTTTCCATCATCTTTTCCTGAGCTGCCTTAAGTTCGCCTACTTCGTCTTCGCTCATCTCTTTGTCTTTGGTTCTCTCAAGGATTGCCTTAACATTTTCGATTTCAGCCTGAAGATCTGTCTTCTCTGATTCGGAAATCTTATCGCCTACTTCGTTTAATGCCTTCTCTGTCTGGAATACCATAGAGTCTGCATCGTTACGAGCGTCGATAGCTTCTTTTCTCTTCTTATCCTGAGCTTCGTACTCAGCTGCTTCCTTTACAGCCTTCTCGATATCGTCATCAGACATATTGGAGCCTGCTGTAATTGTGATGTGCTGTTCCTTGCCTGTTCCAAGATCCTTAGCGGATACGTTTACTATACCGTTAGCATCGATATCGAATGTAACTTCGATCTGAGGAACGCCTCTTCTTGCGGGAGGAATTCCGTCAAGTCTGAACTGGCCGAGAGACTTGTTATCTCTTGCAAACTGTCTTTCACCCTGTACAACGTTGATGTCAACTGCTGTCTGGTTATCTGCTGCTGTTGAGAATACCTGGCTCTTCTTAACAGGAATTGTTGTATTTCTTTCGATAAGTTTTGTAGCGATACCGCCCATTGTTTCGATAGCAAGTGAAAGAGGAGTAACATCCAGAAGAAGGATTTCACCGGCACCTGCATCGCCTGCAAGTTTACCACCCTGAATTGAAGCACCGAGTGCTACGCATTCATCGGGGTTAAGTGATTTGGAAGGTTCATGTCCTGTAAGCTGTTTAACCTTATCCTGAACTGCAGGAATACGTGTTGAACCACCTACAAGAAGTACTTTACCGAGTTCGCTGGCCTTAATACCTGCATCGTCAAGTGCTCTCTTAACAGGACCTGCTGTACGCTCAACGAGTTCATGTGTAAGTTCATCGAATTTAGCTCTTGTAAGAGTCATTTCGAAATGCTTGGGTCCGTCTGCTGTAGCTGTTAAGTAAGGAAGGTTGATATCTGTAGTGGTTGCTGCAGAAAGTTCCTTTTTAGCCTTCTCACTTGCTTCCTTGATACGCTGAAGTGCCATTGTATCGTTTGAAAGATCGATACCCTGCTGTTTCTTGAACTCATCAATGATATAATCTGTAATCTTCTGGTCAAAGTCATCACCACCGAGTCTGTTATCACCGGCGGTTGCTCTAACTTCGATGATACCGTCGCCGATTTCGATGATTGAAACATCGAATGTACCGCCACCTAAGTCGTAAACCATGATGGTCTGCTCTTTTTCGTTATCAAGTCCGTATGCAAGAGCTGCTGCTGTAGGCTCGTTGATAATTCTCTTTACATCGAGACCTGCAATCTTACCTGCATCCTTTGTAGCCTGACGCTGTGCATCGTTGAAGTATGCGGGAACGGTAATAACTGCCTCTGTAACCTTTTCGCCAAGATATGCTTCAGCATCTGCTTTTAACTTCTGAAGAATCATAGCTGAAATCTGCTGAGGTGAATATTTCTTACCGTCGATTGTTCTGCCTCTGTCTGTACCCATGTCTCTCTTGATTGAAGAGATAGTCTTTTCTGCGTTTGTAACTGCCTGACGCTTTGCTGCCTCACCTACTAGTCTTTCACCTGTCTTTGTAAATGCTACAACCGAAGGTGTAGTTCTTGCTCCTTCTGTATTTGCTATAACTGTAGGCTGACCGCCTTCCATAACTGCCACGCAGCTGTTTGTAGTTCCTAAGTCAATACCAATTATTTTGCTCATTGTTTTATCCTCCTAAAAAAATCCTTAATTTTCTAATTATTTAATCGAAGTGTTCTTCGTAACTTCCGTCCTAGGGTACAACCGCTACCATACTGTGTCTTAAAACCGAATCTCTGTACATGTAGCCTTTTTGAAGTTCCTGTGCCACAAATCCTGATTCATACTCGTCGCTTGCAACCTGCATTATCGCATTGTGGAAATCCGGATTGAATTCGCATCCTACCGCTTCGATGGGCTTTACTTCAAGCTTTTCAAGTTCACCTATCAGCTGCTTGTAAATCATTCTCATACCTTCCACATGGGGATCGCTTTCTTCTTCGGGTTTGATGTTTGAAAGACCTCTTTCAAAATTATCAACCACCGGAAGTATCTTTTCGAGTACACTCTTTGCACCGGTTTCAAACATCTGCTCTTTTTCTTTGTCTGTTCTTTTTCTGAAGTTTTCAAACTCTGCGAGCTGACGTTTTACTCTGTCTTCAAGTTCCTCTATTTTTTCCTGTTCTTTTGTTTTCTTTTCCTCTGCAGGTGAAGTTTCTTCGGTTTCGCCCGCTTCGGTTTTGGTTTCCTCAGCTGCCGTTTCCTCTTTCACTTCTTCTGTCTTTTCTTCGGCTTCTTCTTTTACGGGTTCGTTAAGAATTTCTTCGTTAACCTTTTTTGAATCCGCTTTGGATTTGCCGTTCTTTTTCTTGCTGGCCACTTTCTTTTCCTCCGAATTTATTTTCTAGTCTTCGTCTTTTTTATACATCATGTCGAGCTGTGATTTTATGGTCTTTATCGTTCCGACTACCTTGTCGTAATCCATACGCTTAGGACCGATGATACCAATCATACCTCTCATGCCGTCGCCGAATTCGTAATTTGCCGTTACGATACTGCAGTCCTTCATGGTCTGAATCGGTGACTCTTCGCCGATGTAAACTTTAATCTCGTTCTTGCCTTCTGTGTTTGTATCGTCGATAAGCTGTGTTAAGAGCTGTTTCTCTTCAAAGGCATTTATAAGATCGCTGGCTTTCTGGTTGTCTGAAAGTTCCGGATATTTAAATATGTTGTTTGCGCCGGATGTGTAAATCTCAAGATCTTCATCTTCCTTAATCGTTTCTGCAACCGCATCGATTACTTCCTCGATAATAGGGCCGTACATTCCTGCCTGCTGTTTAAGTGCAGTGATGAGTCCTAAATTTATTTCTTCAACCGAAAGGCCGTTTAAATGTGTATTAAGAAGAATGTTTAATTTAAGCATTGTCTCGTCGTTAAGCGATTCGGCAACTTCGATTACCGTATTCTTAATGACGTTTCCTTCTATAACGATAACGGCAAGAATATGTGAGGCATCCATTCTGGAAAGCTGAAGGAATTTAAGCACATTTCTTGAACTTCTCGGAGCCGTTACCATTGTGGCGTAATTGGTGTTTACAGCCATCAGCTTTGCGGCCTGTTTGAGCATGTGATCAAGTTTCTCTTCCTTTTCAAGAAGCACATCCTTTAACTGCTCAACTTCTTTTTCGTGTTCAAGCATCATCGCATCTACATAGAAACGATAACCTTTGTCCGAAGGAATTCGTCCTGCGGATGTATGCGGCTGGATAATAAATCCGAGTTCCTCGAGGTCTGCCATCTCATTACGGATGGTTGCGCTCGAAAGATTAAGGTCCGTATACTTTGAAATTGTTCTTGAACCTACGGGCTCTCCTGTCTCAAGATAATTCTTGATTATGGCCTGAAGTATTTTGGTTTTTCTTTCATCTAATTCCATACATTTACCTTTTTTTCTTCGCCGTTAGCACTCGTTTGGATTGAGTGCTAATATCTACATTTCATACTATACAACCTCCGTCTTCCAATGTCAACACAATTTTAAAAAACCTCATAAAAAACATAAAAAAAAAGGATCCGGCGAACCGAATCCTTTTTCTTTATAACTTTAATTATGATTAGATGCCAAACTTTCCTTCAACATTACCGTTGATTACATAGTAAGCTGTGCTCTCTTCAGGCTTTACATAGATGTCAGCGCTCTTGAAATCAGCTGCTTTCTTTCCAAGGTCATATACCCATACGTCCTTAGCGATCTTTACAAGATCTTCATAGCTGTATGACTTCTCGCCAAACTGTACATAAACTGCAATCTTAGAAGCTGCTGCCTTAGGAGCTGCCTTCTTAGCGGGAGCTGCCTTCTTTGCAGGAGCTGCTTTCTTTGCGGGAGCTGCCTTCTTTGCAGGAGCTGCCTTCTTAGCGGGAGCTGCTTTCTTTGCAGGAGCTGCCTTCTTAGCGGGAGCTGCCTTCTTAGCGGGAGCTGCCTTCTTAGCGGGAGCTGCTTTCTTTGCAGGAGCTGCTTCCTTCTTAGCGGGCTCTGCCTTCTTTGCGGGCTCTGCCTTCTTTGCAGGTTCTGCCTTCTTAGCGGGAGCTGCCTTCTTTGCAGGAGCTGCCTTCTTAGCGGGAGCTGCCTTCTTTGCAGGAGCTGCTTTCTTTGCGGGAGCTGCCTTCTTTGCAGGAGCTGCTTCCTTCTTCTCTTCAACCTTAGCTGCTACAACGGGAGCTGCTTCAGCTTTCTTTTCTTCAGCCTTTGCAGCTGCTGCCTTAGCGATAGGCTTAACAGTAACTGTTGTCTTTTTGATCTCTGCCATAATAAATTCTCCTTCCACACCTCAAGAGGTGTACAAATTTAACCAAATTTTTAACAAATTTACATAAAAATTGCTTTATATAAACGAAGTTTAATATATTGTATTTTTTTTGTCAAATGTTCGATTGTAATTTCTGTTATTTGGATATTTTTAGAGAAAATATCTGCCATTTTTTGTTAAATTCGCACAAATTGGATATTTTTACTCTCTTCCATACTCTGCTTTTACGAATTCGCGAAGAGCAACGAGCGATCTTTCAACCTTCTCTGTTTCAATACAGTAGGACATTCTGAAATATCCGGGACAGCCGAACGAATCCGAAGGAACCAGAATCAGATTGTACTTCTTTGCCTTTTCACAGAACACTTTTGCATCTTCTTCAAGCGCTTTGGGGAAGATGTAGAAAGTTCCCGAAGGCTTTACAACTTCGAAACCGAGACGAACGAGTTCATTATAAATAAGGTTCATATTTGTTTCATAAACCTTTAAGTCACTTGTTAAGTCTAGGCACTCAGCCACAGCGAGCTGGATGATTGAAGGAGGACAGTTATGACCTGTGCCTCTGGAAATCTGTGTGCACATTCCGACAATGTATTCAGCATCCGTACACTTGGGATTTACAGCCACATATCCGATACGTTCACCGGGAAGTGAAAGTGATTTGGAATATGAGTAGCAGCTTAATGTATTGTCATAGAATTTTGATACATAAGGTGCATCAGCGCCGTCGAATACTATCTCTCTGTAAGGTTCGTCGGAAATGATGAAGATATCATGTCCGTACTCTTCCTGCTTCTTATAAAGAATGTCTGCGAGTGTCTTTAAAGTCTCTGACGAACATGCTGCGCCCGAAGGGTTGTTGGGTGTGTTAATCAAAACAGCCTGAACATCGCAGGTTAACATTTCTTCGAAAGCTTCAAAGTTAATCTGGAAGTTTTCAAGGTTGGGCGGAACTACCTTAAGTACTGCTCCGGTATCATTGATGTAATGCATGTACTCAGGGAAGAAAGGAGCAAATGTAAGTACCTTGTCATTTGTATTTGTCACACATCTTACGGCATGGGCAACTGCACCTGCAGCACCTGTAGCCATAAAGATATGGTTAGCTGTATAGTTCATACCGAATCTCTTATTCAAAGATTCTGCGATTGCGGCTCTTACCGAAGGGATTCCGGGTGAAGGGCTGTAACCGTGAAGTTTTACGGGGTCTGATTCCTGTAAAAGTTTAATCATGGTATCGGTAAATTCCTTGGGAGTGGGAACGGAAGGATTGCCGAGGCTGTAATCAAATACATTCTCGTATCCTATCTCTTTTCCTTTTTCGGTAGCATAGGTAAACATTTCCCTGATTACCGATTTTGCATTAAGCATTTCTTTGTAATCCTGTCTGATCATTTTCTTTTTCTCCGTTTATATTAATTAATTTTTTTACGAGTCCCATTTGACATACGTAACAAATACGTTGCCGTTATTATCATAAAAGGTTTCCGCTTCGTCTCTTCCGACTTTCATAAGGTTTCCGCTTCCGGGATTAACCCAGACATAAACAGAATCGCTGTAGCCGATAATCAGAATGGTGTTGTTGTCTGCCTCCGCGATAACAGGAATATCCTTATTCAGATAATACTTGATTAATTCAGGACTGACATTAACCAGTTCAACACCTTTTGCATTTGGAACACTTTTCTCTATTATCTCTTCGTATGACATGCTTCTTAAATCACTTTTGACATCGAGCGAGAAGCCTTCATAGTCGAGAATCTTTTCAAGGCAGGCTTCCATGGAAGAAGATTCCTCATCCGCGGGAGTCATACCGTCTATTACCATAATCTGATTGGTTTTGCTGTAAGATTCCTTTTTCCAGATGTAATGACCGTTGCAGTCAATAACGCATCCAAACCCGTCATTTGCAGTCTTTACAGCCTCACTGATATCTGTGAAAATTCCTGCGCACTCATCGGAATTCATTACATAATAAATATTGTCGGATTCACCTGTCAGAATCAGTTCTCTTCTGCCCTCATACATTTCCGTCTTGGGAGTTTTGAACTTAATCTTCTTGGGGTCCATCTCTTTTTTAAGAGTAACCTGGACAATCTTTTTAAGGTTTTCCGTAATAACAACTTCGGAATTGTTTTTATAAGTCTTTTCCATCAACGTATTAACGATACTGTCGGGAGGTGCACTTACAAACTCTCCGTCCTCGTTCTTTTCGTTTCTGGTAAGAGTGATAAGATTGTCGTTAATCTTGCAGCTTAAAACATAAATATTCTGATATGTGTAGGTCTTCAGGATTTCCTTGTATCTGTTAATGATATTTAACTTATACATCGGAACAATCTTTTCCCTGTAAACATTCTCGGAAATGTCTGCATTTCTCGCATCGCCGTAGATTAAGTCTTCGCCCATAAATCCCATCGGCTTAATATGCTCTCCGGCCTTTGCATCGATGGTATAAATCTGCGAACGCTCCATATCAAGGAAAGTTATCTGGTTAATACCTATTGCATCTTCCTTTGAAATCCACGCACAGTTTTTGTAGGAAGGTGCCACATAAAGATATTCGTTTTTAAGATTTTCTACGACTATTTCCTCAGACTGTTCTTCGATATTTACCTTGTGGATTTTCTGATCATAAAAGAAATAAAACTCGTTTTTGTTGTTTGCGTATGCGAGTTTTCCTATTTCGTTTTTAAGTATTTCATAAGGCTTGTCGCATTCTATGAAAATCTTTTCAACTACGACATTGGTCTTTGAATTATATTCGAACAGATGAATACCGCATTTTCCTTCATAGTCTCCGCGGTTAAAATATCCGTACACATAGAAGAAAACGTTTCCGGACTCATCAATTCGAAGTATCTTTATATCATGCTCGGGATTAATGCATCTTGCGTCGTGATTGTCTTTATCATAAAAGGAATAAGCCGTACCGAAAGTATTCTGCGCGGAGTTTACGACAAAGAGTGATTTGTTGTTTACAAATGCATATGTATTGCCGTCCTCACTCTCCGCATGTTCAAATTCGTCAGGCATGATTCCAAGCATCAGTGTATCGTTATATACAACGCCCTTGTCGGCGAAAAGAATCGTATTCATGTATCTGTCAAAGGATAAAAGATACATTCTGTCAGACCCTTTTATGAACCTGTAATACTCGGTTACGGAATAAAGTCTTTCCTCTTCGCCGGTTAAAGCGGAAACCGTATATTCGAGTTTCATCAATGCGTTCTTTGAATCAATCTCGCCCACGGTGCAGACAGGCTCATCGACTCTTTTAACATCGAGGCTTCCCCAGGTGACCTGGTCCATCGAACTGTGGATATCCACATGTGCGAAATTCGTATTGTCGCCCGATGAATTGCTCTCCATGTATTTGCCGATTTCTTCCTGCGCTGTTTCCTTATCAAACGTGCAGTTGTTGAAATAGTAAACGTAATCGAGTTTCTCGGAGAAGTTTAAAGTATCGTCCTCGAATATTCTCGCGTAGTAATATGCTTTTCTGTCGTTGTCGAGAGTAAGAATTATCTTTAAGGAATAATCCGTTTTCTCGGCAATAATATCTTTGAACGTAAAAGAAATATCCATGTATTCCGAGGTCTGCATGTATGTTGTCACATCGCCTTCCTCGACAAATCTCTCCTTGTCGATACTTCTTAGTTCATAGGAGATATTGTTTATCTTCTCCCCCATTTTATATATGCGGACATTAAGTTTTCTGCCGTTCTGTAAAGGTGTGATTCCGTCACGGATAACCGAATAATCCATCTCGGCGGTATAGCCGAACATTCTGTTAAAATCGTGGTCGTTTTCTCTCACACAGATAACGGGAAGCGAAGCCGGAGCCATTTCTTTGGTAAGGTCCGTATTTCCGCGGTTTAAAAGATATCCGAAAAAGAACAGCGAAGCTACAAACCACGCAGCTATAACCACATATTTCCAGGCTTTGGTTAAAAGGAACTGTTTTATGGGCGAATTCCTGCTGCCGTTCTCCTGGAGATCAACGTGTTTAATACTATTAAATTCGTTGGCTCTTTCTTTTCTTTTTTTCATTAATTCCCGTATATGCGAAAGGTCTGCAACTTTCGTCACAGACCCAAATAATTACTTAATACTGTTCAATCTGCATATGGCTTTTTTAAGCGCAACCGCTGCTCTGTCAAGATCCGTGTCGGGATCCTTGGCAGCAATTCTTTCCTGCGCTCTCTTAAAAGCTTCCTGCGCACGGTTTTCATCAATTTCGGAAGGCCACTCGATTATTTCCGCCAGGATAATAACCGAATCGGGATTGATAACCGCAAAGCCTGCATGTAAAGCCGCATTCTTCGGCTGATCCTCTTCCGTAATTGTAAGTATGCCCGGTTCTATGATGACAGTCATCGGAATGTGATTTTTCAATACACCGATTTCTCCTTCAGTTGTATTGAATTCAAGCATTGATGCTTTTCCCTCATAAAACAGTCTCTCCGGGGTTATTATTTTAACATCGAAAAGATTTGAATCTTCCATCTATAAAAAACTCCGTTTATTTCTGATTCTTTTTGGCAAGAACATCGTCGATGCTTCCGGCATTTAAGAAGTAACCTTCGGGAATGTCGTCATGCTTGCCTTCGAGAATTTCCTTAAATCCTCTGATGGTCTCTGAAATGGGAACGTATTTACCTTCGAGACCTGTGAACTGACCTGCTACGAAGAAAGGCTGTGAAAGGAATCTCTGTACCTTTCTTGCACGGGATACCAAGAGCTTGTCATCTTCGGAAAGTTCATCCATACCTAAGATGGCGATGATATCCTGAAGTTCTTTGTATCTCTGAAGGATTTCCTGTACGCCTCTGGCTACCTGATAATGCTCAAGACCTACGATTCTGGGATCCAGAATTCTTGATGTTGATTCAAGAGGATCTACAGCGGGATAAATACCAAGCTCAACGATTGCTCTCGAAAGAACGGTCGTTGCATCGAGGTGAGCGAATGTTGTAGCGGGAGCAGGGTCGGTTAAGTCATCGGCAGGAACGTATACAGCCTGAACCGATGTGATTGAACCGTTCTTTGTAGAAGTGATTCTCTCCTGAAGTGCACCCATTTCTGTCTGAAGTGTGGGCTGATAACCAACGGCTGAAGGCATACGTCCAAGAAGTGCGGACACTTCGGAACCTGCCTGTGTAAAACGGAAAATGTTATCGATGAAAAGAAGCACGTCCTTTCCGCCTTTGTCACGGAAGTACTCAGCCATTGTAAGTCCTGTAAGACCTACTCTCATTCTTGCTCCGGGGGGCTCGTTCATCTGACCGAACACCATGGTGGTTTTATCAATAACGCCCGATTCCTGCATTTCATGATATAGGTCGTTACCTTCTCTTGTTCTTTCACCTACACCGGTAAATACGGAATATCCGCCGTGCTCTGTAGCGATGTTACGAATAAGCTCCTGAATAAGAACCGTCTTACCAACACCGGCACCGCCGAAAAGACCGATTTTACCACCCTTCTGATAAGGGCAAAGGAGATCTACGACTTTAATACCGGTTTCAAGAAGTTCTGCTTCGGTTGACTGCTCTACGAAATCGGGAGCAGGTCTGTGAATGGGTTCGTATGATACGTCTTCGGGAGCGGGCTTATTGTCAATAGGCTGACCGAGAACGTTAAAGATACGTCCGAGTGTGTTTTCACCGACGGGAACGGAAATAGGTGAACCTGTAGCAACTGCTTCCATGCCTCTTACAAGACCGTCCGTAGGTCCCATGGCAATACAGCGAACCGTATCGTCACCGAGGTGCTGTGCAACTTCGACAGTCAGTTCCTTTCCTGCATTGGTCTTAATCTTAATAGCCTCGTTAATCTGAGGCAGACCGCCCTTTGAAAATTTAATATCCAAAACCGCACCGATAATCTGTGTGATCTTTCCGATATTTGTCATCTTGAAATACTCCTTTTAATAGTTTTATGAAATAGCTTCCGCACCTGCAATAATTTCGGTGAGCTCCTGAGTGATGCTTCCCTGTCTTGCACGGTTGTACTGAAGTGTCAGTTTGCCGATCATTTCCTCGGCGTTGTTTGTTGCGGAATCCATAGCCTGCATTCTCGCACCGTTTTCACTGGCAACAGCCTCAATGAGTGCGCCGTGAATAAGTGAAGTAAGATACTTTGGTACGATGTATTTAAGTGCTTCGTCATCGGGAATTTCGAAGTTCATGAGAAGAAGCTTGTCATTAGGATCGTCTTCCTCGTCCGAACCGTAAATCTCTCCCGGGATAATCGGAAGCAGTTTTAAAAGGGTAGGCTCGTGGCTTACCGTATTTTTGAAATTGGTATATGCCAGATAAATCTCTCCGATTTTCTTTTCATCAAATTCTTTTAAGAGCTTGTTGCAGACTTTGATGGCATCGGCATATTCAAAGCCCTCGGCGAGTTCGGAATAGTCCTTCCTGATGTAATAACCTTTTCTCTCAAGAAGTTCTCTGCCCTTTCGGCCGATGATGTAAATATCCGTTTTATCCTTGTCGAAATCACCGTTTGTAATGAGTTTTACGATGTTGGAGTTATAACCGCCGGCAAGACCTCTGTTGGAGGTGATTACCAGTACAGCCTTTCTGTCGCATTCGCTCACCTTAACGTAAGGTGTATCAACGTTTGCCGAATCTGATAAAAGATCGGTAACGGTATTGTACATGGCTCTGAAGTAATATTTGGATTTAATGGCTCTGCCTTTTGCGCGCTGCAGTTTTACCGTGGATACAAGTTTCATTGCCTTGGTAATCTGCTGAGTGCTTGTAACACTTTCTCTGCGTCGCTTAATGTCTCTCATTGAAGCCATAAGCTAAACTTCCTTTTACTTAAAATCTGCCTTGAAGTCCTCAATTGCCTTAAGGAGCTTCTGTTCGTTTTCTTCCGTAATTTCCTTGGCTTCTCTGATGCTTTCGGGAACTTCGGGATATTTTGTCTTGATGAATTCAAAGAGTTCGTCTTCAAATCTTGTGATGTCTGATACAGCAACATCAAGAAGCATTTTCTTAGTAGCCGCATAAATAATGATTACCTGATATTCAACAGGCATGGGCTTATACTGAGGCTGCTTTAAAATCTCTTTGATTCTTTCACCCTGAGCTAATTTCTCTTTTGTATCCGCATCGAGTTCGGAACCGAACTGTGCAAATGCTGCAAGCTCTCTGTACTGTGCAAGTTCCACACGGATAGGAGCCGCAATCTTTTTCATAGCTTTAATCTGAGCCGCACCACCGACACGGGATACCGAAAGACCTGCATTAACTGCGGGACGGAAACCTGCGTTGAACATTTCGGTTTCAAGATAAATCTGACCGTCGGTAATTGAAATAACGTTGGTCGGAATGTATGCCGAAACGTCGCCTGCCTGTGTCTCGATAATGGGAAGAGCCGTTAAGGAACCTCCGCCGTATTCTTCGCTCATTCTGGCTGCTCTCTCAAGAAGTCTTGAATGTAAGTAGAATACGTCGCCGGGGTACGCTTCTCTTCCGGGCGGTCTACGAAGGAGTAAGGAGAGTGTACGGTATGCGGTAGCATGCTTACTTAAGTCATCGTAGATTACGAGAACGTCTTCTCCTTTTTCCATCCATTCTTCTCCGATGGCACATCCTGCGTACGGAGCTATGTACTGAAGGGGAGCAAGTTCTGAAGCTGTTGATGCAACAACTGTTGTATAAGCCATTGCGCCGAACTCTTCAAGTGTCTTAACGATGTTTGCAACGGTAGATGCTTTCTGACCGATGGCTACGTAAATACACTTAACGCCCTGTCCCTTCTGATTGATAATTGTATCTATGGCAATCGCAGTCTTACCTGTCTGACGGTCGCCGATAATAAGTTCACGCTGTCCTCTTCCGATGGGTACCATGGAGTCGATAGCCTTGATACCGGTCTGAAGGGGTGTGTCAACGGATTTTCTTGTGATAACGCCGCTTGCAACACGTTCAATCTGACGATACTTATCTGTATTGATAGGTCCTTTACCGTCGATAGGCTGTCCGAGAGCATTAACGACTCTTCCGGTCAACGCGTCGCCTACGGGAACTTCTACTACTCGTCCGGTGGTCTTTACAATGTCGCCTTCGTTGATATTCTTCTGGTTACCCAAAAGTACGGCACCAACGTTATCCTCTTCAAGGTTCATAACCATGCCGTATACTTCGCCGGGGAACTCAAGAAGTTCGCCCTGCATGGCGGTTTCAAGACCGTGAATACGTGCGATACCGTCCGCAACCTGAATTACCGTTCCGACATTGGATACTTCCATTCGGTCAGAGTATCTTTTAATCTGATCCTTAATCACAGAACTTATTTCTTCCGGTTTTAAATTCATGGATCTTCAGTCCCTTTCTTTAGATTTGAATTTTGTGTAAATCCCTGGTAATGTTTTGAAGCTTCGTCTTTACGGAATTATCCACAATTCTGTCTTTTATTCTGATTACCATTCCGCCGATTAAAGAAGGATCTGTTTCGAATTCGATTTCGATCTCTTTGTAATCGGTAGTTGATAAAAGTTTATCTTTTATGCGCTTCTTCATCTCGTCGTCGATTGCAATCGCGCTTGTTACCTTTGCCTGTCCGATATGCAGATATTCCTTGACGCGAAGGATAAAAAACTCAAGTATTTCGTCAAGATAACCGTATCTGCCCTTGACTGTGAGCAGTTCAAGAAATGAAAAAAGTCTTTCGTCGATTTTGCCTTTGAAGACCTTTTCGAGAATATCGAGATGTTCTTCCTTGGAAAATCTGGGATTTGACATCAGCTCGTTCAACTCGGGGTTTAAGTCAATAACATTTTTCAATTCCTTAACTTCTTCAAGCATTTCAATGCACGAAGATGATTCGGTTGCAATCTGAAATAAAGCCTCGCCGTAAGTCGTTATTGCTGATTTAGCCATGTATCCTCACCTATTCCCTTTAAGGTTTCATCGAGTAAACGTTTCTGATCGGCTTCACTCATAGAAGAAGCAACAATCTTTCCTGCCATTGCTTCGGCAACATTAATAACTTCTTCCTTGACTTCGTCAGCCACTTTAAGTTTCTCAAGGTTTGCTTCACGATGGGCATTGTCGATAATCTTGCCCGCTTCTTCACGTGCATCGGCAACTATTCTGTTCTCATTAGCCAAGGCTCTCTGTCTTGCATCGGAGAGAATACCTTCGACTTCGGCATCAACGTTTTTCAGTCTGTCTTCATATTCAGTCTTGAGACGCTCTGCATCTTCTTTTTCTTTTCTGGCTGCTTCTATATCATCCGCAATTCCCTGTTTTCTCTTTTCAAGGAATTTTCTTGCAGGATTGAAAAAGAAGAACGAACCGCCGAGGAAAAGTACAAATACAGCGATAAGCGTCAGGAGGGAATCATGCAGAAGCTGAAAATCCAGGTTGAATAGTCTGCTCATAATTAAGCCCTGCCTCCTTTAAAATTTCTTTTCCGAATTAGTTTGTAAAAGGCTTAACGAATAAGAGCAACATTGCGATTAACAAGCCGTAAAGACCTGTTGTCTCGGCAACAGCCTGACCCAAAAGCATTGTAGACATGATCTTACCCTGTGCACCGGGATTACGTCCTACTGCGGAAGCACCGTAACCTGCGGCAATACCCTGTCCTACACCGGGGCCGATACCTGCGATAACTGCAAGTCCCGCACCTATGGCTGAGCATCCTAAGATAAAGTTCTCATTGAATTCCATTTTGTATCCTCCTGAAAAATTTATGTTTATCTTAATTTCAATTTAGTTCGATTGAACTGTTTCCTGTTTCGTAAATACTTTCTTAAGCATTTTCTTAAATATCGACTCTTCGTTGTCACCTATCGCAGAGCCTATATAGGTTACGGTCAGCATACAGAATACGTATGTCTGGATGGCACCCGAGAAAAGATCGAAGTACACATGAAGTGCTGCGGGCCATGCGTATGCAAACTTTGATAAAAGTCCGTATACTAAAGCCATCATAACGGTACCCGATAAGATATTTGCGAAAAGACGCAGCGAAAGCGAAATGGGAACCGCACAGTCTCCGATAATATTGATGGGAAGCCAGATGGGAAGCCATGGAGGAAGGGGTGAACATTTGTCCTTCCAGATAGCCCAGAGGCTGTTAAATCTGACTTCGTTTATTCTGACAAGTGTGAATGTGATAAGTCCTAAAGGAAGTGTAACGCCGTAGTCGGCTGTGGGAGGTCTTAATCCCAAAAGTCCCGATATATTGGAAAAAAGAATAAACAGGAAAAGCACGCCAATGTAGTTTCTGAAGCCTTTACCCTTTTTGCCCATGGCACCGTCCGTGATGCCGTCTAAGAACTCTACCAGAAATTCGAGTATGCACTGGAAAGTTCCGGGAATTGCTTTTGCGTGTTTAAACACCTGACCGCCGATGAAAAAGAAAATCAGCAGACAAACCACTACAATGAGCAAGCATACATGTGAAGTTGTAATCCATACCTCATGACCCAGGAAGTTGTATTTAAACACACCATGGATCATAAAATCGACGCCGTCAGCGCCCGCTAACAACAGGTTCGGAGTCATTATTTTCCTCCTCCGCCTCCTCTGAACCGTCTGAATCCAGAGAATTGGGATTTATTTTCAAATTTATTTTATGGATAAGCGGCGTTAAATACGTCGCGAATTTTATTGAGAATATTCCGATAAAAGTTGCAATCGGATTGGTGTAGGGAGATACACATGCAACAATCATAACTATGACTGCTATCGCATATCTGAAGAAAAATGCAAATCTGATGCGGGCAGAAGCTTTTGCCTCATCGGATACCGCTTTTACGATGGCTTTGGCCATATTGTCGGTCATAACTAACGCGGTAACTGTTCCGAGAAGTCCGCCAAGCACCCAGGCAAGCATATTTTTAGGAAACCACATACCGATAAGAATATTGAGAATTCCGAGTATGATTACGCCTATCTGAAGTTCTCTCAAAGTCTGCTTGAAATAATTCATTCTTCGCTATCCTTAAATGTACTTTTAACCAGCTTGTACACACCGGTCATTCCGCCGGCAGCTCCCACGAAAAAGAATATTATTGCAAGGAACGAAGTACCGAATTTCTTATCCAGATAATAGCCCAGAAAAAAGCAGCCTATCGTAGGTATAAGCATAATCAGCGTAAACTGGGAAATGAAAGAGAGTATTTTAACAATCTTCGGCACAGCGATACCTCTTTAACCTTCTATCGCAAACATACCAAAATTATATTATTTTTTTAAGCCTTTTGCAAGGAAAAATCATACAAAGAATCGGCTTTTTGACACTTTTTCAAACCTTTGGTCAAGATGTCGGTTTTGCAATTGACTTTTTGAAAAATTGTGTGTAATATTTTTAGATATAGTATCGTTTGTTTCAAAGATTCACAATATATGGGGGAAAACGTATGCCGGACCTTGTTCTTTACCGTAAAAGGCTCATACCGTTCGAAAATATCCTTCTTAAGGGGGATAAGGTACTTTTTGCGGATGAACACACGATAGTCACGAAATGGAACACGATAAACCCCAGAAAAGACATAGATCACGGCTATTCGCTGTATCTTCCCGAAGAAGGTTTCAAAATAAGCAAGTTTTTAAGAAATGACGGTTCGCTGTACAAATGGTACTGCGATATCGTTGAGTTTTATTTTGACAAAGAAGAAAACTCCGTCACAACGCTCGACCTTCTCCTCGATATCACGGTTAATCCGGACGGTGAAATACATTTAATCGATATGGATGAACTGGCTGAAGCGCATGAGAAAGGTCTGATTGATGACGAACTTATGCACAAAGCGCTTATACGTGCGGACAGGCTCTTAAAAACAGCGTATTCGGGAAGTTTTAAGAAATACACCGACATGCTGGATTCATACATCGACGAATAATAAAAAACATCAAAAAAGGAAGCTGCGAAGCTTCCTTTTATTTTTTGCTTTTTAGTAGAAAATGTGGTTTCCTATCTGCGTACCGTTAAGTCCGGGTACCGGAGTTCTGAAGTATACGCAGTTGCCGACATTGGTGGAGCCTGACATTGCCTCGTCCGCTGCCTGATAGCAGGATGCGGTTGCAAGGTTCTGCGCTAACGCCAGATCGAGTCTTCCGCTCGATGCGGGCGAAAACTGGCTCTTCTGATAGATGACTCCGTAAACCGTGTCGGGATAGCGGCTCGACATTACTCTGTTCATAACAACCGCACCTACGGCTAACTGCCCTTCGTACGGTTCACCGCCCGCCTCACAGTAAATCAGGTTGGCTAAAAGATATCTGTCGTTATCGGCAAACGAAACTTCGGAAATGTCTCTCCTTGAGGACTGTGCAGCCAGCTGCGAGAGTCTTAACTCTTCCTCGTACTGTTTCTTTAAAGCCTCGATATCCGCTTCCTGTTCTTTAATAAGCGCTTCTTTGGCGGCTATTTCTTTTTCAATCTCCGCGAGTTCGTTATTCGTATCGCTTATCTGTGCCGAATACTGGCTCACGAAAACATTGGTGGTATTGATAAGTTCGGTGATACGACTCTGTTCTTCCTTACTCTGCTCTTCAAGACTTTCAAGATTTGCAAGTTCGCCTTCAAGTTCGGCTTCCTTTGTCGCCACATCTATAGTGGTCTGCTTGTAATCCTCGAGCATGTTATTGTCGTATTCGGATATCATGTAAATATAATCCGCTACATTTAAGAAGGTTGCAAAATCCTTGCTCGATAAAATCATATCAAGATACATGTCGTCAGGCTGTTCATAGATGTACTGCAGACGCTTTTTCATGGTTGCGTACTGCTCTTCTTCTGTAGCCTTTGCATCGGCAAGTTCCTGCTTTTTGATTTCTATCTCGTCTTTTTTAGCGGAAATCTTATCGCAGATTTCTTCGTATTTGCGGTTTTCTTCCGCAAGATTCTCATTAAAAGAATCCAACCGGGCTTTTAGGGTGCCCTGTTCATACTGCAATTGATTTAATTCGTTTTTCTTTTCGTCCTTTTCGCCCTGGACAGCCTGCTTTTCCTCTTCAATAGCCTGCTTCTGCTTTTCTGCCTCATCTATCTGCTGTAAGAGCGAGCTTGGTGTGGCATGCACAAAAAGCGGAGTCATATTGAAGAACAAACTGAACGTCGCAAATAAAGAAACGAAAACTGTAAAAGCTTTCTTCATAGATTAAATCAGTTAAACTTCGATTACGATCTTTCTGCCGGTCTTTGTGTACTGGGTACATTTTACGCCGGCTGCCTCGAACATTTTCTTTGCCGCAATATTCGTGGGTGTGTTGTTATATTTATCGGAATCGTAGATTACTTCCTTAATGCCGCACTGAATGATAGCCTTCGCACATTCGTTGCAGGGGAATAAGGAAACGTAAATCTTGGCGCCTTCAAGATTGCCGCCTCTGTAGTTTAAGATTGCGTTAAGTTCGCTGTGTGCAACGAAAGCGTACTTTGTGTTAAGTACTTCGCCTTCTCTTGCCCAGGGGAACAAATCATCACTGCAGCCGTTGGGAAATCCGTTGTAGCCTACTGATAAAATTCTGTTATTTTTATCAACTATACAGGCACCGACCTGAGTGTTGGGGTCTTTTGAACGCATTCCCGAAAGAATGGCGATTCCCGTAAAATATTCATCCCATGAAATATAATCCTGTCTTTTATCCATATCCGTCTCCGTATTATTTTGCCTACTTTGTACCGAAAATTCTATCGCCCGCATCTCCGAGTCCGGGAACGATGTAAGCGTTTTCGTTTAATTTCTCATCCTTAGCACCGATGTAGATGTCGATATCGGGATGATCTTTGGTGAGTCTCTCGATACCTTCGGGAGCAGCGATGATACACATAAAGTGAATGTTCTTGCAGCCTTTTGCCTTAAGCATCGTAATTGCTGCAGATGCGCTTCCGCCTGTTGCAAGCATGGGGTCTACTACGAAGACATCTCTCTGTGAGCAGTCTTCGGGAAGCTTGCAGTAATACTCTACAGGTTCGTGTGTTGCAGGGTCTCTGTAAAGACCGATGTGTCCGACCTTTGCTGCAGGAATAAGTGTAAGCATACCGTCTACCATTCCGAGTCCTGCACGAAGAATCGGAACTATAGCCATTTTCTTTCCTTTAAGTTCTTTAACCGTTGTAGCACAGATAGGAGTTTCAATCTTAACGTCCTCGAGTTTTAAATCTCTTGTAGCCTCATAGCAGATAAGCATGGCTATTTCGCTGATTGTCTGACGAAAATCCTTTGTACCCGTATCCTTTCTTCTGATGTAACCGATTTTGTGCTGAATCAGAGGATGATCCATAATCACAATTTTTCCCATTTTGCCACCTCCGTATATTTGTATTTTTATTATTCTTCTGCTTTTGCAATTTTTGCGATTCTTCTTATGTGCTTTTCCTCGTTGGAAAACTCGGTATTTAAGAATGTGTCAACAATTGACATTGCAAGGATTTCTCCCACAATTCCCGCACCCATTACAAGGATGTTTGCATCATTGTGTTCTCTGGTAAGTCTTGCGGAAACAGTGTCTGCACAGAGCGCTGCTCTGATGCCTTTAATCTTGTTTGCAAGCATGCTCATTCCGATACCCGTTGTGCAGATAAGGATACCCTTGTCTACCTTTCCTTCTGCTACAGCTTCTGCAGCGGGCTTGCCGAAATCGGGATAATCGCAGGATGCAAGAGAGTCCGTTCCGAAATCAATTACTTCATATCCTTTTTCGGTTAAGTGCTTCTTAACCGCTTCTTTTAAAACATATCCGCCGTGATCGCTGGCTATTGAAATTTTCATGTCATTCCTCCGTATCAAACATCGATTATTTTATGTCCGGCCGCTTTTATGAGTCTGTTCATAACCGCAGCGCCGATTCCTTTGTCAGAAAAACTCTCTGATAAAATAAGCGCGGTATTTTCGTCATCGCACTCTCGTAAAACTCTGTAAAGGCTCGCTGCGATTTCGTTATAATCTTTCTCGCTTCCGACATCCTTTACTTTCATGCCCGCAAACTCATTTACATGTTCGCTCACGCACAAAACGGTGCACTCTTTATTTTGCCCCATTTCTTTTATTTTGGCAACAACTCTGTCAGAGTCACCGCGAACTATTACCATGTCTGCTTTGGGCGCGTAATGTCTGTAGCGCATTCCCGGAGCCTTGGGCCTTTCGGTAGAGTTTGCATCAAGTATCGTGGGATCCACGCATACTTCGCCAAGCACCTCTTCAAGCATTTCTTTCGAAACAAATCCGGGACGAAGAATCATGGGTTTTTCTCCCGTCATGTCAACGATGGTGGATTCAAGTCCGATGGGAATGTTTCCGCCGTCGATTATCATATCGACTCTGCCGTCCAAATCCTCACAGACATACTTCGCAAGTGTGGGTGAAGGTCTGCCCGAGATATTTGCACTCGGTGCGGCTACAAATCCGCCCGAGGCTTCTATAAAAGCCATTGCAGTCGGGTGAATCGGAAAACGAACCGCTACCGTATCAAGCCCGCCGGTTGTCTCAAAAGGCACTTTGTCTTTTTTCTTAAAAATCATTGTCAGAGGTCCGGGCCAGAATGCATCCATTACTTTCTTTGCATTATCCGACACTTCCTCAACTATCTCATAAAGATCTTCGATTCTGTAAATATGAACTATCAGAGGATTGTCCGAAGGTCTGCCCTTCGCGGCATAAATCTTTTTGGAGGATTCGGGGTTTAAGGCATCGCCTCCAAGCCCGTACACGGTCTCTGTCGGAAACGCAACCAGTCCGCCTCTTTTGATGATTTCGCCTGCTTCTTTTATGAGAGTTTCATCTATATTGTTTTCATCTATCTTTACTGTTTTGGTAATCATTGGCATTTCTATCTGGACAGATACTCCTGAATTACATCCCATGCTTCTCTTGTATCAAATCCGAGCTTCCACTCCGCAACGCCGGCGCAGTTATGCGCATCCATAACGGATAGTTTTGCTTCGATGGACTGAGCATCCTCAAGCCATACCTGGTAAAGGATTCCGTTCATTTCCTTTTCGCCGTATTTCTGGCAGGCCTCGTCACTCCAGTTAAGTTCCACGCCATACTCCTCGCACCATGCTGCAGTTGAGAACATGCCCATTGTATCAGCTGTAACCGTGCCGTCCTTGGTCTTCCATACACGTGTGTAGAAAGGAACCGCATTGATAATCTTTTCTGCCGGAACACCGCTGTCTATTGTATTGACGATACCGTTTTCAACGAAGCCGATAGAAGCAACACTTCCTGCTACTCCGCCCGAAGCCCAGTGCTCGTCATAACCCATTACAATTATGTAATCGCAGACATCGCCCTGAACACCTCTGTTGTAATGAACCGTAGATGCCGTGGGTGCATAGTTGTCTACCGAAAGAACAATGCCTTCTTTGTGAGTTGCAACTGAAAGTTCTCTTAAGAATTCAGCCCAGTCGCTGCCTGCATCGGAAGGAATCTTTTCAAAGTCGAGGTTGATACCGTCTAAGCCGCCTTCCTTGGTAAGCGAAATCATGTTGCCGATAAACTGCTGTCTTGATGAGTATTTATGAAGGATGGCAGATAAATCGACTTCATTGTCAACGTCAGTCCACACACCCCATATCTTAACGCCCGCATTGTGGGCATTGGCTACATAGTTTGCGTTTACTGTGGATTTGATTGTGCCTTCGTTATCCGTAATTCTGAAAACAGTGGGTGCAACAACATTGATTCCCGCATCGAGAGGAACATCCGTAAAATCACTGGCATTAATGTCAAAGAGCTGATGGAACGCCATGTTGATTTTGGAATCACTCGTAATCGATTTGTATTCAAGAGGAATCTCACATTTTTCGATGACTATATTGTCGGAGCCGGATTTGTCGTATCTCTTGATTTCAACATATCCGATAATACCGTCCTTGGTCATAACCTTGGCCCAGTCTTCCATTTCCTCGAGTACGTAAACAGAATCGCCTTCTTTTACATCTTTTAAGATATCGCTCTTAACACCGCCGCGGTATCTGATCTGGGTATCCTTGTTGATGGTCGCTTTATCAAGGTGCGTATCTTCGGTGTAGATGACCATACGCTTCGGATCATCGTATTTGTTGATGTTAAAATCCGCAAAAAGACTAAGGTAATTAAATGAGAAATAGGTCTTTCCGTCATTTGTAATAACGGGAGCACAGTCCAGATCTCTCTTTTCATCACCCTTGTAATAACAATAGTCTCCTGTCTGATTGATATCTGCTTTTATGATCTCGTCCTGAGTGGTATAAAGGCAGAGCTGCTCGTC
This sequence comes from Lachnospiraceae bacterium, assembly GCA_016284175.1. GTDB lineage: Bacteria > Bacillota > Clostridia > Lachnospirales > Lachnospiraceae > UBA3766. The sequence continues at coordinate 2,869 of JAEEOJ010000093.1, read as the reverse complement.
CAGGTTAATATAAAAATGATTCGTGAAATACTTTTTGACGTCTTCGTGTGAAATATAGTAGGAGTTTTTGTAATAAACGCCCTTATCTTCGACTTTTGCGTTGTTGATTACCATTGCAACCTGATAATCATAATAAACTCCGTAATATTCTTTTAAATCGGCGTGTTTGCCGGAATATGTGTATCTTTCGACAATTTTGCTGCCGTAAAAGATGGCAACAATTGCTACAATAGCTGCGATTGCGAGAAAGACGGGAATAAACTTACCGAGTGCCTCGTTAAACTTTCTCTTTCTTCTGCGCTTGGCAACCTCGTTGGGGCGTCTCTTCACCCTTCTTCGCGGCTGTGGTCTTCTTGAATTTCGGGTATTTGCAGAATGACCGCCGTTTCTTCCTGCGGTATTTCTTCTGCCTGGTTCAGGTCTCATTTCAAGTCCTCCTTTAAGTCAACCCTCATTATATCAAAAAAATAAAATGTAGTCATTATCTTTTCTCATTTGGCATTCGTTTAAAGCGAAATCATTCGGCTCGAGGGATAAATCGATTAGACAGATTTCCGACCAAAAAGAACGTGATGAAATAATCTGAAAAGACAATGCCACATTTTATTTCGGGCGCGGGGAGTACAGTGCTTGTATTTATGTGTGTATAACTTAATATGGGGAAACGAATGCGTGAGTAACACATCGTTTTAATGAAGACACTCCGTGAAAGAAGCACGGAGCCAAAAAAGAGTAACCACCCTCCTTTCCGTACATTTTTCCCTTTCACCTTGAGATGATTATATAACTTTTTATATATTTTGACAAGTATTTTTATAATCCTTTGGTAATTATATACAATTTGGACATATTATTTATTTTGCGTTTTTTGCCGATATATGTTAAAATACATATAAGAAAAGATGCAGAAAAAATGCACGGATGAGGTCAGTTATGAGAATTGATAAAATTAATGACAATCAAATAAAGTGCATACTTACCGAGAAAGATCTGGCGGAGAGACATCTCAATCTTCGCGAGATGTCTTACAATTCTGCAGAGATTCGCAATCTCTTCGCGGAGGTTATTCGTTATGCTTACAAGAACTTCGGTTTCGATGCAAATAACGTTCCGCTTAAAATAGACGTTATTCCGCTTCGTACCTCCGCTGTACTTTTTATCACCAAGGTTGAAGAGCCCGAAGAACTGAATCCTTCTTATTCGCATTTCTCTCCCGCAGTTTACGAGAAGATGAAAAATCCCGGAAAAGAAGAAAATTCAGATTTATCTGAAAGCTTCAAAAACCTGATTAACGCTCTCTTCCCTACAGAGGAAGGAATCGTTAACGGTGAGGAAGATAACCGCACTGATTTTTCAAAAGACAGTACTATCGTATTTGCATTTGACAAGGTCGGTGATGTAATAGATGCCTGCAAGGCAATCAGCGCAACATACGACCACTTCTCATCGCTCTACTTTGACGAATCGAAGAAGATCTACTTCCTTAAGATGTTCACCGACGGCGAGCCCGACGGAAACTTCAGACAGAACTGTATCAGTCTTCTCGAGTACGGCAACAACGTATCGGGCGACAAGTTCTTCGACAGCTATCTTGCAGAGCATGCGAAAGTTCTGGCAGAGAAAGACGCAGTACAGAGACTCGGATAAGAAAGGACTTTATTTAATATGGCAGAAAAACCTATAGTAACGATAACAATGGAAAACGGTGACGTGATTAAAGCCGAGCTTTATCCCGAAATCGCACCGCAGTCCGTTAACAACTTTATTTCACTTATTAACAAAGGATTTTACAACGGCCTCATCTTCCACCGTGTAATCAACGGCTTCATGATTCAGGGCGGATGTCCCGACGGCAACGGAATGGGCGGCCCCGGATACTGCATTAAGGGCGAATTCGCAATCAACGGATTCGAGAACAACTTAAAGCATACAGAAGGCGTTCTTTCAATGGCCAGAGCATACGATCCCAACTCAGGCGGAAGTCAGTTCTTCATTATGCACAAGACTTCTCCTCACCTTGACGGACAGTACGCTGCATTCGGCAAAGTAATCGAAGGAATGGAAGTTGTAAACAAAATCGCGGACACCGCTACAAATCCTTTCAACGACAGACCTTTAAAGCCTCAGGTAATGCAGACTGTAACAGTTGAAACATTCGGTGTTGATTATCCCGAACCCGAGAAAATGTAATTGATCATAAAAGAAGCAAAACCGGAGGATTATCCCTCCGGTTTTTTAATTTACAAGATGATATCTTATAAATCTCACAAGACTTCTCTTCTTCAAATCTTCTAACAGCGTATCCCTGATCTTAAACGCCTTTTCGCAGGCTTCTTTATAACCCTTTTCATTTCCGTTCGGATTGTAAAGGTAGTTCTCAAGATCGTCCGTAAAGGTTAATAATTCATCCTCATAATCAGCCGAAAGCCTTACCTTGTATTCGTAAATTGTCTCGGCCTCATTCATCGGTTTTCCAAGCAACTTAAATATATTTAAAATCTGTTTGCAGAGCACGACGAATTTTCTGTCGTAATCCATTTTGTTTAGGCGGATTGCAGCAGTAATTTTGAAAACAAGGAAGAACAACGCTATAACCGCAATGCCGACTGTAACAGGAATTGCAACCATGTACCATTCAATAATTATTCCCTCGTCTTCAGGCTCCTCTTCATCCAATTCGGGAAGTGTCGATTCCTCTGTCGGAGTTTCTTTTCTTTCGTAGGTTCCTATGGGCGGAAGTTCTGAAGGCTTTGCAGCGCTTGCCCAGTATGTACCGCCACCGTAGCCCGGTGTTGCGTCAAACGATACCCAGCCTGCGCCGTCAAAATAAACTTCACTCCATGCATGCGCCATACTTGAAGAAACATAA
>JAEEOJ010000092.1 GCA_016284175.1 Lachnospiraceae bacterium | reverse complement strand
CTGCATATTCGTACATGTCACTTGTACCTATTATTCAGCCCCCTATTATGAAGCTTTTAACAACAGAAAAAGAAAGAAAAATCAAGATGGAACAGCTTCGTCCCGTTTCCAAACTTGAAAAGATTCTTTTCCCCATCGTTGTTACAATAGTTGTTTCACTTATTCTTCCTACAACAGCTCCCCTCGTAGGTATGCTTATGTTAGGTAACCTCTTCAGAGAATCAGGTGTTGTAAGACAGCTTCAGGAAACAGCTTCAAACGCACTTATGTACATCGTTGTTATCATCCTCGGTACATCCGTAGGTGCTACAACAAGTGCAGAAGCTTTCCTTAACTTTGAAACAGTTGCAATCGTTGTACTCGGACTTGTAGCATTCTCGTTCGGTACAGCTGCCGGAGTTATCTTCGGTAAAATCATGTGTATACTCACAAAAGGTAAGGTTAATCCTCTTATCGGTTCTGCAGGCGTTTCAGCCGTGCCTATGGCTGCGAGAGTTTCTCAGAAGGTCGGTGCAGAAGCAGATCCTTCAAACTTCCTTTTGATGCATGCAATGGGACCCAACGTTGCCGGCGTTATCGGTACAGCAGTTGCTGCCGGAACATTCATGGCAATCTTTGGTGTATTTTGATTAAAGATTAAACAAAGTTTTACAGTAAGTTTTTAATGGAGGAAAATACAATGGCAGAAAAAAAGCCTATTAAAATAACTGAAACCGTCCTTCGTGATGCACATCAGTCTTTGATTGCAACAAGAATGCCGACCGAAGTAATGCTCCCCATCGTAGATAAGATGGATAAAGTAGGATATCATTCGGTAGAGTGCTGGGGCGGCGCTACATTTGATGCTTCTCTTCGTTTCCTTAAGGAAGATCCCTGGGAAAGACTTCGTAAGTTAAGAGAAGGCTTCAAGAACACAAAACTTCAGATGCTTTTCAGAGGACAGAACATTTTAGGTTATCGTCCTTACGCAGATGACGTTGTTTACAATTTCGTAGAAAAATCAATCGCTAACGGTATCGATATCATCAGAATTTTCGACTGCCTTAACGATTTAAGAAACCTTCAGGCTGCAGTTGACGCAACCAACAAGATTAAGACACAGGAAGGCAGAGGACACGCTCAGATAGCTCTTTCCTATACACTCGGTGATGCTTATACACTTGAGTACTGGGCAAAGGTTGCCAAAGAAATCGAAGAGATGGGTGCTGACTCAATCTGTATCAAGGATATGGCAGGACTTCTTCTTCCTTACAAAGCTACAGAACTTATCAAAGCAATGAAGGAAGAAACAAAGCTTCCCATTCAGCTTCATACACACTACACCTCAGGTGTTGCTTCAATGACATACCTTAAGGCAGTAGAAGCAGGCGTAGACGTTATCGACTGTGCAATTTCTCCTTTTGCACTCGGTACATCACAGCCCGCTACAGAAGTTATGGTTGAAACCTTCAAGGGTACCGAATATGACACAGGATTTGATCAGGATCTTCTTGCTGAAATCGCTGATTACTTCCGTCCTTACAGAGAAGAATGCCTTGCAAACGGCCTCATGAGCACAAAGTCTCTCGGCGTAAATATCAAGACTCTTCTTTACCAGGTTCCCGGCGGTATGCTTTCCAACATGATTTCTCAGTTAAAAGAGCAGAACGCAGAAGACAAGTACGAAGAAGTGCTTAAGGAAATCCCCAGAGTTCGTAAAGACCTCGGTGAGCCCCCTCTTGTTACACCTTCTTCACAGATCGTCGGAACACAGGCTGTATTCAACGTTCTTATGGGCGAAAGATACAAAGTTGCTACTGACCAGACAAAAGACCTTCTTCGCGGTAAATACGGTCAGACAATTAAGCCTATGAACCAGGAAGTAATCGACAAGGTTATTCCCGGCGAAAAGAGATACACAGAGCGTTCAGCTGATGCTGCAGGCTTAACCAACGAAATGGATAAGCTCGAGGCAGAGATGAAAGAATGGAAACAGCAGGATGAGGACGTATTATCATACGCATTATTCCCTCAGGTTGCAGTTGACTTCTTCAAGTACAGAAAAGCTCAGCAGGAAAAGGTTGACCTTACGGCAGCTGATTCCAAGAACGGCGCATACCCTGTTTAATATAATTTAATCTTACATATAAAAACCGGCCTTTTTATGAGGTCGGTTTTTCTTTACTTTTATGGTCGTTTTTTGTACAATTTTTATGTATGTAAAGGCGTAAAAATGAAGACGATTGTAATTGGTGCGGGGCCCGCCGGAATGATGGCTGCAATAAGTGCAGCAAACTCAGGCGATAGTGTGGTTCTGCTTGAAAAAAATGAAAAAATCGGCAAAAAACTTTTTATCACGGGCAAAGGAAGATGCAATGTCACCAATGCCTGCTTACGAGATGAGTTTTTTGAGAATATAGTCAGCAATCCGAAGTTTTTATACAGTGCATTTTCGCAGTTTAACAATACGGATCTGATGAAACTTATAGAGGATAACGGAACACCTCTTAAAACAGAGAGGGGCAACCGTGTATTTCCTGTAAGCGACCATTCTTCCGATATCATAAAAGCACTGAATAATGCTCTAAAAAGCGCAGGAGTTGATTTAAGATTAAATACTTCGGTAAAGAGCATTATCACTGAAAGCCTCGAAATCGACGCAGAAGAGGATTTAAAGAAAAAAGGCTGCAGTAAATGCGTGGTCGGCGTAAAGACCGATAACGGCGAAATTATTAAGGCTGACAAGGTTGTTATCGCAACAGGCGGTATAAGTTATAAGTCCACAGGTTCAACAGGGGACGGTTTAAGATGGGCCGGAGAAGAAGGCCACAGAATATCGACCTTAAAACCTGCGCTTGTACCTCTTGAAACTTACGAGAAATGGGCTTTTGAACTGACCGGACTATCACTTAAAAATGTAACTTTATCTCTTTTCATAAAAGACAAGCTTAAATACAAAGAAATGGGCGAAATGCTTTTTACCCACTTTGGAATAAGCGGTCCGCTGGTACTTACTTCAAGCTCGATTATCGCAGGAAGCGATGAAAAAGATATAAAGGTATTTATAGATTTAAAGCCTGCACTTTCTGACGATGAGTTTGATGCAAGACTTATAAGAGAATTAAAAGAAGGCAATAAAAAGGATTTAAAAAACATACTCGGAAACATTTATCCGATTAAACTCGGTTTAAAGATCTGCGAGCTTTCGGGTGTGGATATTTATAAAAAGTGTAACGAGATAACGAAGGAAGAGAGAAAGAAGATTCTCGATTACACCAAGAGGCTTCCGCTTACCATAAAAGGCACAAGAGATTTTGATGAAGCCATCATTACTCACGGTGGTGTGAGTGTAAAGGATATCAATCCCAAAACTATGGAAAGTAAACTCGTACAGAATCTTTTCTTTGCGGGAGAAGTAATTGATGTGGATGCTTTTACGGGAGGATTTAATCTTCAGATTGCATTCAGTACAGGCTATTTGGCCGGAATGAGACAGACGGATAATTAATTATTTTAGGAGGAATTCAACATGGGATTTAATGTTGCAATCGACGGACCTGCAGGTGCGGGCAAATCAACAATAGCCAAACTTGTGGCTAAGGAAAAAGGTTTTATTTATGTTGATACCGGAGCAATGTATCGTGCAATCGCTTTGTATTTAATTAGAAAAGGTGTGGCAATTGACGATAACGAAGGCTATGAAAAATACTGTGGGGAAGCAAATGTATCCATAGAGTATGAAAACGGCACTCAGATTGTACTATTAAACGGTGAGAACGTTAACGGCCTTATCAGAACCCAGGAAGTGGGTAACATGGCTTCTGCAAGTTCTACAAACGGTAAGGTAAGAGCACAGCTTCTTGAACTTCAGAGAAAGCTTGCAAGAGAAAATGATGTCGTTATGGACGGCCGTGATATCGGAACCAATATTCTTCCCAATGCCGAGTGCAAGATTTATCTTACCGCATCCAGCAGAGTAAGAGCAGAGAGAAGATATCTTGAATTAAAAGAAAAAGGTACCGACTGTGATCTTGACACAATCGAGCGGGAAATCATCGAGCGTGATGAGAGAGACATGAACCGCGAAATAGCTCCTCTTAAGCAGGCTGAGGATGCTGTTTATCTTGACACCTCCGACATGACAATAGAGGAAGTTAAAGATAAAATCCTTGAAATTATAGAAAATAAAAAATGAGCCAAACGGGGACGGTTCTAAAATGGTAAAAAAGGCCAAAATAGAACCGTCCCCAAATGGCCACTTTTGGAGAGTGGAAAATGGAAGTTGTACTTGCCAAGTCGGCCGGCTTTTGTTTCGGTGTAAAAAGAGCTGTCGATACGGTGTATGAAGAAATTGAAAAAGGCGGAACTATTTATACTTTCGGACCGATTATTCACAACAAGGAAGTAGTTAATGATTTTCTTGAAAAAGGAGTAAAGGAAATCAACTCGCTAGAAGAGCTTGACGAACTTCCCAAGGGCTGTGTCATAATCAGGTCTCACGGTGTTGCAAAAAAAATCTACGAAGGTATTGAAAAGCGCGGTTTTACGATAATTGACACTACATGTCCGTTCGTAAAAAGAATTCAGAATCTTGTAAATACAGAGTCTCGGAACAACAAAACAATAGTCATAATCGGCAACGACGGACACCCTGAAGTTGAGGGTATAAAAGGGTGGTGCGAAACACCTGCTTACGTTGTCGGAAATGAGGAAGACGCGTATGCGCTCAAAGGCTTGTTAAAAGGCGAGATTTACGTAGTTTCGCAGACTACTTTTAACATCAATAAATTTAAAGATTTAGTTGATATTTTAAAAGGAATTTGTTATGATGATAATGTTAGCGTTGTGAATACTATATGCAACGCTACGAGCGAACGTCAAAATGAGGCAGCGCAACTTGCCGAAAAAGCTGACGTTATGATTGTTATAGGGGATTCGCAAAGCTCCAATTCCCGCAAGCTTTACGAAATTAGCAAAATGCATTGTGAAAGAACCTATTTCATTCAGACACTTAAGGAGTTGCATTTGGAATTACCGGCTAATGCTAACCTGGTGGGAATTACAGCTGGGGCATCAACCCCAAAAAACATTATTGAGGAGGTTCAAAAATATGTCAGAACTTACTTTTGAACAAATGCTTGATGAATCATTCAAAACAATTCGAACAGGAGAGGTAGTTAGCGGTGAAGTTATTGATGTTAAACCCGATTACATTATTTTAAACATCGGCTACAAATCTGACGGCATTCTTTCCAAAGCAGAATACACAAATGACTTAAGCATTGATCTGACAGAAAAAGTAAAAATCGGAGACAAACTTGACGTTAAGGTACTTAAGGTCAACGACGGAGAAGGTCAGGTATCACTTACGCACAAGAGACTTGTGATGGATAAAGGATCCAAGATTCTTGAAGATGCGTTCAATGAGAAGACAACAGTTAAGGGTGTAGTTACACAGATTCCCAACAACAAAGGTGTTATCGTTGTTGTTGATGATGTAAGAGTATTTATTCCCGCGGGTCTTCTTTCAGACGTTTATGAAAAAGATTTATCCAAGTTCATGGATAAGGAAATAGAATTTCTCATGCAGGAATATGATCCCAAGCAGAGAAGATATATCGGTAACCGCAAAGAGCTCATCACAGCTCAGAAGGCTAAAGCTCTTGAAGAAGTTCTTTCCAAGATTAAAGTTGGCGATACAGTAGAAGGTACTGTAAAGAATGTTACAGATTTCGGTGCATTCATCGATCTCGGCGGAATCGACGGACTCCTTCACATCAAGGAGATGAGCTGGGGCAGAATCGAAAGTGCCAAGAAGCTTTACAAAGCAGGCGATAAGGTTAAAGTTCTCATAAAAGAGATTAACGGAAACAGAATTTCTCTTTCAACAAAGTTTGAAGACGAGAATCCCTGGAAAGATTTAAGCGCAAGATTCCCTGTTGGCAGCGTTGTAACAGGTAAGGTTGCAAGAATGACAGACTTCGGTGCTTTCATTCAGCTTGAAGGCGGTGTGGATGCACTTCTTCATGTTTCCCAGATTTCCAAGAATCACATTGAGAAGCCTTCAGATGTTCTTAAGATTGGTGATGAAGTAACTGCAGAGGTTACAGAAGTTAACGAAGAGAACAACAGAATCAGCCTTTCCGTAAGAGCTATGTTACAGCCCAAGAAGAAAGAAGAAAACGCTGAAGACAACGGCGAAGAATATGCAACAGTTGATGTTGAATCAGTAGTTGCAGCACAGGCTGAAGAAGAAGCTAAGGCAGAAGAAGCTCCCGCAGCAGTTGAAGAAGCACCTGCAGTAGAGGAAGCTCCCGCTGAAGAAGCTCCTGCAGAAGAAGCTAAAGCAGAAGAATAAGATTTAAAATCTTTAATATAAAGAAGACACAGGAATGTGTCTTCTTTTTTTCTGTATAAAAAAGAATAAGAAGAACCGTCCCTTAGGTTCGCATAAAAAATATCAGACGCCCGAAGGCGCCTGATACTTTAGAAAAGAAAGGATGTTATAGGTTATTGATATTTGATCAAATATCAATTTATACGTTAATCATATTCTGCAGAATGTGCTCAGCGTACTTGTTAAAACTTTCTCTGGATGTCTTAAACTCAGGTGTTAGTTCGAAGAACAACTGCTGGTCTCTGTAATCTCTCTTGTAGAACGGCTCGAAGAGAACGCTCCATTCAGGGAGATATGTGGAAGTTTTACGAGTGTAACAAGTGAGTGCACTTGCAGGTTCTTTATGATCCTTTTCGATAAACTGTGCTACTGATTTGTGTACAGCCATATCTTCGTGGATGAGATAGTAGTAATCTCTGTAGTTTGAATAGAAGTATTTCATTTCTTCCTCATAAAGAGGTACTTTTAAAATTCCGTCTATTCCGTCACATGTAAAGTAACATCCGTTTGCAGTATATGAAAGAGGAACGGGAATTGCATTTCTGAATCTGAGTGATAAGATAAGTTCCTGTCTCTTTTTGTTTTCATAATCGTTGTAGTAGTTTGCCTTAACCTTCATTACACGAAGTGATTTGTTAAACAGATCGGGTATTGAAAGAAGAGAAACCATATGAAGCATTCCGATAACGTCTTCTTTGTTGTGAAGAAGAATCGCATCCCCGATTTCTTCATCTTTGCTGACAACGTATTCATGATAGAAGTTGATGAGTTCACCGCCGTCAAAAATGTCTTCTCTGATCATTCCAAGGAAAGACTGTAATGTTTTCTGTCTGCAGTCCTCGAGTTTCATGAAGTTTTTGTAGGGTTTGATTCTTTTATATATATCAAGTCCGTTAAAGGAATTGAAATCAAAATCATATTCGTACTGTTCGCATTTCTGCTCTAAGAAAGGAATATCAAACTGATTTCCGTTAAAATGAATAAGGAAAGAGTAGTTAACACAGAAGTCAAGAAATGCCTTTAATACTTCGTTTTCTTCTTCGTAGTTTTCGGCCAGCCACTGGATTAACTGCCATTCGCCGTTCTCATAATATGAACAGCCAATCATATATAAATTTGAACTTCTGGCGGAAAAACCGGTTGTCTCGATATCAAGGAAAAGGATATCGCTAAGCGGTGCTAAAGTTTCCAAAGGATAATTTAATTCTGTAAGAGTGGTCGAACACTGAATAGTTTTCATTAGATTACCTTTCCAAATGCTTATTTTACATACATTATTATCTTACTACATTTTGAAAATTTAATATAGTATTTTTTTTAAATAAGTAGTAATATATTAAAGGCTATTTTTAAAAAAAGAAAGGGAGGCAAGGATTTGTTTACATTTCACGGTGGTATTCACCCCTATGACGGAAAAGACATTTCAAAGGATAAGCCGATTGTAGATTACATGCCCAAGGGCCTGATGGTATATCCTTTGTCTCAGCATATAGGCGCACCCGCTGAGCCTGTTGTTGAAATTGGGGAACATGTATTGGTTGGACAGTTAATTGCCAAGGAAACGGGGTTTGTTTCATCTCCGATTTATTCGTCTGTTTCGGGTACCGTTAAAGCTATTGAACCCAGAAGAATCATTACCGGTGACCATGTTAAATCCATAGTCATCGAAAACGACGGTGCTTACGACGAGGTTGAATTTACTCCTAACCCTGATTACACAAAGCTTTCAAGAGAAGAAATCGTTTCTCTTATTCAGAAGGCCGGTATAGTCGGAATGGGCGGAGCAGGATTCCCTACGCATGTTAAAGTTTCACCCAAGGAACCGGATAAAATCGAATACATTATCGCGAACTGTGCGGAATGTGAACCCTATCTTACAAGTGACTACAGGATTATGATGGAAACTCCCGAAAAACTTGTTGAAGGTCTTCGCATAGAGCTTTCCTTATTTAATAATGCAAGAGGTATTCTTGCAATTGAGGATAATAAACCCGATTGTATCAAGAAACTTAAAGAACTCACCAAGAACGAGGATAAGATTACGGTTATTCCTTTAAAGACTAAATATCCTCAGGGTTCTGAAAGACATCTTATTTTTGCAACCACAAAGAGAGCTATCAATTCTTCAATGCTTCCTTCTGATGCAGGCTGTATCGTTAATAACGTAGATACAATCTGTTCCATTTACCAGGCAGTTGTTGAAGGCAAGCCCTTACTTCAGAGAATAGTTACAGTTACAGGTGACTGTATTAAGAATCCCCAGAACTTCAGAGTTCCCATCGGAACAAACTATCATGAACTGATTGATGAAGCAGGCGGATTCATAAAAGAACCTGAAAAGATTGTTTCCGGCGGACCCATGATGGGATTTGCCATCTTTGATCTTGACGTTCCCGCAACCAAGACATCATCGGCACTCCTTTGCCTGTCAAAGGATCAGATTTCTTCTGCTACTGAAACCGCATGTATCAACTGCGGCAGATGTGTTGAAGTATGTCCCGGAAGAGTAGTACCTTCCAAGCTTGCCGATTTTGCACAGAACGGCAACAGAGAAATGTTTGAGAAATACAATGGTATGGAATGCTGCGAATGCGGATGCTGTTCATATATCTGCCCTGCAAAGCGTTACCTTACCCAGTCCATAAAATCTATGAGAAGAATGATTCTCGCTGACAGAAAGAAAGGGGGTAAGTAATCATGGATAAGAAATTAAAAGTATCCTCTAACCCTCATGTCAGAGACGGCATGTCTACAAGAGGAATCATGCTTGCTGTAATCATAGCACTTATGCCTGCCACAATTTTCGGCGTGATTAACTTCGGTTATCATGCTCTTTTGGTAATTCTTGTTTCGGTAGGCTTTTCGGTACTTTCCGAGTTTGTAATGTGTAAGATTTTAAAGAAACCGGTTTCGGTGGGAGACTGCTCCGCAATTGTTACCGGTCTTTTGCTTGCGCTCAATTTACCGTCCACATTTCCTTTATGGATGACAGCAATCGGTGCATGCTTCGCAATCGTTGTTGTTAAGATGCTTTTCGGTGGCCTCGGACAGAACTTTATGAATCCTGCACTCGGTGCAAGATGTTTCCTTGTTATTTCCTTTGCGAAATACATGACAAACTTTACCACCGATGTTTATACAGGTCCTACGCCTCTTGCAATTGTTAAGGCAGGCGGTGAAGTAAATATTTTCGATATGGTAATAGGACGTACGGCAGGTACAATCGGTGAGACAAGTATGATTGCCATTGTTCTCGGTGCATGCTTCCTTATTGCTCTCGGAATTATCGATTTAAAGATTCCCGGATCTTACATCGTATCATTTGTAATCTTTATCCTTTTATTCTCTAAGAGAGGATTTGACTTAAATTACATTTGCGCACAGCTTGCAGGTGGCGGTCTTATGCTCGGTGCTTTCTTTATGGCTACCGATTATGTAACAAGACCGATTACCAAGAAAGGCCAGTATCTCTTCGGTATCTTACTTGGCGTTTTAACCGGTGTATTCCGTATATTCGGACCCGGCGCGGAGGGAGTTTCCTTTGCAATTATTTTAGGAAACCTTCTTGTTCCGCTTATTGAGAAGATCACTCTTCCTAAAGCTTTCGGTAAAGGAGGAGAGAATTCACTATGAGTATGTCTAAAGAAGATTTAATAAGAATCATAAAAGATACTGCTGTTATTTTCGGTATCACTTTAGTTGCAGGTCTCGGATTAGGCTTTGTATATGAGCTTACAAAAGAGCCCATTGCCACTCAGGAAGCGCAGGCTCAGGCTGACGCATGTAACGAAGTATTTAAAGAGATTAACGAAGCGGGTGTATTAGATACTGTAGAAGAGCTTACATTCAATCCCATCGAAGTTGATCCTGTTATCAGCGAGCAGCTTAAGAACGAAGAATACAATGTAGCTTATGTTGACAGTGTATACGAAGCAAAGAAGGCTGACGGTACACTTTACGGTTATGTAATCGGCGTAACAAGTACATCGGGTTATGGCGGAAACATTTCCTTCTATATGGGTATTACGCTCGACAATATGCTTAAAGGTGTTTCAATCCTTTCGATTTCCGAAACACCCGGCCTTGGTATGAATGCTGAAAACGTTCTGGTTCCTCAGTTTAGAAACAGAAAGCTTGAGACGTATAAGGTAGTTAAAACAGGTGCGGTTTCATCCGATGAAATCGATGCCATTACATCTGCCACAATTACTTCCAATGCTGTTACAAACGGCGTTAATACAGGTGCCAGATATTTTACAATTTTAAACGAAGGAGGGAATGAATAATGAAAAGATGTTTGGAACGTCTCTACAACGGACTCATTAAAGAAAATCCCACTTTCGTGCTTATGCTTGGTATGTGTCCCACACTTGCCGTTACCACAAGTGCTATTAACGGTCTCGGTATGGGCCTTTCCACGATGGTGGTACTTGCACTTTCGAATATGATTATATCGGCTCTTCGTAAGATTATTCCCGATAAGGTTCGTATTCCTGCATATATCGTAATTATTGCAACCTTCGTTACAATAGTTGAACTTTTAATGCATGCTTTTGTTCCCGGATTATACTCAGCTTTAGGTATTTACATTTCGCTTATCGTTGTTAACTGTATTATCTTAGGACGTGCTGAAAGCTATGCTTCCAAGAATGCCGTACTTCCTTCACTTTTTGATGGTATCGGTATGGGTCTCGGATTTACAATGGCACTTACTCTTATCGGTTTGGTAAGAGAGTTCTTAGGTGCCGGCACAGTATTCGGATTTGCAATTGACGATATGTTCGGCAATCCTGTATCCGTTTTACTTGTAAGTGCTCTTGCAAAGGTAATCAATCCCAAGGCAAAGGGCTTTGCAGGTATTATTAACAACATACTTACAATTGAATTTTCATCCATTTCACCTATCGGAATCCTTGTTATGGCTCCCGGTGCATTCTTCGTACTCGCAACCCTTACAATGATTCAGAATGTTATTAAAGACAAAGGTGCAAAAGCAGGAAAAGACACATCCAAGATCGGTTCAGGCTGTTCAAGCGACTGTATGAACTGTTCGGATATGGGTTGTGCAAGAAGAATGGTAGATAATACCGTAAAAGAAGAAGCTCCTGCCACAGAAGTTAAAGAAGAAAAGAAAGCTGAAGAAAAGACGGAGAATGTTGAAGTTACGGCTACAGAAGATACCGAGCTTAACGACATTCTTGCTTCTGATGAAACAGATGAAGATTTAAAAGAAGAATCTGAAAAAACAGAAGAGAAGGAGGGCGAATAAATGAACGGAACATATATCGGAAACATCATTGTTATAGCCATCGGCTCTTCCTTGATCAGTAACGTTGTATTGAGCCAGTTTTTAGGACTCTGTCCTTTCCTCGGTGTATCAAAGAAAGTTAAGACAGCCGCAGGTATGGGTGGTGCGCTTATTTTCGTCATCACACTTTCATCACTTGTAGCCGGACTCATTTACAAGTTTATTTTACGACCTCTTAACATCGAATATCTGAAAACAATCGTTTTCATTTTGATTATTGCAGCACTGGTTCAGTTTGTAGAGTTTTTCTTAAAGAAGTACATGAAGTCCCTTTATCAGGCGCTTGGTGTATATCTCCCTTTGATTACTACCAACTGTGCGGTTTTGGGTGTAGCTATCAATAACGTTAACCTTGAGTATGATATCTTCACAGGCGTTGTAAACGGTTTTGCTACAGCTGCAGGTTTTGCGATTTCAATCGTTATCCTCGCAGGCTTAAGAGAAAAGATGGAATACAACAATATACCCAAATACATGAAGGGAATGCCCATCGTACTTGTTACTGCCGGACTTATGGCAATAGCATTCTGCGGATTTTCGGGTTTGATTTAAGGAGACAGATATGAGTTTAACAGGTATACTGCTTGCTGTAGGCATTGTAGCTGCAGTAGGTTTGTTTATAGGAATATTTTTGGGAATAGCTTCGGTTATCTTCAAAGTCAGCGTAGACGAGAGAGAAGAGAAAATCGTTGAAGTTCTTCCCGGCAATAACTGTGGCGGATGCGGTTATCCCGGATGTTCGGGTCTTGCAGCTGCTATTGTTAAAGGCGAAGCACCGGTAAACGGATGTCCCGTAGGGGGCGAAGAAGTTGGCAAAAAAGTAGCTGAAATAATGGGCGTAGACGCAGTCGAATCCGAAAGAATGGTTGCATTCGTAAAATGTAACGGCGACTGTGAAGCTTCAAAGATGAACTACGAATATGTAGGTCAGGAAGACTGTCAGATGCTTATGTTCGTTCCGAACAAAGGACCGAAAGCCTGTAACCACGGCTGTCAGGGCTTCGGAAGCTGCGTAAAGGCCTGTCCTTTTGATGCTATTCGTGTAGAAAACGGAGTAGCAAAAGTTGATAAAGAAAAGTGTAAAGCATGCGGTAAATGTATCGCTGTATGTCCTCAGCACTTAATAGAACTGATACCTTATTCTGCTAAATATGCCGTAGCCTGCTCTTCAAAGGAGAAAGGCCCGGTTACAATGAAAGAATGTACAAACGGCTGTATCGGCTGCGGTTTATGTAAAAAGAACTGTCCCGCCGAAGCTGTTGAAGTTACAGACTTCCATGCAAAGATTGATTACAGCAAATGCGTAGGCTGCGGAACCTGCGTGGAGAAATGTAAAAAAGGCTGTATTACAGAGCATTAATGTATTTTATGGAATAAGAACGAATAAAAGGTATCGGCACTTGTCGGTACCTTTTTAATCTTTTATGATATAAACATGCGTTAATTTATTCGGAGTATTTCAGATGGTAAAAAAACGAATCATACAAATTTTAATAGTTCTCTTCATTCTGGCTCCCCTTGTAGCCCTTGCCATTCTTTGGGGAAACAACGGTAAAACCTACACCAGGGACGGTTATTATTTTGATACGTATGTTTCAATCACCGTTTATTCAATGAAGGATCTTGACCTTCTTGAAGGCTGTATGGAAATGTGCGAAAAGTATGATAACTCCTTAGGAAGATTAAACTTAGGTGAAATGACGATGATTAACCAGCAGGCATATGCCGGGGTTGATGTCAGCGACGATACATATTATCTTTTCGAAAGAGCGCTTGAATTCTGTGATGAGACAAACGGTGCAGTTGATATAACGATTGCTCCTCTGCTTGATATATGGGGCTTTACACATGATGCTAAAGGCAATACTTTAACGGATAGGAAGCCTTCAGACCTCGAAATAAGACAGGCGCTTAAGAAGGTGAATTATAAAAAAGTCAAACTTTATGAAGGGAACCGTGTAAAGATTAACGAATCGGGTGTTCAGGTTGATTTGGGATTTATTGCCAAAGGTTTTGTGGCAGATAAGTTAAAAGAATACCTTGTAGAAAACAATGTTGAGAGTGCAATTATTTCTCTCGGCGGAAACGTGGTTGTAATAGGTTCAAAACCTGACGGAAGTGATTATAAAATAGGTATAAAAGATCCGGACAATCCCGAAGGTATAATCGACAGTATCTCGGTCAGCAACAAATCGGTTGTAACAAGCGGAACTTACGAACGTTTCGTAGAGTATGACGGTGTTAAATATCATCACATTCTTAATACCAATAACGGCTATCCTGTTAAAACGGATGTAAAGAGTGTAACGATTATTTCGGATTCGTCACTTGAAGGAGATGCTTTATCGACTATCTGCCTTATTTTAGGAGAGGAAAAATCCAAGGATATACTCGAAAAATATAATGCTCAGGCTATATTTTATTGATTTGAAAGTTTATGTCATTTATTGTATTATAGAATAGTTGTGAAACGATAGAAAACGGAGATAAAAAATGAGAATTTACAATACGCTTACTAAAAGAGTTGAAGAATTTAAACCCAATGTGGAAGGTAAGGTTGCAATGTATACCTGCGGACCTACAGTATACCACTTTGCTCATATAGGTAACTTAAGAAGTTACATTATGGAAGACGTACTTGAGAAAACTTTAAGATACATTGGTTACGATGTTAAAAGAGTTATGAATATCACCGATGTAGGTCATCTTACTTCCGATGCGGATACAGGTGAAGATAAAATGCTTAAAGGCGCAAAGAGAGAGCATAAGTCAGTTATGGATATTGCCAAATTCTATACCGATGCTTTCTTTTCAGATGCAGGAAAACTTAACATTAAGACTCCCGATGTTGTGGAGCCCGCTACGAACTGCATCGCAGAATTCATTCATATGATTGAAGTTCTTCTTGAGAAGGATTATGCATACATTTCAGGTGACAATGTATATTTTGATACATCCAAGCTTAAAGAATACTATGTATTTGCAAACCAGAAAGAAACAGAACTTCTTGAAGGTGTTCGTGATGACGTTGATGTTGATGAAAATAAGAGAAACAAGAGCGATTTCGTGCTCTGGTTTACAAAGTCCAAATTTGAAGATCAGGAACTTAAATGGGACAGCCCCTGGGGATACGGATATCCCGGCTGGCATATTGAATGCTCATGCATCAGTATGAAGCACCTTGGCGAATACATGGATATTCACTGCGGCGGTGTAGACAATATCTTCCCTCACCACACCAATGAAATCGCACAGTCCGAAAGTTATTTGGGACACAAGTGGTGCAATTACTGGTTCCATGTTCATCACTTAATCGACAAGAACGGAAAGATGAGTAAATCAAAGGGTGACTTCCTTACAGTATCACTTCTTGAAGAAAAGGGTTATTCGCCTCTTGCTTACAGAATGTTCTGCTTACAGTCGCATTACCGTAAGCCTCTTGAATTCTCATTTGATACACTTGATAACGTATCAAGCGCATATAACAAACTTCTTAACAGAATTTCAAATCTTAAGGATGACGGCGAGGTTGATACAAAAGTATTTGAGGAATACGATGCTAAATTCAAGGATGCTATATCCGACGATTTAAATACATCTATGGCAATCACAATTGTTTACGATGCTCTTAAGGCTGATACAAATGATGCTACCAAGAAAGCGCTTATGGGAAGCTTTGACAAGGTTCTTTCTTTGGGACTTCTAGACGGTCCTGCAGTAAAAGAAGAAAACACCGACAGCGAACTTGAAAGCTTTGTAACTGCTAAGATAGAAGAACGTAAAGAAGCTAAGAAGGCAAAGGATTTTGCAAAGGCTGATGCTATCAGAGCGGAACTTCTTGCTATGGGTATCGCACTTGAAGATACACGTGAAGGCGTTAAGTGGAAGAGAGTGTAAATGACTGATTTACCGAGTAAGATAAAAGAGCAGTTTGATATAAAAGATACGGATATAAATACTTATAATCCTTTGACGTTAGCTTTTATAGGCGACAGCGTATATGAGACCATTGTAAGAACAATTTGCGTAAGTAAAGGCAATAAGAGCGTTAATGCGCTTGCCAAGGATAAAAACAAACTGGTAAACGCAAAAACGCAGAGCCGTATCGCAGAAATACTGACAGAATATTATACCGAAGAAGAAGCGGATATTTACAGAAGAGGCAAGAATGCCAAGACCGCCAATCATTCAAAGAGCGCGGCTTACAGTGAATATCACAGAGCCACAGGACTTGAGGCCGTATTCGGATATTTATATCTGACGGGTAATCTGGACAGATGTCTTGAACTTTTAAAAACTGCACTTGAAAAGATTGAAGAATAAAAAGGAATTATATGGGATACAACGAATCCATGATTGAAGGCAGAAATGCCGTATTAGAAGCATACAGATCGGGTAAATGCGTTGATAAGGTTTATGTACTTGACGGATGTCAGGACGGACCGGTTTTAACGATTAAAAGAGAAGCCAAGAAAGCCGGCAGTTTAATTAAATATGTCGACAAACAGCTTCTTGACAATATGTCTGAAACAGGAAAGCATCAGGGCGTAATCGCGGTTACCGCAGCATATGATTATGCAGAAGTTTCAGACATTCTTGATATTGCCAAAGATAAAGGTGAGGATCCTTTTATTGTTCTTTTAGACAATATAGAGGACCCACATAATTTGGGCGCAATTATTAGAAGCGCACATCAGGCAGGCGCACACGGAGTTATTATTCCGAAAAACAGAGCAGTAGGTCTTACTGCGACTGTTGCAAGAACATCTGCAGGCGCTCTTAATTATATTCCTGTTGCCAAGGTTACCAACCTTTCAAAAACCATCGAGGATTTAAAGAAAGAAGGCCTCTGGTTTGTCTGCGCGGATATGGATGGGGAAACAATGTATAACCTTAATCTTAAGGGACCTATCGGCGTAGTTGTAGGCTCCGAAGGAGAGGGTGTTTCCAGACTCGTAAAAGAAAAATGCGATTTTGTCGCATCAATCCCCATGAAAGGCCAGATTGATTCGCTTAATGCATCCGTAGCCGCAGGAATCCTCTGCTTTGAAATTGTAAGACAGAGAATGCAGTAAGAAACTAATTGTAAATTGGGGAAATATATTAAATGGATTTAAATACTTTAACCGACGAGGAACTTGTCAGATTAAGCAAGGACGACGACAAGGCCATGGACTTTCTTTTAAACAAGTATAAAGGCGTTGTTCTTGCGTGTTCAAAATCTTTATTTATACTCGGCGGTGACGATCAGGATCTCGTTCAGGAAGGTATGATAGGTCTTTTTAAAGCCGTCAGAGACTTCGACGAGCATAAAAATATTAAGTTTTCAACTTTTGCGCAGATATGCGTTAAGAGAAATATTTATACAGCTATCACAAATTCGAACAGTCCAAAGAATGAGCCTTTAAACAAAGGTCTTTCGATATCACATACCGATGCTTCGGATGATGAATATAACAATTTATCGACTGAAGATTTGGGATTATCTGAGATTTACAATCCCGAAGACAATCTTATAAACAAAGAAAAATACGATGAAATTATTGCTTTTATGAGCAAGGAACTGTCCAAGCTTGAGTATCAGGTAATGGACCTTTACATCATCGGCCTTACAACATCTGAAATAGCAAAGGTTTTAGGCAAGAATGAAAAGACCACGGACAATGCTTTTCAGAGGGCCAAGAACAAAATACGTAAATATCTGGAGGAAAGATAAATGGTCAATCCGGCTGCTTTACTTACTTTTAAGAAAAAATGGGACGAGTTTTCATTAAGACACCCCAGATTTGTGTCGTTTTTAGGAGCATTAAAAAATCAGGGGATTGCTGAGGGAAGTGTTATAGACATGAAAGTTACAATGCCTAACGGCGAAGTATTTCAGTCAAATATCAAACTTACCAAAGAAGACATTGAATTAATCAGGGGATTAGCGGGACAGGTTTAATGAGAGTTGCCACCGAAGAGGAAGACAGACTTCTTCAGAAAATATCGTTTTACGAAACCGATATTTACAATTTGGAAAATGAAGTAATGCTCTGCGAGTCAGAGGCGAAGGGGGTTCGCGAACAGAGGAGGAGATATACGGTTAAATTATTTACCGTTATATTTGTTTGCGCTTTTTTGCTGATTCTTTCTTCAGGCTATCTTATTAACATTAAAGGTGACTGGCGCCTTACAATGGCAATTTATCTCGGTTCCGGCGGACTCGGATTTTTTGCTTTCGGCTTTCTTGTTTATACTATTTTTTATCTAATAAAGTTTTTTGCCGCTACTTCAAAGTCGGATTTCTGGACAACTATAGCGGAAAAAATCGGCGTGGACAATCTTGATATGAAAGAGACATCCAATCTTGCCAAATTATCAAACCTTAAACAGAATATCAGTAATAATCGAAAATCTCTTGATGAAAATACCGCTGCGTATTTTGAACTTAAGGAAAAGAACGACAGGATTTTTGACGAAGAAATTGCTTCGGGTAAAAGAAAGCCCGATTTTAATTTTGATGCATATAATTCGTACATTGAAGTTACCAACGAATGGATTGAATTCAACAAGCTTAAAGTTGAACATCTGAAATTATCCAATCGTAAAAAAGTTCTCGAAAAAGATGTTGAAGACATGATTTACAACGAGGATAAATGCAAGCAGAGCATAATATGGTGTTCACTGCTGGTTCTTCTTCATGTTGGAACGATTATTGCTTTTATGATTGCTTCTAATTTCATCGAGCCTGAACTGGCTCCCGTGCTTCGTATAGTCACAGTCGTTTTCTATATGATTACCGGAATAGTGGTAATCATTCATTTAATTAATTTCATTACAAAACTTCCGTATATTTCAGATTCGAATTTCGCTTTGTTTGTTGCGGAAAAACTTGGAATCGACGATACCAAAAAAGACTTAAAAGAAATGCTTGCAGAAATTGATACAACCGGAGAAAAGATTAAAGAAGTATCCGAAGAGATTCAAAGATATAAAGATATGTTCGCGAAGAACAGGGAAGAAAATTTTTCATGAAAGCATCCGACGCGCTTGTTTACAGATTTTTTCAGCCGCTGTTTACGATTCTTTTCTGGTTTTTATACAATCCTAAATACGTGAATAAATCTGTAATACCGAAAAAAGAGCCCTGCGTAATAGCAGGAAATCACAACTGCATACTGGATCCGATATATGTCTACACATCCACACCGAGAGTAGTGCATTCTCTGGCAAACAAGGAACTGCATGACGGCAAATTCGGATGGCTGTTTAAATCGATAGGCTCGATACCCGTAGATACAAAGGCAAAACATAACGGCGGTGCTTTAAATGCCGCTATTGATTATTTAAACAAAGGCTATGCGATAAATGTATCTCCTGAAGGAAAGAGAAATTTTACCGAAGAAACACTGCTTCCTTTTAAGCCCGGAGCCGTTGTTATGGCAAAAAGAACAGGCTGTAAACTGATACCTTATGCTGTGACCGGTGATTACAAGTTCAGAAGCAGAACATTAAAAATCACCTACGGCGAACCGCTGGATATTAAAGACCTTTCCGTGGAAGAAGCCAATCAGCTTTTGTACGATACGGTAAAGCAAATGATGATAGAAAACAATTTCAAACCACGTAAAGAAAAGTTCGTAAAACACAAAGACAAATTTTTATAGCATAAAAGAAGGACTGTAATATGGGACAGGTTAAGACACCCTGGTATTCGTCATATGACGGAGTAAGACAACATCTGGAATATCCTGATTATTCGATTTATCTGCTTTTGGAAGAATCGGCCAAAAAGAGAGAAGGACTCACGGCATACAATTATTTCGGTAAATGTGCCACCTACAAAGAATTTCTCGAACAGATAGACGCTGCAGCGCGCTCCTTTATTCAGATGGGAGTAAAGCCCAAGGACATCGTCAGCATATGCATGCCCAATACTCCCGAGGCTTTAATTTCTTTTTATGCCGTCAATAAAATCGGCGCAGTGGCCAATATGATTCATCCCTTGTCGGCCGAAAACGAAATCAAATATTATGTAAACCTGACCGAAAGCAGGATTATTGTCACAATCGATCTGGCTTTAAATAAAATCATACATATTTTACCTGAAACAAAACTTGAAAAAATAGTTCAGGTGAGTGTTGCGGATTCAATGCCCGTTGCAATCGGTGTCGGTTATTTTATGAAAAAGGGCAGGAAACTGCATTTCGAAAAATGTGATATTAACATCAAATGGAGTGACTTTATAAAGAGCGGCAAAGAGTATACAGGTGAGACTTTATATAAGCCCGATAAGAACGATACAGCTGCCATTCTTTATTCGGGGGGTACGAGCGGATTTCCCAAAGGTATCGAACTTACAAATCTTAATTTCAACGCACTGGCAATTCAGAGCGTCGAAATCTGCAAAACGCTTCATGAGGGAGACAAAATTCTTTCCATTATGCCTGTTTTCCACGGATTCGGACTCGGTATCTGCGTTCATACCGTGCTTTATTTGGGCGCTACGGCTGTTATACTGCCTCAGTTTAACGCGGCTGAATTTGACAAGCTTTTGACCAAATACAAGCCCAATATAATTGCAGGCGTGCCGTCTCTTTTTGAAGTTATGCTTAAAAACAAAAAGATGGAAGGCGTTGATTTATCGTTCCTTCATCTTGTAATCAGCGGAGGAGATTCGCTATCCGAGAGTCTTAAACTGAAAGTGGATAAGTTCCTTGAAGAACACGGCTCGGATGCAAAGGTAAGAGAAGGTTACGGACTGACCGAATGTGTGACCGGAAGCTGTCTGATACCGGTTAACCGATATAAAGCCGGAAGTATCGGAATACCTTATCCGGATACTTATTATAAAGTCATTAATCCCGAGACGCTTGAAGAAATGCCTTACGGACAGGACGGTGAAATTGTTTTATCGGGTCCTACTGTCATGAAGGGATACTTAAACGAGCCTGAAGAGACAGCAAATACTTTAAGAAAACACAAAGACGGCCTTGTATGGCTTCATACCGGAGATTTAGGATACATGGACGAGGACGGATTCTTGTTCTTTAAACAGAGAATCAAGAGAATGATTATTTCTTCAGGCTATAATATTTATCCTCAGTATCTTGAGAATATTATCGACAGTGTTCCCGAAGTTCTTCTTTCTTGTGTAATTGGAATTGACCATCCTTTAAAGGTACAGGTCGCAAAAGCTTTTATCGTACTTCGTGAAGGATATGAGCCTACCGATGAAATAAGACAAAAAATCAGAGAAGTATGTGAGAAAAATCTTGCAAAGTATTCATGGCCTTTCGAATACGAGTTCAGAAAAGAACTTCCAAAAACTCTTGTGGGTAAAGTAGCGTTTACTCAATTGATTGAAGAAGAGAAGGCTAAAAGCGCTAACAAAGAAAAAGAAACATAAGAAATGGTAAAAGATATGCAGGAAGATAAAAAGAAAAATGCAGGCATAAAAGCAGCGGAATATATAAAAGACGGAATGATTGTCGGTCTTGGAACGGGTTCGACTGCAAAGTATCTTGTGGAAAGAGTAGGCGAACTTGTTAAAGGCGGTTTAAAGATTCAGGCTGTTGCTACATCGAAAGCTACTGAAGAGCAGGCTCGTGAACTTGGTATTTCTTTGCTTGACGTAAATGATGTCGAGTATCTTGATATAGCCATCGACGGAGTAGATGAAATCGACAAAGATTTTAATGCGACAAAAGGTGGCGGTGGTGCGCTTTTCAGAGAAAAAATCGTTGCAAGCCTTGCAAAAGAAGTTATCTGGATAATGGATGACAGTAAACTCGTGGATTCCATCGGAGATTTTCCTTTACCTGTCGAGATACTGCCTTACGGATATAAGGTAACTTTGAAAAGACTTAAAGACCTTGGATTAAATCCTGTAATGCGTTTAAAGAACGATGAACTGTACGTAACGGATAACGGCAATTATATAGCAGACCTACATATGTCTGCACCTGTTGATGTAAAAGATATAAAAGAGAAACTCGACAATACTGTTGGCGTGTTGGAAAGCGGTCAGTTCTTAAATATGTGCAATCGTATAATTGTAGGATGTGACGATGGTGTGAAAATATTTGAAAATAAATAAAAAATATTTGTTGACATAATAAAAAATTAGTGATAATTTTAAAAAAGCAATTGAACATTTTTATTAAAAACTGTGACGAAGACTGCGTCAGATGTCGAATTTTCAGAGAGTCGCCGGTTGGTGTGAGGCGATAATTCAATTCTTTCAGCTATCCCTTCCGAGTTGGAATTCCGAAATGAAAAAAGTAGACAATTCCCGTTATGCCACGTTAAGGCACTTGGCTTGTTGGAGTCAGAAGAGGAGGCATCTTCAGTGATGCAATTTGAGTGGTACCGCGGGTTAGCCCGTCTCAAGCAATTGAGACGGGCATTTTTAATGTAAATAACCTCAATCTCAATTCTCTTAGATTTCAACGCGTATCGTTGATTACATTTTTTACAAAGGAGAAAACATGAGCGAAAACAATCAGAATCTTGAATTTAAAATTCATGAGGTAGCACGAAGAATCGTTGATTTAAGAGAGGCTATGAACCTTTCACAGCAGGAACTTGCTAAGAAGATAGGACTTGATATCGATCAGTATGTAAGATACGAATCAGGTGAGGAAGATTTTCCTTTTACATTTATCTACAAGATTGCCAATACCTGTAAAGTTGATATGAATGACCTTTTAACAGGTGAATCACCCGCACTTTCCGAATACATCGTAACGAGAAAAGGTGAAGGTACAGAAATTATCAGACGTGAAGGCTTTACATATAAAAACCTTGCTCCCAATTTTAAGAATAAGCTCGCTGAGCCTTTCTATGTAAAGATCCCTTACTCAGAGGAAGCACTTAATCCTCCTTACCATTTCAATACACATGTCGGTCAGGAAATGGATATCGTCATCAAGGGCAACCTTAAGATGATGGTTGGTGATTCCGTAGAAATCCTTCATGAAGGCGATGCAATCTACTACGATTCATCCACACCACACAATGAAATCGCGCTCGGCGGTGAAGACTGCGAAATCTATGCAATCGTTATGAATCCCGAGAAGAAGGGTCTTTCCGAAGTTAAGGATAAAGTAAGAACACATACCGTTACAAATACAGATCTTGCAAAGATTAAGAATCCTATATACGAAAAGTTTATTGAAACAACAGTAGACGAAAACGGAATCTTCAACGGAATTACATATAAGAACACCGAGAAATTTAACTTTGCCTATGATATCGTTGATGAAATGGCAAAGAAGAATCCTTCCAAGACAGCTATGGTTTATCTGTCCGAGCTTAAGGAAGCAAGAAGATTTACATTCAAGGAAATGTCCGATTATTCCAACCAGACTGCAAACTACTTTAAGTCTCTCGGAATCGGCAAGGGAGATAAGGTACTCGTAGTACTTAAGAGACATTATCAGTTCTGGTTTACAATCCTTGCCCTTCATAAAATCGGTGCAATCATCATTCCTGCTACACATCTTTTAAAGGATCATGATTTCGAATACAGATTTAATGCCGCTCACTGCAAGGCAATCGTTTGTACAGGTACAGGTGATGTTGCGGATCAGGCTGAATTCGCGGCTAAAAGATGTCCCGACCTTAAGGTTAAAATATGCGTAGACGGACTTCAGAGAAAAGGCTGGCACAATTTCAACGAAGAAATGCCCAAATTCTCCAAAGAGTGGGAGAAGCCCGAAGATTTTGCGTGCGGCGATGATACAATGCTTATGTTCTTCACATCAGGAACTACAGGATATCCCAAGATTGCTGCTCATAACTTCAAATATCCTTTGGGACATTTCCCTACAGCGAAGTTCTGGCACAACGTAGACCCTAACGGACTTCACTTTACAATCGCCGATACAGGCTGGGGTAAAGCACTCTGGGGCAAACTCTACGGACAGTGGATGTGCGAGGCTGCAACATTCGTATATGACTTTGAGAAATTCAAAGCAGACGACATCCTTCCTTTGTTTAAGCAGTACAACATAACAACATTCTGTGCACCTACAACAATGTACAGATTCTTCATAAAAGAAGACTTAACCAAATATGATTTAAGCTCCATAAAATACGCAACCGTTGCAGGCGAGGCTATGAACCCTGAGGTTTATAACCAGTTCTTAAAAGCAACAGGCGTACGTATCATGGAAGGCTTCGGCCAGACTGAGACCACACTTTCTATTGCAAACTTCGTAGGAGAGAGCAACAAGGTTGGTTCAATGGGAAGACCTTCACCTTTATACGATATCGATATCGTTGATCCTGACGGTAATCCCTGCAAGGTCGGTGAAACAGGTGAAATCGTTATCAATACTCAGAACGGTGTACCCAACGGTTTGTTCCAGGGTTACTTCGAAGACGAAGAGAAGACCAAAGAAGTATGGCATGACGGATTCTATCATACAGGCGATACAGCATGGAAAGACGAAGACGGATTCTACTGGTATGTCGGTCGTGTCGATGACGTTATCAAGTCATCCGGCTACCGTATCGGACCTTTCGAAATCGAATCTGTTATCATGGAACTTCCTTATGTTCTTGAATGTGCTGTTGTTGCGGCTCCCGACGAAATCAGAGGCCAGGTTGTAAAGGCCAATATCGTTCTTACAAAGGGAACAGTAGGTACCGATGAACTTAAGAAAGAAATCCAGACATATGTAAAAGAGCATACAGCTCCTTACAAGTATCCGAGAATCGTCGAATTCAGGGATGAATTACCTAAGACAATTTCCGGAAAGATCAGACGTGTTGATTTAAGATAAACATATTGGGGACGGTTCTGTATTGGTTTAAAGCCAATTCAGAATCGTTTCTTTTATGATTAATTATTTTTATAAAAAATGATAGATATTTATTTATCAATGTGTTAGTATATATTCGTTGGTTTAAAGGTTAGTTAGTCAAAACTAATTGTATTCACTTATAAGTGTTTTTATAAAGGAGATTTAATTATGGCAAACGCACCGAAAGTTTTATTGATTTTGGACGGTTATGGATTAAACGAAAAGACAGAAGGCAATGCAGTTGCACTTGCAAAGACACCTGTCATGGATAAGCTCATGAAAGAGTGTCCTTTCGTTAAAGGTAATGCATCAGGTATGGCAGTAGGTCTTCCCGACGGCCAGATGGGTAACTCCGAAGTTGGACACCTTAACATGGGTGCAGGAAGAATCGTATATCAGGAACTTACAAGAATTACCAAGGAAATCCAGGACGGTACATTCTTTGAGAATCCCGGACTTATGGAAGCTGTAGAAAACTGTAAAAAGAACAATTCCACACTTCATATGTACGGCCTTGTATCCGACGGCGGTGTTCACAGCCACAACACACATATTTACGGACTTCTTGAACTTGCAAAGAGAAACGGACTTGATAAGGTATTTGTTCACTGTTTCCTTGACGGTAGAGATACACCTCCCACAAGCGGTAAAGATTTCGTAGCAGAACTTGAAGCTAAGATGGCTGAAATCGGTGTAGGTAAGGTTGGTGTTGTATCAGGCCGTTACTATGCTATGGACAGAGACAATAACTATGATCGTATAGAAAAAGCATATGATGCATTAACAAAGGGAGAGGGCATCAAGGCAGACTCCGCTACAGGTGCTATCCAGGCTTCATATGACAACGGTGTAACAGATGAATTTATGATTCCTACAGTAATCTGTGACAACGGAGAACCTCGTACAACCGTAAAAGACGGTGACTCAATCATCTTCTTTAACTTCCGTCCCGATAGAGCAAGAGAAATCACCAGAGCATTCTGCGATGATGATTTTAAGGGCTTTGACAGAAAGAGACTTGATATTAAGTATGTATGTTTCACAGAATATGATCCTACAATCCCCAACAAGTCTGTAGCATTCCATAAAGTTGAAGTTACAAACACATTTGGTGAGTGGCTTGCAGCAAACGGACTTAAGCAGGCAAGAATAGCAGAGACAGAGAAGTATGCACACGTTACATTCTTCTTTAACGGCGGTGTAGAGACTCCTAACGAAGGCGAAGACAGAATCCTTGTTAACTCACCCAAGTACGTTCCTACATACGACAAGAAGCCCAGAATGAGTGCTTACACAGTATGTGACAGATTAAGCGAAGCAATCACAGCAAAGAACGAAGACGGTTCAGCTAAGTATGATGTTATCATCTGTAACTTTGCTAACCCTGACATGGTTGGTCATACAGGCGTTCTTGAAGCAGCCATAGAAGCTATCGAAGTAATTGACAAGTGCGTAGGCGAAGTTGTTAACTTCGTAAAAGAAGTAGGCGGCACAATGTTCATCTGTGCAGACCACGGTAACGCAGAGCAGCTTATCGATTATGAGACAGGCGATCCTTTCACAGCTCATACAACCAATCCCGTTCCGTTCATCCTTGTAAACGGACCCGAAGGAAAGAAGCTTCGTGAGGGCGGATGTCTTGCAGATATCGTTCCCACAATCATCGAGCTTATGGGTATGGAACAGCCTAAGGAAATGACAGGCAAATCACTTCTTGTATAAATATCTTGCAAAAACTCAATCGTTATGTTAAGATAACAAAGCGGTTGTAAATTAGCAGCCATAATTTGAATTTAGAATTAAAGGTGTAAAATGCAGCAGGTAATAAAAATAATAGTAATGGTAATTTTTATATTAGTATGCGTAGCGCTTACATTCCTTGTACTTATGCAGGAAGGTAAACAGCAGGGACTTGGAGCAATCGGTGGTATCGCTGATACTTATTGGGGCAAGAACAAAGGCCGTTCGATGGAAGGCGTGCTTGTTAAGAGTACAACAATCCTGGCAATAGCTTTTATGATAATTGCTTTGCTTTTAAATATCCCGATTATCTTTGGATAAATGTTTAAACAAAAGCGCTTCTTAAGAGGCGCTTTTTTTACACAGTGCCAAAATGGGTGACAGATATGTCTAATGACAGCATTAAGATAATTGCAAACAACAAAAAAGCATATCATGATTATTTTGTGGAAGAATCTTTCGAAGCCGGACTGGTTTTAGTCGGTACGGAAGTCAAATCCCTTCGTATGGGGAAATGCTCCATAAAAGAATCTTTCATAGGTATAGACAATGGTGAGATCTTCGTATACGGAATGAATATTTCTCCTTACGAAAAGGGCAATATTTTTAACCGTGATCCGCTTCGTACCAGAAAGCTTTTAATCCACAAATCCGAGATCATGAAACTGACGGGAAAGATAAAAGAAAAAGGATATACATTAATTCCTTTGAAAGTATATTTCTCGAAAGGAAAAGCGAAGATGGAATTCGGTCTTTGCAGAGGTAAGAAACTTTACGATAAGAGAGATGCTATCGCAAAGAAAGACTATGAACGCGAGACCAGAAGAGAATTCAAGAATTCGCAGTATGATTGAAAATAATCATTTTAAAAATGTTTATTTTATAAAAGAAAATCCGATATAAATATTGGATGAACCTTCACAATTTAATAAGGGCCAGTACTGGTTTCGACAGGGGTAATGCACCTTTAGAAGCTATCCGTCCGTGACGCGTCAGTTCACAAACCTAAATATAAACGCTGATAATAAAACATTAGCTTTCGCTGCCTAATCGCAGTGTGTCCGTGGTATCAGTACCTGTCTTGATATCTTAGGGCATCATTTACCGACAGGAAACGACGTTAAGCTTGTCCCGGCTTGACGGGCGTATTTGGGACTACCGACTTTAAGAGATTGTCAAGCATCTCTTAGGGAAGGGAATTCTGATGATTGACTGTGATAGGAGAAGGAGAGGGAATTTGCTTTTGGACACGGGTTCGACCCCCGTCTGGTCCACTTGATTTTTAACCGTATTTAAGGTATAATAAAAGCACCTGAAATATGACGACTTGTTATTTTGACCCTACATCACTTTAAACGGGATTCCTATATCTTTATATCTATGTCAGGCCAATTTAAGCTCTATCCGTTGGAAGGCAGAAATATATTTGCGGACACCCACCTAGCTTTTCGCTAGGAGTCAAAATACGAGATCATGTTTCGGGTTGTTTATTATGAAGAAGATTAAAGCTTTTTTTAACGGTTACATGGAAATATCTATGCTTTATCGGCAAACCAATGCGAGACTCTTTGCATCGAGTGTTGCCTTTTTTGTATTTCTTGCCATATTTCCGACCGTTCTTTTAGTTTTCTCAATTATTCCTTTTACACCTCTTACACAGGAAGGCGTACTTGATTTCCTTGCGAAAGTTCTTCCCGAAGCACTCGACTCGCTTACTTTGAATATTATTAAGCAGTTATACGGCCATTCGCCTGCAATTCTCTCTATTACAACTTTAATTCTTTTATGGTCTGCCGCAAAAGGTATACAGGGCATTAAGAGCGGACTTAATGTAATAAACGGATGTGCTGAACTTTCGAATTTTATTCTTTTACGATTAAAAGCAATTGTATATTCACTGATACTGGCGGTAGCGATTGTAATCATGGTTGCGGTTGTAGTGTTCATCAACTACATTTACGATCTGCTCGGTGTATATTTCGGCTTCCATTTCGGATGGCTGGAAGCAATCTTTAACTTACGATTCCTGATTCAGTGGATTTTCTATGCATTTTTACTTACATTTGTATATGCATGGGTTCCTGATAAGAAAACAAGACCCCGTAAGCAGTGGAGAGGAGCGCTTTTTGCAGGTACAACCTGGACGCTTTTTAACTTCGCGTTTAACTTCTACCTCATGAATTATTCGACATTTAACCTTTACGGCTCGATGGCAACAGTCATCATTATGCTCATCTGGGTTTACACTCTGTCAGTACTCTTTATGTACGGCGGAATCATAAATGTTTACTTTAACAAGAAAGAAAAAGAAAAGAACAAACCTCCCGAAGTCGAAATAGAATAATTCTTATTGACTTTATGGATTATTTGCTAATATAATAAATTTTGAATTTAATACGGCATAGATGGTGCAAAAGTCTTTATTATTCTTCCAGAGAGAGAAAGTGAGGCGCTGAAAGCTTTCTTAAGACAATGATAAAAGATTAATTTCACACCGGAGTCTGCATTCTGAAAGGTAACGAGTAGGTCTGCACGTTAGTCAGTACGATAACTAATTGAGTGCCTTTTATGATATATAAAAGGAATTTGGGTGGTACCGCGTATATTACGTCCCATGTAAAGCATATGCTTTATATGGGGCTTTTTTTAAACCTTAGATTATTTAAAGGAGATTCAAATGAACGAGAAATTAACATCCATCAAACAGGAGATTCTTGACGGTATTGAGAATCAGGCTACTTCGAGAGCAACTGCGTTTGAGTTAAGAAAGCAGTTTCTTGATTCTAAAACCGGCAAAATCGGTCAGCTCATGAAAGAGATGAAAAACATTCCCAACGAGGAAAAAGCAGAGTTTGGCAAGCAGGTTAACGAACTTAAAAACTGGGCTACCGAAGTGTTTGAAGACCTCGATGCCAAGATGAAGGCAAAGGAATTAAAAGAAAGATATGAGAAAGAAAAGATAGATGTTACCATAGATGCCGAATGCGAGCCTAAGGGAAATCTTCATCCTATCACTCAGATGAGAAATCAGCTCATCGACGTATTCGCAGGTATGGGATTTACCATTTACGAAGGAACAGAAATCGAAAACGATTACTACAACTTCACGGCTTTAAACACACCTGCAGACCATCCGGCAAGAGATATGCAGGATACATTCTATTTATCACCTGAGTTTCTTTTAAGAACACAGACATCTTCGGGCCAGATTCATGTAATGGAAAATACCAAGCCGCCCATTAAGATTTTATCTCCGGGTAAAGTGTTCAGAAGCGACGATGATGCTACACATTCACCTATGTTCACACAGATGGAAGGTCTTGTAGTAGATAAGAAGATTACACTTTGCGACCTTAAGGGTATGCTTGATGTGTTCGTTAAAAAGATTTACGGCGAAGAAACAACCACGAGACTTCGTCCTTCATACTTCCCGTTCACAGAGCCTTCAGTTGAAGTGGACGTAAGCTGCTTCGAATGCGGCGGTAAGGGCTGCAAGCTTTGCAAGGGAACAGGCTGGATAGAGATTCTCGGTGCAGGTATCGTTAATAAAAAGGTACTTGAAAACTGCGGTATAGATTCAGACGAATATTCAGGTCTTGCTTTCGGTATCGGTATTGAAAGAACAGCAATGCTTAAATACGGCATCAACAATATCAAGCTGTTATTTGAATCCGATCTGAATGTATTAAAGCAGATTGATGATAACTAAAAGACCGATATAGAAAAGGAGATTATTATGTTAGTACCTTTAAGCTGGTTAAACGAATATGTAGATATAAAAGATATTACTCCCGCAGAGCTCGAGGAAAAACTCTTCTCATGCGGTTTTGAAGTAGAAGAAGTAATCGAAGTAGGCAAAGATGTTTCAGGCGTAGTAGTAGGCCTCGTAAAAGAATGTGAGCCCATTCCCGATACACATCTTCATGTATGTAAAGTAGATGTAGGCGGACCTGAATTACTCCAGATCTGCTGTGGTGCAGACAATGTAGAAGCAGGCAAGAAATTCCCTGTTGCATTAGACGGCGCAAGCGTATATGCAACAGCAAAAGATCATAAGACCGTTGAGGGTGTTATGAAGATTAAAGCAGGCAAGCTTCGCGGATATGATTCGCAGGGTATGCTCTGTTCAGGTGTTGAAATCGGTGTAGCAGACGGTATGTATCCCGGCGCTTCCTATAACGGACTTCTTTTACTTGCTGATGATGCAGAAGTCGGAGCAGACATTAAGCCCATCGTAGGCATTGATGATTATCTCTTCGATGTTTCAATCACTGCCAACAGACCTGACTGTCAGTGCATCACAGGTATCGCAAGAGAAGTCGCTGCCGTATTAAACAGAGAATACAAAGCACCTGCTCTTGATTTCACTCCTGATTCTTCCCAAAAAGAAGGTTTCACCGTAGAAGTTAAAGCTCCCGATATCTGCCCCAGATACATCGGACATTATGTTCATGATGTAGTTATTAAAGAATCGCCTCTCTGGATGCAGAGAAGACTTGCACTTGTCGGACAGATGCCTATTTCAAACATGGTTGATATTACAAACTATGTTTCTCTTGAAATGGGCCAGCCCATGCATGCTTTCGACTGCGATTACATCGAAGGAAACAAAATCGTTGTAAGACGTGCTGAAGATAAAGAAAAGATTATTACTCTTGACGAACAGGAATATGAACTTACCACAAATAACCTTGTAATCTGTGACGGTGTTAAGCCTGTTGCAATCGCAGGTGTTATGGGCGGTCTTAATTCTGAGATCAGAGATACCACAAAGGAAGTTTTATTCGAGTCTGCAAAGTTTGCAAGAGACAATATAAGAAAGACTTCAAGAGCACTCGGTAAGAGAACAGATGCTTCCGCTAAATACGAAAAGGGCGTTGACGAATATTCAACATTCAACGCAATGAAGAGAGCGCTTCACCTTGTGGAAGAGCTTGAATGCGGTAAGGTTTCATCTACTCATGTTGATGTAAATACAGGAAACTCTATTGAGCCTAAGGAAATGAAAGTAAGCATTGCAAAGGTTAACAGAGTACTTGGTATTGAAGTTCCTACAGATGATATTTTACGAATCTTAAAGAACCTTTCATTCGATCCGAAGGTTAACGGCGATGAGCTTACGCTTATGATTCCCGCTTACAGAGAAGACATGGAAAGCTATCCCGATGTTGCTGAGGAAGTTATTCGTATGTACGGTTACGACCATATCGTAGATACATTCCTTCCCGATGCTCAGGTTACAATGGGCGGACTTAACGCTAAGCAGAAAAAAGAACTTAAGCTTAAAAAGGATCTTTGCGCAAAGGGTGCTTATGAATGTATCCATTATTCATTCATTTCACCTTCTGATTTCAATCTTCTTAACTTCGCTGAAGATGCAGAAGAGAGAAAGGCAATTAAGATTTTAAATCCTATTAACGAAGATTTGTCGGTTATGAGAACTACTCTGGCTCCTTCAATGCTTCATGCAGTTTCAAGAAACCAGAAGAAGGGCAATCTCGAAGGCAAACTTTATGAAGTTGCTTCAAGATTTATCCCCAAGAGCCTTCCTTTAACCGAGTATCCTGAAGAGAAGCAGACACTCTGTGTTGCAATTTTTGGTGATAAATATGATTTCTATTCACTTAAGGGAATTGCAAATGCGGTAGCTGATTCATTCTTCACAGAATTCAAATATGAGCCTGCAGAAAAGACATTCCTTCATCCTTATCAGACAGCAGCCATCAAAGAAGGCGACAAC